>JBLNGH010000368.1:0-3360 GCA_050264575.1 Acidobacteriota bacterium | reverse complement strand
GGACTCGCTATCCTCGCGCGGGGCCGCGGGCGCCTCATGTCATAGTGTCCCCGAGGCGGCATGTTCACACGCATCAAGGTCGTTGGCCGGGGCCGGGTTGGCGGGGCGATTGCCGGCCGTCTCGCCGGGCGCGGGCTGCTCGTCGAAGGCGATGACGCCGATCTCGTTCTCTTGTGCGTCCCCGATGCCGCGATTCGCGACGTCGCGCGCGCCATGCGGCCGGGACCCTGGATCGCCCATGTGAGCGGCGCGACGCCGCTCAGCGCCCTCGATCCGCATTCGATCCGCTTTGGTCTGCACCCCTTGCAAACGTTCACGCGCGACCGGGGACCCGAGCAGCTCGACGGCGCCTGGGCCGCCGTCACCGGCGAACACGACGATGCGCGGATGCGCGGCCGATGGCTGGCGGAACAACTCGGGTTGCGCGCGTTCGACATGACCGAGAAGAGCCGCGTGCTCTATCACGCCGGCGCGGTGATGGCGTCGAACTACCTGGTCACGCTGTTCCGCGCGGCCGCGCGCCTGGTGAACACGGCCGGCGCGCCCGAGGAAGCGCTCCTGCCGCTCATGCGGCGGACGATCGACAACGGATTCGATTTGACCGGTCCAATCGCGCGAGGCGATTGGTCGACCGTCGACGCGCATCTCGACGCGATCAGACGATCGACGCCGGACCTCGAGCCCGTGTACCGCGCGCTCGCCGAGGCGACCGCTCGATGAGAATCGTGAGAACGGTGGCGGACGCGCGCGCCGCGGTCGCCGCCGCGCGACGGGCGGCGGCGCGGCACGTCGGCTTCGTCCCGACGATGGGCGCGCTGCACGCGGGACACCTCAAGCTCATGCGGATGGCGCGCGCCGGCTGCGACCTGGTCGTCACGAGCATCTTCGTCAATCCGCGGCAGTTCAACGACCCGAAGGATCTCGCGGCGTACCCGCGGCGGGAACCGGAGGACGCCGCGATCGCCGACAGCGCGCGCGTCGATCTGCTGTTCGTGCCCGAGGCTGCCGAGATTTATCCAAACGGCCACGCGACGTCGATTGACATGGGCGGCGCCGCGCTGGAGTTCGAAGGGGCCGCGCGTCCGGGCCATTTCTCCGGCGTCGCGACCGTCTGCCTGAAGCTCTTCAACATCATCGAGCCGAACGTCGTCTACTTCGGCCAGAAGGACGCGCAGCAGGTGGCGGTGATCCGTCAGCTCATCCGAGACATGAATCTCGACGTCTCGCTCGAGGTCGGGCCGACCGTCCGCGACCCCGACGGCCTGGCGCTCTCCTCGCGAAACGCGCGGTTGTCTCCCGACGAGCGCCGCCGCGCGCTGGCGATTCCTCGCGCACTGACCCAGGGGCTCGCCGCGCATCGACACGGGGACGATCCCGCGGCCGCCGCCCGCGCCGTGCTGGCAGACCTGACGGTCGATTACGTCGGCGTCGCGACCTTCGACGGTGAGCCGACCCTGGTCATCGCCGCCCGCTCCGGCGCCACGCGCCTGATCGATAATATTCCTTTGGACCGGCCGGAGCTGGCTGGACTTCGTTTCTAAGAAGCCTGGGAGCCTGGAAGCCGGGAAGCTCGGTAGGAAGCTTCAAGGCTGAAAACCATATGTCCGATTCTCACCATACCGGGAATTCCCCGACCGCGGAGCGATTGACGCTGCCGGAGCTTGCCGCGAAGCGTCAGCGCGGCGAGCGCATCGTCATGGTGACCGCGTACGACGCGCCGAGCGCGCGGCTGGCCGACGTCGCCGGCGTCGACGTGATCCTCGTCGGCGACTCCGCCGGCACGACCGTGCTCGGCGGTGAGTCGACGGTGCCGGTGTCGATGGACGACATGCTGGTCTTCACGCGCGCGGTCGTCCGCGGATCGACGCGCGCGCTCGTCGTCGCCGACATGCCCTTCGGGTCGTACCAACCATCGGAAGAAGTGGCGGTCGCGAGCGCCATTCGTTTCATCAAGGAAGGCGGCGCGGATGCGGTGAAGCTGGAAGGCGCGGGACGCACGCTCACGCGCATCAGCGGCATCGTCGAGGCCGGGATTCCGGTGATGGGGCACATCGGCCTCACGCCGCAATCGGCCACGCTCCTCGGCGGATACAAGGCGCAGGGACGGACGGCGGCCGCGGCGCGGCGGCTCGTCGACGAAGCCGTCCTGCTCGAACGCGCCGGCTGTTTCTCGATCGTCCTCGAGGCGGTTCCGCCGATCGTCGCGAAGTACGTCACCGAGGCTGTTCGCATCCCGACGATCGGCATCGGCGCCGGCGCGGCGTGCTCGGGCCAGGTCCTGGTCTGGCACGATCTGCTCGGTCTCCTGCCGGGGCGGACGCCAAGGTTCGTCAAGCAGTACGCGCAGATCGGCGCCGCCATTCAGACGGCGCTGGAAACCTACGTCGCCGAAGTCCGCGCCGGCACGTTCCCGGACGATCGACACACCTACGGCATGCCCGACGCCGAACGCGAACGATTCGAAGAGACTTTCCGCCTGCGGACGGGGAAGAGCTAGGCGCGGAGGCGCGGAGCCTCGGAGCGTCGAAGGCTGGGAGGTCTCGACGCGGGACCAGCCTCAGGGCTGCGTCACCTCAACCGGGAACCTTTTTCAGGTTCCAGACATTCCTAACACTAGACCGGCCGTGAGAACCGACGACGAGCTCATGGTAGCGTTTCGGAGCGGGGATACCGCCGCCTTCGACGCGATATTCGAGCGGTACCGCGATCCGATCTGGCGGTTCTTCCGGCGGCGAGTCGCGGATTCGCGCCAGGCCGAGGAGCTGACGCAGGAGACATTTCTGGCCCTCCTGCGCGGCGCAAGTCGTTACGAACCCAGGTCAGCGTTTCGCAGCTACCTCTTCGGCATCGCGTTCAATCTGCTCTCGGCGTCGCGCCGTGACGGGCATCGCACCGCGATGGCGCCGCTGGACGACATCGATCCTGTCGCGCCAGGGTGCGATGCGACTTCGGTCCTCTGGGTTCGCCAGGCGCTGGCGGAGCTCGATGAACGCGACAGGGAAGTGCTGATGCTTCGCGAGTACGAGCAGCTCAGCTACGACGAGATCGCGACGCTCATGGGCGTCGCTGCCGGCACCGTCCGCTCACGCCTCTTTCGCGCGCGTCTCGCGCTCAAGGAGAAACTCGTCGGGACGGTTGCGCCACAAGGAGTGTCTCAGTGACCACACACACAATCGATCGTGAAGAGGTCATGGCCTACGTGGACGGCGAGCTGACCGAGTCTCGGCGCGGCGAAGTGCGCGCGCATGTAGAAGCGTGCGCCGAGTGTCGCACGCTCGTTGGCGAGCTTCAGCAGGTCTCGACGCAACTGTCGAGCTGGCAGGTCGGCGACGCGCCGAGTGGATTGACGAGGGTGAAGGA
>JBLNGH010000367.1:0-14695 GCA_050264575.1 Acidobacteriota bacterium | reverse complement strand
TCGCGCCGGCGATCAAGATCGCCGACGAAGGGTTCGTGCTCGACGAAGCGCTGCCAACGACGGTCGCGGAGGGTCGCGCATCGTTCGCGAAGTATCCGGAGTCCGCGAAAATCTTTCTTCCGGGCGGACGGCCGCTCGCGGCGGGGGATCGATTCGTGAACAAGGACTACGCGGAAACGCTGCGCACCATCGCGAAAGAAGGTGCCCAGTCGTTCTACCGCGGATCGATCGCGCGCCGCATCGCCGCCGACATGGCCGAAAACGGCGGCATCATCACCGCCGAGGATCTCGCCCAATACCGCGCGATGGAGCGCAAGCCCCTCCTCGGACGGTACCGGAATCATCTCGTCTACTCGGCGCCGGCTCCCGTGTCGACCGGTCTGCAGCTGATTGAGACGCTCCAGATTCTCGACAACTACAAGCCGAATCCAGGCGCCACCATCACGACCGACGCGGACTATCTGCATTACGTGATTGATGCCTGGCGCGTCCGCGACGGCGGAGCCCGAATCGCGGATCCTGAGCGTTGGCCGGTCGATTTGGGCAATCACCTCGACCCGGCGCACGCCCTCGAACGTTTCAGGCTCATCGATCCGAAAAAGGTATATGTGACCCAGGGCGGTGGACGCGGTGGCGGACCGGCAGGACCTGAAGCACCCGGAGGACCTGGAGGACCCGCCGATGGTCCAGAGGCACCGGCCGGCCCCGGCGGGCGGGTGCAATCGGGCACGACCGCCTTCGTTGTCGCGGACGCCGAGGGCAACATGATTGCGTTCACGCAGACGCTGTCCACCTGGGGCGGGAACTACTACGTTTCGAAGGGATTGGGGTTCTTGTACAACGATCATTTCCGCGGCGGACGCGGCGGCACGGGCTTCGGGTCGATGGTCCCGCTGATGCGGTCGTCGACGACGAGCGTCCCGACGCTGGTCTTTGCCCCGGCGCCCGGCGAGGCCGGTCGGTCGGGGATCGCCGGTTACACCCCGCGGCTGGCGGTCGGATGCGCGGGGAACGCCTGGATCCCGGCCTCCGTCTACAGCATCATCCTGGACGTCGTGGACGGCGGCATGCCGGCCCAGCGCGCCATCGAAGCGCCGCGGCTGCTCATCGGCGGCGGAGAGGGCGGGCGGTCCCGCGTCCAGATCGAGGATCGGCTGCCACGGGCGCTCCTTGCCGATCTCGAGGCGCGAGGCCACAGCTTTTCGAAGGTCGGACGCAAAGGCGAAGTGAAATACGGCTATGCGGCCCTCGCGGTCGTCAATACCGCCAAGGCAACCGTGCAGGGCGGCGCCGATCCGCGCCGCTCGCACGCGACGGCCGCACCAGGGAAATAGAAGAGGAGATCACATGATCCGCCAGGGACGTCGGGACGCGGGATTCACGCTCATCGAGCTGCTGATTGTCGTCGCAATCATCAGCATCATCGCGGCGATTGCCGTGCCGGGACTGCTGAAGTCGAAGATGACCGCCAACGAGACGTCGGCGGCCATCACGCTCCGGACCACCGCCACGGCGCAGGTCCTCTATTCGACGACGTGCGGCGCTGGCGCATTTGCGTCGAGCTATCTGATCCTCGGCACCCCGCCGCCCGGCGGTACCGATCCATTCGTGGGCGCCGAACTGGGCACCTCGGCAACGCCGCACAAGTCCGGCTACGTCTTCACGATCAGCCCCGGCGCCAACTCGATCGCGGGCCCGAATGATTGCAACGGCGCTGCGACGATCACGTCGTACTACGCGACAGCGGTGCCGGAGACCTTCGGAACATCCGGCGGGCGCTCGTTTGCCGTGAACACCGGCAATACCGTGTGGCAGCTGTACGCCGCGACGCCGCCGACCGAGCCATTCGGCCCGCCTGCCGAGACCGTGAAGTAAGAGAGAACTTCGAAGTTTGAAGTTCGAAGTTCGAAGGTTACGTCGGTCCCACCGGCGGCATCGCCCGCTTGTGTTCGGAGACCTTTCGCAGCCGATCGATTCGTTCGGCGACCTTGGGCGGGACGGCTGACGGACCCTTGGCGAGGTACGCTTCGAGCGTGTCGTACGTGAAGCCCATCTCTTCCTCGTCCGTCTGACCCATCCAGAGACCGGCGGTCGGCGGCTTCTCGATCACCGGATCCGGAACACCCAGTTCGCGGCCGAGCGCGCGGACTTCGCTCTTGACGAGTCCGCCGATCGGCAGCAGATCGACGCCGCCGTCGCCGTACTTCGTGAAGTAGCCGAGCGCCACCTCGCTGCGGTTGCCGGTGCCGACGACGAGATAGTTCAGCGAGTTGGCGATGAAGTACAGCGAAGCCATCCGGAGCCGCGGCTTGACGTTTGCTTCCGGCATCTGCTGCTTGATGTCGAGGGAATCGACGTGCGTCGGGAGACCCTTGATCGCCTTGTGCAGCGCTCCGGTCAAGGCGTCGAAGGTGTCGCCGAGATCGGCGCGCACGACCGGAATGCCGAACGTCGTCGCGACAAGACGCGCGTCCTCCTCGTCCTGCGGATGGCTGTAGCAGGGCAGCAGCACGCCGAGGACACGCTGCGGCGCGGCAATCTGGCACAATCGCGCGACGACCGCCGAGTCGATGCCGCCGCTCAACCCGAAGACGAATCCACGGGCGCCGGCCTGCTCGGCGCGCCCACGCAACCATCCGGCGATTCTCTCAGCGCGATCGGACATGGTTGCACTATATACAAGGGCAAAGGGCGGAGGGCAGAGGGCAGAGGAAAGGGAAGAGGGCAAAGGAGAGGAATCATGACGCGCGTCAGCTCGTTCATTACCTTTGCACTTTGCCCTCTGCCCTTTGCCCTGCAAGGTTCTCCAACGCCTCCACCTCCGGCGCGTCCGGCCAGATGGGCATCGGCGCGGCCGTGTAATCGCGATGCGCCAGCTCACCCTGGAAGAACGCGATCTCCGACCCCAGGAATGCGAGCCTGGTCCAGATTCGGCCGAGCAGAAAGAGCAGCGTGAGAAACAGCGCGGACCAGGCTGACGTGTCCGGGCCAGGCATCGCCTGCAGCCACAGCCGGAATACGAGCAGCAGCGCGATGACGTTCAGGACATAGAGGGCGAGGACTCGCACCGGGCGCCGCCAGATGAAGCGGATCGACGCCGCGATCGCGCCGATCATGCTGTGCCGGTCCTCGACGACGGCGCGCACCTTGGCGTAATCGATCACGACGCTGATCAAAAACAACGCAAGACCGAAGACGACGCCGAAGACGGCCCGGAGCCCGTTGGGATTGACCGCGAAGGCAACTGTCAAATGTTCGAAGAGGTGTACATAGAGCAGCGGGTAGATCCAGAGAAAGAGGATGTAGTACGCGAGGGCCGCGAGGATTGCGAGCCGGAGAAAGCGCACGAAATAGACGCCGCAGGCGGCGAAGAATGCCGCGGTTCGGATCGGACGCGCACGGGCGAAGCGGTCCAGGATGCCGCCCGACAGGAACAGCCACAGCGCCACGTACGCCACCGCGGGCGTGGCGACCGTCGGCTCGCGAGCCTCGCGCTCGAGCCAGTCGGCCGACGTCGTCAGCGTCCCGCCGAAACCAATGAGCTCGTGCAGGAAGGGCCGGATGAGCCCCCGCACGCGGTTGACGAGGTCGTTTCCCGATTCGGCGGCCGCCGGACCGCCCGGCTCGCTGATGTCCGGCGGCTCCAGGACGCTGTGAAGCGTGACGGCAATCGGCAGGCCGAGCGCGAGCGCCGCCGTTAGAAGGGACGCCGCGATGGCGGGCGCCGCAAGGACGCGCTGCCAGCCTTCCACGAAGGCTCCGATCACGGTTGTGCGAGGCCGTGAGGCCAGTGGCATCACGAGGTGCACAAATCCTACAATTGGCCGTTTGTCCCGTCCAAGCTCATCGAGCGCAGGGCGCCAAGGAGTGAATCGTGCCAATCAAAGTGCTGCATGTCGGACTGGGGCCCATCGGCGCGGGCGTCGTTCGCCAGGTCGCGAACCGGAAGGGGCTGACGATCGTCGGCGCCGTGGACATCGACCCGGCAAAAGCCGGCCGGGACCTTGGCGAGGTCTGCGAGGTCGGCCGGAAGCTGCGGGTCAAGGTCGGCACTGACATCGCCGCGGCGATCAAGACGTCGCGCCCGGACGTCGCGATTCTCTGCACCAGTTCGTCGCTGAAGAAGGTCGTCCCCGAATTCGAAGCGGTGCTGAAGCTCAAAGTGCCCATCGTGTCGACGACCGAAGAGCTCGCCTATCCGGTGAAGAGCAACGCCGCCGTCGCGAAGAAACTGGACGCGCTGGCAAAGCGGTCGCGGGTCGCCGTGCTGGGGACGGGCGTCAATCCGGGATTTGTGATGGACGCGCTGCCGATTGCGCTGACCGGCGTCTGCGAAAGCGTGATGAGCGTCGAGATCGATCGCATCCAGGACGCGCGGATCCGTCGTCTGCCGTTCCAGAAAAAGATCGGCGCGGGGCTGACGCGGGAGGAGTTTCAGGCCAAGGTGAACGACGCCAGCGTCCGTCACGTCGGGCTGGCGGAGTCCATCACGATGATCGCCGACGCGCTCGGCTGGAAGCTCGATCGCGTGACGGACGAAATTCAGCCGAAGATGGCGGACCAGCCCGTGTCGAGTCAGTTCCTCTCGGTTCCGGCGGGCCGCGTCTGCGGCATCGTGCAGGACGGGGTCGGGTACCGCAAGGGCGAGCCGGTCATCAAGCTGCACATGGAAGCCTATCTCGGCGCGCCGGAGTCGTACGACGCCGTGCGCATTGCCGGCAACCCGCCGCTGCAGATGAAGCTCGCCGGGGGCGTCCACGGCGACATCGCCACCGCGTCCATCACCGTCAATTCGATCCCGAAAGTGCTGCAGGCTCCGCCCGGACTCCGCACGATGCGGGATGTGACGCTGCCGTCCTATTTCGGGGGATGACCTCGGGTTCCGTTTTACGCTTTTTGTAAGACGGAACCCGAGGTCTTGAAGTGGGTTACCAACGCCTGCACGAGGCCGTCGACCGTGTACGTCTCCGGCACGACGGCCGGCGTGATACCGAGCTCGACGGCGGCCGCCGCCGTGACGGGACCGATGGCGGCCACGACCGTCGTGTTGAGCAAGTCCGCCGCCTGCTCTTCGCCGATGAGCGCGGCGAACCGGCTGACGGCCGTCGGGCTCGTAAACGTGACGGCGTCGATCCGGCCGTCGAGCAGCAGGCGATAGAGATTCTGCGCGGACGGCGAGTCCGCCGATTCGGGCGCGGTGCGGTAGGCGACCAGGTCGGTCACCGACGCGCCACGCTGGTTGAGATCGTCGGCCAGGACGTCGCGCTGATGATCCGGCCGGACGATCAAGACGTGTTGCCCGGTCAAGGGGCCGCGGCTCGCGACCGCGTCGGCGATGCTCTCGACGCGGAATTCCGGGATGACGACATCGGCCTTGATCCCGCCGGCCGCGAGCCGATCGGCCGTCGACGTTCCGATCGCGCAGACCGAGACGCCGCCGAACGCGCGCATGTCGCGCGGACCGCGGCCGAGGGCCGCCAGGAACCGGCTCACGGCCGTGGCCGATTCGAAGAGCACCCACTGATAGTTGTCGACCGATGCCGCCGCCCGATCGACCGCTTCGGGATCGTCCGGCGGCGCCAGCCGGAACGTCGGCGCCTCGATTGCCTGCGCGCCGAGATTCTCCAGCTGCTCGGCCAGCTCGCGTGCCTGCTCCGGCGATCGGGTGACGACAATCCGGCGGCCGAACAGCGGCCGCACGTCGAACCATCGCAGATGATCGCGAAGGCTCACGACCTCGCCGACGACGAGCAGGGCCGCGTCGCCGGCGCCGTCAGCCGCCGTCGCCTCGAGGACGCTCTGCACCGTGCCAATCACGGTCTGTTGCGCCGGCGAGGTGCCGCGGTAGATCAACGCGACCGTGCGATCCGCTTCCGTGCCTTTGTCGAGCAGCGCCTGCAGGATCGTCGGGACCTGCCGGCCGCCGGCGTAGCAGACCAGCGTGGCGTCGAGTTGCGCGAGCGCGCTCCAGTCGACCTCCGGCGTCGAATCGATTCCGTCCTCATGGCCGCGGAGCAGCACCAGCGCATCGCTCGCGCCGGGGTAGGTCACCGGCACACCCGCATACGCCGGCGCGCCGATCGCGGCCGGGATGCCAGGAACGACTTCGAACGGGATCCCCTGCTCGTGCAGGAAGAGCGCTTCCTTGGCGCCGCTGTCGAAGACAAACGGATCGCCCCACTTCAGCCGCGCGACGAGGTGTCCTTCGCGTGCTTTTTCGGCGAGGAGCATCGAGATGGCGTCCTGGGCCGTTTCGCGCTCGGCCGGGGCGCCCGCCTCGATTCGTTCCGCTTCCGGCCGCGCCCAGCGCAGCACGGCTTCGACCGCGCGGTCGTAGACCACGACGTCGGCATCGGCCAGCACGCGGACACCGCGCGCGCTGATCAGGCCCGGGTCGCCCGGGCCTGCGCCGATGATGAACACCCGCCCGACCGGTGTTCTCATCGCTTGTCTCGTGGCGCGAAATAACCCGACTTGGTGCGCGCGACGACGTTCGATCGCGTGACGCGGACGTTGATCTTCCGCCACGCCCCGTCGTGCTTGATGTTCTTCGAGATGTAGCCGACGCTGTATTGATTGCCCAGTTCGTCGGCAATCTGGCCGTAGATCGCCGGCAACTGCGAGACGTCGGCGACGAAGAAGGGCCGCCCGCCGGTTTCCTGCGCCAGCGTCTTGAGAATGTAGTCCGCCTCGTTCCACTTGCCGTTGATCGCCAGCTCTTCCTTGTTGCGAAGCCCGATCGTGTAGACGACCACTTCCGACCGTTTGGCCAGATCGAGCACGTCCTCGAACGTCACGAGGCTCGACGTATCCTCGCCGTCCGACAGCGCGACCACGGCCTGCCGCCGGACCTCCGTCGGCGTTGCTCCCTTGACGGTCTTCAACTCGCTGATCGCGGTATAGAGCGCGTTGTAGAGCGACGTCGATCCGCCCGCCTGCGTGCGCCGGATCGCCTGCTCGAGCGCGGCCTGATCGTTCGTAAACGCTTGAAGGATCTGCGCCTGGCTGTCGAAGTCGATGATCTGCGCGACGTCGCGCGGTCCGAGGCGCCGGACGAACCCCACCGCCGCCTCCTGCGCCACGGCCAGCTTTCGTTCCATGCTCGTGCTCGTGTCGAGCGCGATCGAGAGCGCAATCGGCAGCGGCTCGCGCGAGAAGTTCGAGACGACCTGCAGGACGCCGTCCTCGAAGACCTCGAAATCTTCCTTGTTCAAACCCGAGACGAGGTGTCCGGCTGCGTCGGCGACCGTGACGTTCAGCAGCACGAGATCCGTGCTCGTGCGGAACACTTGGCGGGCGGAGACTCCCGCCGTGAGCGCGATCGCGCCCGCGAGGATTGCCGCCGCCCGTCGTCCTGTCATTTGGTCGTCGATTTGGCGGTCAGCCAGCGCGGCGCCGACACCCGCGTGTCCTTCCGCGAGACCGTGACCTCGAGCTTCGTCGGCGGTATGAGCGATTCCGGCCGGCCGTACACGACGTCGTACCGCGAGGTCAGGAGCGCCACGCGGCTGAGGAACGCGCTCTCCAGCGCCTGCCGGCTCAGCACGGTCTTGTTGTCGCCGCCGCTGTCGCGCGTGACGTCGCCGATGACGATGGCGCGTTCGCGCATTTCGGTGGATCCGAGCGATTGCGGACCCTCCTGGAGCACGATGGTCCAGAGCGACGCGCCGACGGCCTTCAGCGCGTCTTCGACCTGCTGGTGGATCGCGCTGCTGAACTCGGGCCCGCGATCGATCACGAACGCGACAATCACGGGACGCGCCGCCTCACGCTTTCGGAAATCCTTGCAGACGTCGAGGATCGCTTCCATGAAATACGCGCCGGCGCCCGTGCGGTGAAACAGGCGCCCGACGGCTTTTTCGAGCGTCGCACCGTTCGGCGTGAAGTCGACCTGCCGTGTCGGGCGCTCGCCGAAGGTCATGAACGACATCTGCAGCCCGTTCGCGCCGGACACCATCTTCTTCACAAAACTCGAGAGCGCGGTACGCAGGTCGGCGACCGCCGGCTGCGCGACGGCACTGTCGTCGACCAGGAGCGCCAGGTGCGTCGGCGGCGCCGCGGGCGTCGTCGCGCGGAGGATTTCCCGTGCCACGCCGTCTTCGCGGACGGTGAACTCGGTGGGTTTGAGGTCGGTGATGGGCGCATCTTCGCCCGTCGCGACGCTGACATATACGTGCTGTTCACGGGTCGCGCGCTGCGCGTCGAGCGGGAGCGCGCCCACGGAAAGTGCGGCAATCGCCGCGAGGCCGACTGCGAGACAGGTTGGTCGGGTGAATGTCATATCAAGCATCAGCGCGCGAAACACGGTCGTGCGCCGCTCCTGCTGTCCGGGGAATGGAGGCGATCGCGTAGCCGGACGCCCGCGCGATGTCGGTCGGTGCCGATCCCCTCCTTGCAGTATATCGGGGACCGGACTCCTGGGCGGCCGGGGGCGCGCTCTGCGAGCCTGCGAGAACCGGCCCTACCCTAATGCGACGATCTCCCGCGGCCGCCCGTTCCCCTGTCCGGTGGAGTATCCCTAAATCCAGTCCCACAGGGCCGTTCGGGCCTTCGGCCAGAACGGCCCTGTCGGTGAAGTACGGGAGTGAAAAGCGAGAGAAGTACGCGGGTGAAAAGCTTCGGAAGTACAAGAGTCAAGGGCGCATGAAGTACGCAAGTCTGGCGCTCTGAAGTACATCCTGTCCAGAACCGACGTTTGAAGACCCGCGAAGTACGGCTAAGCTATTCGTACTTGTTGATCTGTTCACACCCTTTTTCCGTCTTTCAACTCCCGTACTTCTTGATCTCTTCACACCCGTACTTTCCGCGGTCTTGACGCCCCGTACTTCACCGTCGTCGATTGATGCACTCCTTCTCCTCATGGTTGTCATCTGGGGCGCGAACTACAGCGTCATCAAGCGCGCGTTCCTGGAGATTCCCCCGCAGCCGTTCAACGCGATCCGCATGGCGCTCGCGGCGTGCGTGTTTCTGATCACGATTCGGCTGGCGCAGCGTCGCGCGCGCGCCACGCGGGGCCGCATGTCGCCGATCTTCTACACGCCGTTCCCGCTCACCCGGCGTGATCGGATCGATCTGTTGTGGCTCGGGCTGGTGGGCCACTGGATGTACCAGCTGTTCTTTGTCGGCGGCGTCGCAAAAACGAGCGTGTCGAACGGTGCGCTCATCATCGGCGCGACGCCGGTCGCGATCGCGACGGTTTCGGCGCTGCTCGGGCGGGAAGCGATCGGCATCCTCCACTGGATCGGAGCGGCCGTCTCGATCACCGGGATCTACTTCGTCGTGGGCCGGGGCGCCTCGTTCGGCGGCGCGACGCTCGGCGGCGACCTTCTCGTGATGATCTCGGTCGCGTGCTGGACCACGTACACGCTCGGCGCCGCCCATCTGATCAAGCGGCATTCGCCGCTCTATGTCACCGGCATGACCATGGCGATCGGCGCCGTGCCGTATGCGCTCCTCGCGCTGCCGCAGATCATCGCCATGAACTGGGCGGCGGTGAGCGCCTGGACGTGGACGGCGCTGGTGCTCTCGGCGCTTCTGGCGCTGTGCCTGTCCTATCTGATCTGGTACATCGCGGTGCAGCGGATCGGTCCCGCGCGCACCTCGCTGTACTCGAATCTGGTGCCGATCGTCGCCATTACCGTCGCGGCCATCTGGCTTGGGGAGCCCCTGACGCCTCTGAAGCTGACCGGGGCTGGGCTGGTGCTCGCCGGCGTCTTCCTCAGTCGGCTCGGGAGGAAAATGACGGCCCCCGAGCCCGGACCCGAGCAGAGCGGGGGATGAGGAAAAGGGCAGAGGGCAAAGGGCAGAGGGCAAAGGGAAGGGTGCAGGGGCAAGGTTGACGAAGGTGGACGCATCCTCCTTTGTTACCTTCTTCTTTTGCCCTCTCCTCTGCCCTCTGCCCTTTGCCCTCTGCCCTTTTCAGGGCCCTTACAATGGGATCGTGAAGGCGCACTACTACAGCGCGCATGCAGGCGCCCTGCGGGCCGAGCTCGGCCAGGCGATCAGCCGCGAGACCATGCGCCGGCTGCACGCGAAATCGCCGGGCCGCCACCTCATCGTCGCCGCTCGCCAGTTCCTGATTCTCGGTGTGGCGACCTGGGCGCTGATCCGTTTCGATTCACCGTGGATCTGGATCCCGCTCGCGATCGTCCAGGGCTTCACGGTCTTCAATTTCACGGTGCTCCTGCACGAAGTCCTGCATCATCTCGTGTTCGACACGCGCCATGCGGTGGCCGAGCGTGTGCTGGCGCTCGCGTACGCGATTCCAAGCGGTATCTCCGCGTCGCAATTCACTCGCTGGCATCTCGATCATCACGCGGAGCTGGGGTCCGCCGACGACGATCCCAAGCGGCATCACCTGTCGCCGAAAGTCAACGCGCGCTGGTACAAGCTGCTCTACGCGACGCCGGCGCTGTTTCCGATCTATTTCCGGGCCGCGCGCAAGGAGACCGCGACCTATCCCGACGATCTGCGGGCGACGATCCAGTGGGAGCGCCGCGCGGCGATCGCCTTCCATCTCGCCGCGATCACGGTGCTCTGGTGGCTGTTCGGCCCGGGCGCCGCGCTTCGCGCGCACATCATTCCCGTCTTCTTCGTGTTTCCGGTGGCGTTCACGCTCAACCGCCTCGGCCAGCACTACGACATCGATCCGTCAGACCCCGCCAAGTGGGGCACGCTGATGCGTGGCAACTGGTTCTGGGATTTCGTCTTCATCAACTCCAACTACCACCTCGAGCATCACTATTTCCCCGGGGTGCCGTTCTACCATTTGCCGGCACTTCAGCGCGCGCTGCTGCCGTTCTATCAACGCAAGGGGATGCGCTGGCAGACGTATCGCGGACTGCTCTACGGCTGGCTCGTCCTGAACCGGATGCCGCACACCGACTGGTCGCTGGCGGGGTGAGGCGCGGAGGCTCGGAGGGCGAGCGGACACTCACTTCGGATTTGAAGTTCGAACGTCGAAGTTCGAAGTTAGGCAGGTTCTGGATCGCCTATTCCACGCGCAAGCTCTTCAGGAATCCCATGAAGGCGTCGTCCCAGCGCGCGACCGTTTTCTCCGGGCCCGTCAACTTCACGAAATAAGGTCCGTCCTTCGTGTCGACCACGGCGGCGCGCAGGCGGAAACCCGGCTTGTTGAAACGCTCGGTTGAGCCAGGACTCACTTCGGCGACGTACGTGCCGCTGAGATCAACGAGCGTGATCGGCAGGCCTCGCGGCGATATCTTCGTTGTCTTTGCGAGATCTTTCGAGGGCCGTCCGTCCGGTTGCGTCATCTGACTGATCCAGCGATCGAGATTCGCTTGAACGCTGCCTCCCTGGCCGCCGAAGAAAAAAATCGCCAAGGTGGCGTCTTCTGCATCGCCCGCGACCTTGGGCAGCGTGAACTCCGCGACGCGCATCGAGGAGGTTGGCGCCTTCGTCACCCATCCCTGCGGAGTGTCGAACTTGAGCGTCGCGCCCGTGAGAAGGGCGAGCGCCAGCACTGAAGATGCGAAGGCGTTGAGAGGAGCAGTCATCAGGGTTTCTCCGGGCCTTTGAGCCTCATAGCCTCATGCAAGCTGCTTCCATCGAAGCTGCGCCACCGCGAGCGCGAGGCTGATCGCCGCGACCGTGACGATCGACAGCGCCATGAAATGCGCGTACAGCGTTCGTCCCATCAGATCGAACAGCGTAAACGACATCAGGATGAGCGCGAGACCTGACGCGACCTGCCAGCCGCGGCTCGTCTCGGGCCAGCGGTCCATCAGGCAGACGACCGCCGGCGTCGCGAGGAGCAACAGGTAGTCCCATCCCTGCGGCGAGAGCAGCGGAATGAGAATCATGAGCAGCGCGAACTCGAGGTAGTCCGGCGAGCCGACACGCAGGCGTCGCAGCCAGACCATGCCGACAAGCGAAATCGCGCCCAGGCTCGACAGGGCCGTCATCCCGGCTGCCACGCCGCCCGGGCCGAGCCACTTCGCCCACATCGCGGCCAGCGAAATGTTGTCGGCGCTGGTGAGATTGGGCGTCGTCGATTCGGTGACCGTGCGGTACCAGTCGGCGAGCAGCTTGAGATTGCCGTTCCAGCCGTAGCGGAGGATCGGAAACAGGAGGCCGAGCACGAGCACGGCGCTGCACGAGAGGGCCGCTGACAAGCCGTACGTGAACGCCAGCCAGGGGAGGAGGATCAGCGCGTACGGCTTGACGAATGCGGCGGCGCCGATGAGCGCGCCGGCGACCATCGGCTGATCGATTTGCACGGCGAGCAGTGCCCCGGCGAGCAGACAGCCGAGCATGATGTTCGTCTGCCCCAGCGTCAGTTCGTGCGCGTAGAACTTCGCCATGAACAAGACTGCGAGTCCCGCCAGCACCGGCTCCGATCGACGCCGCTCCGGCAGACCGCGTACCGACCAGCGCACGAAGGCCGTCAGCAGGCCCGTCGACAGCGCGAACCAGATCGCCTGCGCCGCCTCGCGGTCGATTCTCGCGAACGGCGCCATCACCATCGCGAACGCCGGCAGGTACTTGAACTGATAGTGCCCGTCCTCGCCGCGGTACAACGGCTCGGCGGCGAGCGCGCGGGCGCCGGCGGTCCGGTAGACGTCGAAGTCGACCATCTCGGTCCGAATTCGTGTCGTGAACAGAATCGCGGCGAGCGTGACGAAGAGCGCCGGCCAGAGAAACGGTCGGAATCGATCGCGCACGGCGGGACGCTACCTGAACGGGGCCGCGAGGACGGCGGACGTCATTTGCTCAGCCATGACGGCGCGAGAAGGCGCAGTCCTGAACCTTTGACACCGACGGCGAGCCGGCTGCGCCCGGTCCCGCCCGCCGGCGCGTAGGTCACGTCGTACTGACCCAGAATCAGCTCGGCGAATCGCTTGCACGAGTTGCCGAGGCCGCTCCGCGACGCGACGACGTCGCGAAGGCCGCCGCTCATCTTGCTGCCGGTGTCGAGCGTTTCTTCGCGCGCCTGGCTGCTGAAATTGCCGCTTTCGGCGCGCACTTCCACGGCCCAGAGCGACGCGTTCGACATCCGCAGCTGCTCGCCGGCCACGTCGGTGCGCAGGCTGCTTTGATCGAGCCGGTACGAGGCCACGACCACCAGGAGAATGCGCCGGCCGGTCGGTGCCCGTGCGAGGTCGTTCGCCGCTGAGCTCATACCGTCGAGAAGCGCCGCGGTCGGCGAGACGGTCGACAGCCGCCCCAGCGCCTTGTCGAGCTCAGCCGGCGCGCTGGTGAACTTGGTGACCTGCACGACCGGTCCGTCGAAGGTCGTGAGCGCAAACTTGCTGTCCGGCGCGCCGGTTCGCAGGGCCTTCACGAAATCGCTCAGCGCCTTGCTGAGATCGAAGGCGGTGTAGTTCGAATTGAGACCCAGCCGATCCGTCATCATCAGAACCGACGGCGGCACCTGGGCTTTCTCCGCCCGCACGATTTCCTGCGGCTTCCCATCGAGCTCGACGACGAAATCAGAGACGCCAAGACCATCGACCGGCCGGCCCTTGGCGTCCACGACGGTGACGAAGACGTGCTCCGGGGCCGGCGTGGCCCGGGTCGTCGCAGGCAAGGACGCACCGAGCCATGCGAGCAATACGACGGCGCCTCGCGGCCAGACGCGGAAAAGTGGCAAGGTCATCGCTCAGTATATGGTGGGCGGGCCGCGGGCGCTCCTTAACCCTCAAGCCGCCTGGGGCGCATATTGGCCGCGAGAGTCTTCTTACGCAGCCGCAGATTCCGCGGCGTGACCTCCACCAACTCGTCGTCGTTGATGAACTCGATGGATTGCTCCAGGCTGAGGCGCCGCGGCGGAATCAGACGAATGGCTTCGTCCGCGGTGGAAGCGCGCATGTTGGTCTGCTTTTTCTCGCGCGTGATGTTGACGTCGAGATCGTTCGGCCGCGAATTCTCGCCGACGATCATCCCTTCGTACGTCTCCGTTCCCGGATCGATGAACATTTCGCCGCGCTCCTGAAGATTGGCGATGGCGTACGCGGTGGCCAGGCCGGGGCGGTTGGCGACGAGCGCCCCCGTCGGGCGGGACGGAATCGGGCCGTGCCACGGCTCCCAGCCGGCAAAGAGGTGGTGCATGATGCCGGTGCCTCTGGTTTCGGTCAGGAATTGCGACCGGAAGCCGATGAGGCCGCGCGCGGGGATGCGGAACTCGAGGCGAATCCGTCCGCTGCCGTGATTGATCATCCGGGTCATGGCGCCGCGGCGGATGCCGATCTCGGCGATGACCATGCCCTGGTACTGCTCGGCCACGTCGATGACCAGCTCCTCGACCGGCTCGCTCAACGTACCGGCGATCTCGCGCGTGACGATTTCCGGCCGTGAGACCTGGAGCTCGAACCCCTCGCGGCGCATCGTCTCGATCAGGATCGACAGCTGCAGCTCACCTCGGCCGATGACTTTCATCTGCTCCGGCGTCTCGGTGGGCTCGACGCGAATCGACACGTTCCCGAGCAACTCCCGGTCGAGGCGATCCTTGATCTGCCGCGACGTGACGAACCTGCCGTCGCGCCCGGCGAACGGCGACGTGTTCACGCCGAAAATCGTCGAGACCGTCGGTTCGTCGATGGCGATCGTCTCAATTGCGACCGGCTGCTCGGCGTCGGCGATCGTCTCGCCGATCATGATGTTCTCGATGCCGGCCAGGCAGAAGATGTCGCCGGCCGACGCTTCCGTCACTTCGACGCGCTTCAGCCCCTCGAAC
>JBLNGH010000366.1:0-5675 GCA_050264575.1 Acidobacteriota bacterium | reverse complement strand
TGGTCGAGCGACAGCGTTCGCGCACCGCCGGCGGAGCCCACGGCGCGCGCGATGACCGACTGCGCCGCGGCATACGGATCGACGTCCCGGTCGGAAATGCGATTGAGGAGCGTGTCGAGCTCACCCGGCGCAAGCACCTTCTGCTCGAGATGATCCATGAAGCGGCGCTCGAGGATCTCGCGCAGGCGCCACTCGCTCCGGGCGCGCCGCCGCGCGGTCAGCGCGGCGCCCGTCTTCTGACGAAAACGATCGATCGCTTCGACCAGCTCGGCGACACCGGCGCCCGTCGTCGCGACCGTTCGCAGCACCGGCGGCCGCCAGGCGTCCGCGGGCCATTGCTCGAGCGAGAGCATGCTTTCGATGGACGCCGCGGTGCGATCGGCGCCGTCGCGATCCGCCTTGTTGACCACGAAGATGTCGGCAATCTCCATGATGCCGGCCTTGAGCGCCTGGACCTCGTCGCCCGCACCCGGCACGAACGTGACGATCGACACGTCGGCCGTGCGCACGATGTCGACCTCGTCCTGACCGACGCCCACGGTCTCGACGATGACGATGTCGTAGCCCGCGGCATCGAGCACGAGGGCCGCCTCACCCGTGGTTCGCGCGAGACCGCCAAGGTGTCCACGTGTCGCCATGCTGCGAATGAAGACGCCCGGGTCTTCGGCGTGCCCCTGCATCCGCACGCGATCGCCGAGGACCGCGCCGCCGGTGTACGGGCTGGTCGGATCGACGCACAACACGCCCACGTATCTGTCCGCCTTGCGGTACTCGGCAACGAGTCGGTCGACGAGCGTGCTCTTTCCGGCGCCCGGCGGGCCGGTGACGCCGATGAGAAACGCGCGGCCCGTCTTCGGGTGGATCTGTCCGACGAGCGCGGCGCCCGCTGACTGCTCGTCTTCGATGACCGAGATGGCGCGCGCGATCGCGCGTGGATCGCGCGCGATGACGCGCTCCGCGAGGGAAGGGTTGGCCACCTTTATCGCCCCAGCAGCTGGCGCGCGATTACCAGCCGCTGGATTTCACTCGTGCCCTCGCCGATCGTGCACAGCTTGACGTCGCGGAAATATTTCTCTGCGGGGTAATCCTTCACGAAGCCGTAGCCGCCGTGAATCTGCACGCACTCCTCGGCGGCGCGAACCGCGATCTCGCTCGAGTAGAGCTTGGCGATCGAGGAGGCCGTCGACGTGCGTGCCACTTTTTGATCGCGCATCCATGCCGCGCGATACGTCAGCAGGCGCGCCGCTTCGATCCGCGTCGCCATGTCGGCGACCTTCCAGCGAATCGCCTGGTAATGCGCGATGGGCTGGCCGAACTGCCGGCGCTCGCGCGCGTAGGAGCGCGCGGCCTCGAAAGCGCCCTGCGCCAGGCCGACGGCCAGCGCCGCAATGCCGATCCGGCCGGCGTCGAGCACGCGCATGGCGTCGATGAATCCGTCGCCAACTCTGCCGACGACGGCGTCTTCCGGCACGCGGCAGTCCTCGAAGATGACCTCGCTCGTGTCGCTCGCGCGCATGCCGAGCTTGTTCTCTTTCTTGCCCGCCGTGAGCCCCCGCGTCCCGCGCTCGATGACGAACGCAGAAATCCCACGGGCGCCCTGTTCCCGGTCGGTCACCGCCATCGCGACGAGCGTGTCGCCAATCGTGCCGTGCGTGATGAACTGCTTGCTCCCGTTCAGGACCCACTGGCTGTTCTCCAGCCGGGCCGTGGTCCGCATGGCGGCCGCATCCGATCCCGCGCTGGCCTCCGTCAACCCCCACGCGCCGATGACCTGCCCCTTGGCGAGGGGCGGCAGGTAGCGCTCGCGCTGCGCCTCGGAGCCGAACAAGTACAGATGCGCGGCGCACAGTCCGTTGTGCGCGGCGATCGACAGCGCAATCGACGGGTCGACGCGCGCGAGCTCTTCGATGCAGATGCAGTAGTCGACCGCCGACAATCCGGCGCCGCCGTATTGCTCCGGAAACTGAATGCCCGTCAGCCCGAGCGAGCCGAGGCGCGGCCAGAGGTCGCGCGGAAAGCACTGCGCCTCGTCCCACGTCATGACATACGGACGGATTTCAGTCTCGGCGAACTCTCGGACCGTTTTCCGGAGCAGCTCCTGCTCGGACGTTAGACGCAGATCCACAACACAGGATTATCACTTGTCGCCGAAGTACTTGCACTATCGCTGAAGGAGGGGGCTGACGGTGAAGTACTGGCGCTATCGCTGAAGTACGGCGCTCTCGCCTGAGTACCCACGGGCTCAGATCATGGTGGCCAGAAAGAGGTACTCAAGCGCCAGTCCCCGTACTTCAGCGTCAGTAACGGTACTTGAGCGCCAGCGCCTTACTTCCAGCGATAGCGCCAGTACCTCAGCGACGCGCCGGCGCAGCCGGCCACTGGTTATCGCTGTGCGTCCTACCGATAGAGTGCCTATGCGCCGTATCGCCACGATCGTCTCCATCGCTCTTCTCGCGATCGCTGCCCACCCGCGGCCGGCGGCGGCCGACGTGACAGCTTTCCTGGGTTTCTCGCCAACACCGGAGACGCGATCCACCCGCGGGTTCGCGTTCGGGATGAACTTCCTGGTCGTGGGTGTCGAGTTCGAGTACGCGAACACGCGCGAGAAGGACGACCTCACGGCGATAGCGCCGGGGCTCGTGACCACCATGTTCAACGGCCTGATCTCGACGCCGACATCCGGAATCCAGCTCTACGGCACGCTCGGCGGCGGCGTCTATCGTGAGCGGCTCGGCGACCTGACGGAGACGAGCTTCGGCACGAATTTCGGAGGCGGCGCGAAGCTGACGCTTGCGGGCCCCTTCCGGTTGCGGATCGACTATCGCGTGTTCAATCTGCGCGGCGGCGCCCGCAGCAAGACACCGCAAAGGTTCTATGCTGGTCTAAACGTGAGATTCTGAAAACTTAGAACTGTGAACTCAGAACTTAGAACTTTAAGAGCGTTCATGTCTTAAGTTCTGAGTTCTCAGTTCCTGAGTTCTAATCTTAAGTTCCGTCAGCGAAGCCTCCCCAACCCCATTCGCTCGATTCTGATCGTCGCGTTCTTGAGGCTCTCGTAGAGGGCATGCGCCTCGGTGGGCAGCCCCTCGCTGAACAACTTCACAGGGTCGTAGTCGCTGCCGGGAACGGCCGGGTTCAGCACGAACACGTAGATTACCGACTCTCTCGGCGCTTCGACTGACTTGAAGATCTTCCAGCCGGCCGCCTGCTGCTTGCGCACCGGATCCTCGGTCTTGTCGAGCACCTCGCTCAGCCGCTTCGCGACGTTCTCGAACTCGGCGGTGCGTTCCGGCCGAACGTAGAAAAAGAGCAGCCCGGCGCCGCTGGGGAATGAATAGGCCTGCGCGCTGGCCACCGGCGTACCGGCGGGCGGCACCTGACGCGCCGACGGCGCGGCGCCGACGACGGCGAGCGCACACACGATCAACATCACGCGGGGGAGCCGCATACATTCATCCTCAAAACAGAAACGGGACGCCCCGCTCGCCGCGAAGCGCCCCGCATCGATTGATTGGGCTGACGTCGATGCCAGCTCAGGAACCGATTTTCGTCAGTGGCCAGGCCTGGATGTTCTTGTAGCCATCCTTCAGCTTGGCGAAGATTTGGTCCGCATCCGCGCGCTCGAATATGCCAGTCTCGTACAGCACCTTCACCGGGTGGTAACTCAGCGTCGAAGACGGCTGGTCGACCTGAAACACGTAAATCGCCAATCCGCCCGACTGGTCAGCGGGAAGGTTGACCTTGTACAACTTGCCCAACGATTCGCCTAACGCCTTGACTTCTGGTTTGTCGCTCTTCAACAGCTTCTCTCGGATGGCCGCCCAGGCCGCTTCGAAGTCCGCAGCCTTGGCGCCGTCGATCTGATTGACGATGAGCACGGGCTGATCGCCTTTGAGCTTGAGCGGGTCATCCTGGGCGGCAGCCGGCGGCTGCTGCGCAGGCGGATTCTGTGCAGGTGGTGGTGGCGGCGTCTGCGCGTTGACTCCAGAGACGACGCAGAGCAGCGCCGCCAGACCGACCGCGCCAAACGCACGCCAGCTCGCGGCTGGTCTTGTTCCCGACAACGTCATGATGAATTGCCTCCCTGCCCTATCGGGCATCCGTCGTTCTTGTCTCCACTCTACCGTACCGGCGGCGGCGCGCCGCGTCCCGCTACCCGCCGACCTTGACCAGCGGAATGGTGCTGATTCCCTGCGCGGTATAGCACTCCTTGAGCTTTCCGTAGATGACGTCGGCCTCTTCGCGGCTGAACGCGCCGGACTGGAACAGGATCTTCGTCGGGTCGTAGCTCTGCGTCTTCGACGGCGGCGACAGAGTGAAGAAGTAGTTGACGGTCGGTCCCGCGGGGGCGTCGACCTTGAAGATCTTGATCGATTCGCCCAGTTCTTTGAGCTCGGGCTTCTCGCTCTTCAGCAGACCGGCCTTGATGGTGGCCCACGACGATTCGAAGTCGGTGGTCTTATCGGGCTTGACCTGGTTGTAGACGAGCACGAACTCGTGAGTCGTGAACTTGAGCGGGTCCGGCTTCTCGGCGGCCGCAGCCGCGGCCGGCGCATCCTGGGCGAGCGCGCGGCTCGGTCCGGCGACGACCATGACGGCAGCAACCGTCACGCCGGCGACAACGCGCACGAATGAGGCAACCCCCGGACGAGTCGAAACCATGTCACGCCCCCTTGCTCGAATTTCCGTGCTTGAGCTCGAAAAAGAGTCCCCTACTCTACCGTACGACCTGGCCGACCCAGCGTGACCGGCCGGTTACACGAACGCCGTCAGAATTTCATTAGCAACGAGCATGCCGGGCCGCGTCAGGCCGAACCGCTCGTCCCGCCGCCACATCAGCCCCTCGTCGACATGCGGACCGAGCACTGGACCGTAGCGCGACCACGGTTCGACTCCGTAACGTCGGAGGATGTTCCCGCAATCAATGCCCTCCGAGAGCCGCAACCCCGTGAACAGCGCCTCTTCGAGAACGGCGTCAGGGGAGAGCTGCTGGAAGTTGACGGTGACGGACCGGCCGGCGGCAATCGCGGCGACGTAGTCACCCGTTGACGCGATGTTGTGCCATCTGGCGCCCTCGACGGTGGAATGCGCGCCACAGCCAAAGCCGCGCCAGGACTCCCCTTTCCAGTACTTGACGTTGTGCCGGCACGAAAAGCCGGCGCGTGCCACATTCGAGATCTCGTATTGCTCGAAGCCGGCGTCGTCGAGGCGGGCAAGCGCGTCGAGGTACATGTCAGCCGCTTCATCGTCCGTCGATTGCGCCCACGACGAGGACCCGGGTCCGAGGCCCAGGGCCGCCGGCGCAGAAACCGCGTGTCTCGCCATCGACTCTTTCAGCGGCGAATTCGGATAGAGCTCCAGAAGGTACAGCGACAAGTGATCCGGCTCGAGCGCGATCGCCTGATCGATCGTGCGCATCCAGGAGTCGATCGACTGTCCCGGCAGCCAGAACATCAGATCGAAGCTGAGGTTGACGAACCCTGCAGCGCGCGCAGTTCGAATGGCGTCCTTCGCGCGTGCCGCCGAGTGTCTGCGCTCGAGACGGGCCAACTCATCATCGTCGAACGATTGCACACCGAAGCTGATGCGATTGACGCCGGCGTCGAGAAAGCCGGCGAGCCGCTCCGCGGTCGCGGTCTCGGGATTTGTTTCGATCGTGATCTCGGCATCCGCTG
>JBLNGH010000365.1:0-15136 GCA_050264575.1 Acidobacteriota bacterium | reverse complement strand
TACACGGTCAACTTCGCGCTCGCGCTGATGCACAAAGACTTGAGCTATTCGATCGCCGAGGCCGACCGCGCGGGCGTCGCGCTGCGGACGGCGGCAACCGCGCGTGAGCTCTTCACCACGGCGATGGCGCAGGGATTAGGCCAGTCGGATTTTGCGGCGGTGGTCGAGCCCTTGCGGGTTACGACCACGCGAACGTGATCGATCGCCAAGAGCGATACCGCGAAGCTCACGAAGAACACGAAGCAGATCTTGGAAGAGCTCTCTATCATGTTGCCTTTCCAAGAGCCTCTGGCAAGTGTTCTCTAGTAGTTGTGTTCGTGCCCTTCGTGGCCTTCGTGGTTCAAGCTCTTAGACGCGCGATCACCACCGCGGATGCACGTGTTCACGTATGTGCGTGTCATACACGCGGTTGACGGCTGCCATCGACTGTTGTGACAACGGCGGCAGATCCGCCGCTGCGGTGTTCTCGCGCGCCTGCGTGGGCGTGCGCGCTCCGGGAATTGCGCAGGACACGGCGTCCCACATCAGAATCCAGCGCAGCGCGAACTGCGTGAGCGTCGCGCCAGCCGGCACCAACGGCCGCAGATCGTCGACGGCCGCAAGACCCGCGTCGAGCGGAACACCCGAAAACGTCTCGCCCACGTCGAACAACTGCCCTTCCCGATTGAACGTTCGATGATCGTCGTCAGGAAACGTCGTCTCGCGCGTGAGCTTCCCGGTCAGCAGTCCGCTCGCCAGCGGTACGCGTGCGATGATCCCGACGCCGCGCCGCGCGGCCTCATCGAACACGGCTTCGGCCGGCTTGTGGCGGAACATGTTGAAGATGATCTGGACGCTGCGAACGTTCCGGTACCGCATGGCGCGGCGTGCTTCGTCGGCGGTCTCGACGCTGACGCCGTAGTGCCGAAGTTTGCCGGCGGCCACCAGATCGTCGAGCGCGCCGAACAGCTCCGGCCGATCGTAGACGCCAGGCGGCGGGCAATGCAGTTGGAGCAGATCGATCGCGTCAGTCTCGAGATTGGCGAGACTGCGATCGATCCACGCGACGAGATTCGCCCGAGAGTACCCTTCGACCGTCTGCTGCTCGAGGCGCCGGCCCGCCTTGGTCGCGACCCAGATGACGTCGCGCGGCCGCTCGCGCTTCAGCCGCGCGATCAATCGCTCGCTGCGGCCGTCACCGTAAACGTCCGCGGTGTCGATGAAGTTGACGCCGGCGTCGATGGCGGCGTGCAGCGCGCGCATCGACTCGTCATCGTCCACCGCGCCCCAGAAGCCGCCGATCGCCCAGGCGCCGAAACTGACGGCCGATACGAACAGATCGGTCGTGCCGAGACGTCGATACTGCATTCACCCAGACGCAGCAGGTCTTTCGCGCTCTCAGGCTTTCCAGCTTTCCGGCTTTTCAGCCCTGGTCGCTCACAAACGGCGCGCGCTCGAGCTCGAAGTAGTCGATCTCGTCGTCGGGAAATCCATTGCCGCCCGCCGATTGCGTCGTGTCCGTCAGGTTCCAGTTCGGTGGATCCAGGCCGAGCAGGTTCTTGACGAACCAGTCATTGCGCTTCCGCGTGCTGAACTGGCCGCCGGCGCCGTGATTCGCGCCGGGCACGACCACGAGCTCGAACGTCTTGTTCGCCCGAATCAGCGCGTTCACGACCTGCATCGTCGACGACGGATCCACGTTCGTGTCCATCTCGGGCACGAGCAGCATCAGCTGCCCTTTCAGCCGATACGCGTTGTCGACGTTCGACGAATCCGCGTAGTGCTTGCCGAGCGGCCAGCCCATCCACTGCTCGTTCCACCAGATCTTGTCCATCCGGTTGTCGTGACAGCCGGAGTTCGCGTAGGCGACGTGATAGAACTCCGGATGGAAGAGCACACCGCCCGCCGCGTTCTGTCCACCTGCCGACGTGCCGTAGATGCCGACGCGCGTGAGGTCGTAGAAGGGATACTTCGCGGCGACTGCCTTGTGCCAGAGGATCCGATCCGGGAATCCGGCATCGCCAAGATCTCGCCACGCCACATCGTGAAACGCTTTCGATCGGTTCGACGTCCCCATCCCGTCGATCTGGACGACGATGAAGCCGAACTCGGCAAGGGACATCATGCCGTTCTGCGTGCTCCACGGCTTCGGGACGAAGGAGCCCTGCGGCCCGGCATAGATGTTTTCGATCACCGGGTACTTGCGGTTGGGATCGAAGTTCGTCGGCCGGATGATCACGCCCCAGATGTCGGTCGTGCCGTCGCGCCCTTTCGCCATGAAGACTTCCGGCGACTGCCAGCCCGTTGCCTTCAGCGCGGTGATATCGGCCTTCTCCAACTCCATCACGGTCTGCTGATTGCTCGTCTGTTTGAGGACCGAAACGGGCGGCGAGTCCACACGCGACCAGGTGTCGACGTAGAACTGTTTGTCGGCCGAGAAGCTCACGTTATGCGTGCCGTCCTCGGTCGTGAACGCCGTGAGTCCGGTCCCATCGAAGTTCACGCGGAAGTAATGGATGTAGTACGGATCCTTGCCGGCGTGCATGCCGCTCGCGCGGAACCAGATCTGCCGCTTGTCCTGGTCGACGTAATCGACGCCGCGGATGACCCATTGTCCTTTCGTGATCTGGTTCTTCACCCTCCCGGTGGTGCCGTCGTACAGGTAGAGATGGTTCCAGCCGTCGCGCTCGGATGCCCAGATGATTTCCTTGCCGTCCGCGACGTCGAACCGATACCGCTTGCCCGAGTACTCGACGAACGTCTTGCTCGTTTCCTCGATCAGCGTTCTCGTCCGTCCGGTCGTCGCGTCGATCTCGAGCACGCGGTACAGTTGGTGGCCGCGCTGGTTGAATTCGAATGTAACCGCGCGGCTGTCCTCGCGCCACTCGAGCCGCGTATTGGCGTAAGGGTTCTCGAAGAGCGCCTGGTCGCCCAGCATCTGCTGCTTGGTCTCGACGTTGAACACCACCGGCAGATCGAAGTCCACGACATCGCCGGGCTTGCGATAGAAGTTCGTCGTGTGTTTCGGCTGCAGTTGATCGGCCGGCGAGGATTCGACGTAGTGCACGAGGTGTTCGACGCCAGGACGACGGCGGAAGGCGACGATCTTCTTGGAATCGGGCGACCAGCGCATCGAGCTGAAGAGATACGCGTTGCCTTCGGAGCCGTCCATGCTCAACATGACGCCGCCGCGCGTCTGCCCTGCAGGACGCACGTAGATGTTGAAGTTCTGAATCAGGGCTTCCGACTTCTGATCCGGGGAAAGGCAAACCGGTGATTCCTGATTGCCCGCTCCGCCGGCGCGGCCGCCACCGCCGCCACCGCGACCTTGCCCTTGCCCGCACGGACTGGCGGCAGTTTGAGCTTGCGGCGGCACGGTCGCGCGCGCGCACGTGTACTCGGTGATTGAGCAGCGATACCGCGGCTGCGCTGCGCCGCCACCGCCGCCAGCACGGCCGCCACCACCACCACCGCCGCCGGCGCGTCCGCCGCCCGGAGGCGTCAGCGTGAACTCAATGGCACGTTCGTTGTCGACGAACGTGAAGGTTGTGAACGGAAGCTCCACGGCCGTGTACTTCTGGTTCGCCGCGGTGCTCATCGCCGCCGCGAGCTTCGCGTGATCGAACGCGGGCGCCTTGGTTTTCGCCGCCGCGTCGACCAGCTCGAACTCGTAGCCACCCTTGTCCGTCTTGCGGTACCAGACTTTGCTGCTCTTCTCGATCCACGTCGGCGCGTCAGGAATGTTGTAGGCCAATCCCTGCGTGCGGCGGTTGAGGCTCTCGGCCCGGTCGTACGCGGCCTTCACGTCCTGGCCCTGTGCCGTGGTTCTCGACGCCAGCTGCAGGGCGAAAAGTACGGCCGCCGCAACGACCCAAATCAGATGCCTGAGCTTCATGGTCGGTTCCTCTCGGAAAGGTGAAGGAGATTCTACTGGTTCGCGCCGCCACTGAATGTGAGGAGCCGAAGGACCGAAACAAGGTGCACCTGAGGTTAGTGGGGCTTATACCTTGATTCGTCTATGTTTGGTGCTCTACGGTCTCCCGTCATGAAGCAGGGCTTTTCGCGGCGTGACGCCCTTCGAGCGATCGGCGCCGGAAGCGCCGGGCTGCTGGTTGGCGGCGGTGTCATCCGCGGTCAGGGCGGCGCGGACATTCTCGTCGCCGGGCGGCCGGCCGAGATTCTCGTGTCATCCGAGACCGCCTCGACCGTCCGGCTGACTGTCCGGGGAACCATCAACAAGCCGGCGGCGATGCCCATCACCGGTGCGTTGGCGCGGGAAGACACCACGCCGGCCGGTCAGCGCGTGGTTGCGGCCACGCGGGTTCGTGCGGGTGACCTGGTCGTGCGGTTCACGCCGAATCCGCCGACGCTGTACCTCGAGACGCCAGGCGGTGTCGTCGTGCAGCGCTTGACGCTGAACGCCGCGGCGTCCGGTTTTTCTTTCCAGCTGCCGAAAGGGCCGCTGCTCGGACTCGGCGAGGGCGGCGTGCAGTTCGACAAAAAAGGATCCACCGACCAGATGCGTAATGGTCAGGGCGCCGGACAGGGCGACGGATACCGGCTCGCCATCAACGGGACCCGCGCCCCGATCCAGTGGCTGATTGGGACCGATGGCTGGGCAATCTTCATCGACCAGCCGAACGGCGCGTTCGATTTCACCGGGTCCGAGGGCAGGTTCACGCCGGTCGACGCGTACGCGATGCCCCTCGACATCTTCGTCATCACCTCGCGCGATCCGCTGGTGATCATGCGCGAGTACGCGCGCCTCACAGGACTCGCGGAAATGCCGCCGCTCTGGGCGTTCGGCTACATGCAGTCGCATCGCACGCTCGGCGGACCCGACGAGATCCTCGGCGTCGCGCGGACGTTCCGCGAAAAGAAACTGCCCTGCGACACACTGATCTACCTCGGCACCGAGTTCGCGCCGTCCGGATGGAACACGCGCAACGGCGAGTTCACGTGGCACCCGACGAACTTTCCCGATCCGAAAAAGATGCTCGACACGCTGCACGACGACCACTTCAAAGTCGTCGTCCACGTGGTTGTCGAGGGGCGGCGCTTCATCGGCACTGTGAAGGATCCCTGCAAGGCAGCGGGTCTGCCCGCGGGCCGCACCGCGGACAACCGCTGGCCGCAGGATCGCCAGGTCTCCTGCTACTGGCCGGTGCACAAGAGTCTGATGGACGTCGGCGTCGACGGGTGGTGGCCCGATCAGGGCGACGGCTTCGATGGCCCGTCGCGACTGAACCGCCATCGCATGTACTGGGAAGGCACACAACTCTATCGTCCGAACGAACGGCCGTTTGCGCTCCATCGCAACGCGTCGGCGGGCATTCAGCGATACGGCGGGTTCATCTGGTCCGGCGACATTCAGTCGCGATGGGACACGCTCGCGACACACGTCGGCGTCGCCATCAACTCAGGACTCTCCGGTCTCCCCTACTGGGGTACGGACATCGGCGGGTTCGTGCCGACGCAGGAGTACACCGGCGAGTTGCATGCGCGATGGTTTCAATTCGGCGCGTTCTGTCCCAGCTTCAGGGCGCACGGGCGGAACTGGCACCTGAAACTGCCGTGGGGCTGGAACGGCGGCGACGGCGGCCCTCCCGAAACGAACAACTTCACGGTCCCGCCCGCTGAGTTGAACAACCCGCGCGTCGAACCGATCTGCCGGAAATACCTGGAGCTTCGCTACCGGCTGATGCCGTATCTCCAGACCGTCGTCCGCGAATGCCACGACACCGGGCTCCCGATCATGCGCGCGCTGTGGCTGCACTATTCCGACGATCCGGCGGCGGTTGCACGCGGCGACGAGTACCTATGGGGCCGCGACATCCTGGTGGCGCCGGTGGTCGCGAGAGGCGCGACGACTCGTCGTCTCTACCTTCCTCGCGGACAGTGGATCGATTTCTGGACGAACGAGTTGATGGAGGGCGGCCGCGAGATCGATCGCCCGGTCGATCTCGAAACGATGCCGCTCTACGTGCGCGCGGGCACGGTGCTGCCGATGGGCCCCGTCAAGCAGTACGTCGGCGAGAACGTCGCCGAGCCGGCCAGCCTCGTCGTCTATCCGGGCGCCAACGGCGCCTCGTCGCTGTATGAAGACGACGGCCGCACGTTCTCGTACCGTCAAGGCGCGTACATGCGCATCGCGATGACCTGGCAGGATCAGACGCGCACGCTGACGCTGCGTCCCACCGCCGGCTCACGGATGCTCCCGCCGTCGCCACGACCCTTTACGGTGCGCGCCGCCGGATCGACGGACACGCAAACCCTGAGTTACACCGGCCAGACGCTCACGATTCGCATTCCCTGATCCACCATGCCCGACTTTGTTCCCACGCCCGCCGACCGGTTCACCTTCGGCCTCTGGACCGTCGGCAATCGCGGGCGCGATCCGTTTGGCGAGGTCGTGCGTCCGCCGCTCGATCCGTGCGATGCGGTCCGGCAGCTCGCGAAACTCGGCGCCTACGGGGTCAACTTTCACGACAACGATCTCGTGCCGGCCGGCGCTTCCGCGTCCGAGCGCGATCGCATCGTCCGCGACTTCCGTCAGACGCTCGACGACGAGGGGCTGACCGTGCCCATGGCGACGACCAACCTCTTCACGGAACCGATCTTCAAGGACGGCGCGTTCACGTCGCACCATCCCGGCGTGCGGGCGTACGCGCTGCAGAAGACGATGCGCGCGATCGATCTGGGCGTGGAGCTGGGCGCCGGCATCTATGTGTTCTGGGGCGGGCGCGAGGGCGTCGAGGTCGACGCCGCAAAGGATCCGATCGAGGCCCTCAAGCGTTTTCGTGAGGCGATGAACTTTCTGAGCGGGTACGCGCGCGATCAGAAGTACGACCTCCGTTTCGCGCTCGAAGCCAAACCCAATGAGCCTCGCGGAGACCTGTACTTTCCGACGACCGCGTCGTATCTCGCGTTCATCGAGACGCTGGATTCACCCGAGATGTTCGGCGTGAATCCCGAAGTCGCCCACGAGCACATGATCGGCCTCAACTTCTATCACGTCATCGCCCAGGCCATCGATGCGGGCAAGCTCTTCCACATCGATCTCAACGACCAGAAGTTCAGCCGGTTCGATCAGGACCTGCGGTTCGGATCCGAGTCGCTCAAAGCGCTGTTCTTCGTCGTGAAGCTGCTCGAGGATTCCGGCTACGACGGCCCGCGGCATTTCGATGCGCACGCGTACCGGACGGAGAACGAGCAGGGTGTGTGGGATTTCGCGCGTGGCTGCATGCGCACGTATCTCGTGCTCAAGGACAAAGCGCGCCAATTTCGCGAGGACGCCGAGATCCAGGAACTGCTCACCCAGATTCGCGGCCGTGAAGAGGCCGAGCTGCGTCCGTACACGCGCGAAGCGGCCATGGCGCTCCTCGCCCATGACTTCGACATCGCTCGCCTGTCGTCCCGATCGTTGCCGTACGAACGGCTCGATCAGCTCCTCATCGACTTGTTGCTGGGCGTAAGGCCCTCGAGTTCCGCGTAGCGAGCTTTCAACTCACCGTAAGTCCTGACGTGCTCGGGCACCGGCCGGATCGGACCGTCCGGACGGGGCGTGACGAACCCTTTGATCACGTCGGCCCACTCGACCGGCCGGCCTTCCGCGTGTGCGTCGCCGTGCCAGGCGCGGAGCGCCGCGCCGAGGCACGCCGAATTGCCGACGACCAGTTGATGCACGGGCGCGTCGAACACGTCGGCCATGACCTGGAGGATGTCGCGATTGGCGAACGCGCCGCCGGTGGCGAAGATCGTCTCGACGCCGACGCCCATCCAGCGCGAGTGGTTCGCCATGGCCATCATCTGCCCCTCGATCACGCCGCGGACGTTTGCGGGTGCGTCAGCGGGATCGATCCCTTTGCGCCGCACACCCGGTTCGCGAACGGGGGGCGTGATCTCGGGCTCGAACCACGGAACCATCAGACCGCCGCTGTTGCCCGCGGGCGATTCGCGCAGCGCGCGCGAAAACCCGTCCCAGGTCAGACGAAATTCATCACGCACCCGCTCGCGGGCGAGTGACCCGTTCCTGAAGCACGTGAGCCCCATGTAGCCGCCGGTCGGCGCGCCAAAGACGTGCGCCGCGCCCGAGAGATCCACGCGAAGCGTGTCCATGACACCAAACACCGTGTCGCTCGTGCCAAGCGACACCGCGATGTCCCCTTCACGCACGAGCCCCGTGCCGACGAGACTCGACGGGTTGTCGCCGGTCCACGCAATCACCCTGGCCGCGGGGAGACCGTACCGCTCGACCCAGTACGGGGAAAGCTGTCCGACGGCGACAGAGGACGCGACAATGTCCGGCAGCTTCGCCGCCAGGCCGCCTGCGGTGGCGTCAATTGCGCGAGCCGCCCATCGTCCGGATTCGAGGTCCATCAAGTTCATGCCGGATGCATCGCCCGGGTCGAGCGGCGCATGCCCGCCGATGAGCAGCGACGCGAGAAAGGAGCTGACGAGATGAATGCGGTCCGTCCGCGCGTATGCGTCCGGGTCGGTCTCGGCGAACTTGCGGATCTGCGGCCCCGTGAATCGTTCGAAGGCGCGCGATCCGGTCAGCCGGGTCAGCGCGGCGGGGCCGCCGATTTGCCGGGTGATGCCGGCACACTGCGGCGTGGTGCTCGTGTCCATCCAGATCGGCGATCGATCCCGGGACCAGATGCCCGTGAGCTGCGATGCAAGCGGCCGTTCCGGATCCAACCGCGCGAAACGATCGGACGCGCCGGCATTGAGATACACGCTGCCATGCTGCTGCGCGGCGCCGCTCACCGCGGCGACGTCGGCCAGATCGAATCGCCGGCTGGCGGCGGCGATTCCGATGATGCGATCCAGCGCGTCAGCCCACATCAGCGGCGGCGACTCGGCGACCGACGGATCGGCCGACGCGAGCACGCCATGGCGGGTGCCATACTCCGGCAAGGCATCGTCATAGCTCAGCACGTGCTGCCAGACGACCTGGCGCGCGCGAACGTCAACGGCCATCGCCGTGAGTCCCTGCGTGCTGGAATCGAATCCGAGGTAAATCGGCATCCGGTGCGATGCTAGAGCGAAAGGACTCGGATGGGAAATGACCTGTCGCTCGTGGTTCCGGGGTTCCGGAGTTCCGGGGTTCTCAAGAGCCGGGTTCCGACATTCCGGTTCCGGTCTCCGTCATTCGAACTCGGATGCGTCACCCGTCTAACGATAAGATGAAGTGTCCCCGGCTCGACTGAGCGATCATGCGAACGAGCCGCACGAGTGAGCCCGCGCGAACGGCGCGGGGATCGCGGGCCCCCGCAAGTGAGCGCGTCGGGGTCCGCGGGGGCGAAGCCCCCCGGAAATAAGGAGGATCCGAGGATGGTTCGTACGTTGTTAGGAATAACCGTCGGAGCGCTCTGGCTCGCGACGTTGTGTGTCGCCGTCTCCGCGCAGAATGCCGGAAACGGCGGCTGGACGAAGATCCCCCCAAACGCCGCCGAAGAAAAAAATCCTTTTCCGACGAACGATGCGCTGCTTGCCGCGGGCAAGAAGGTCTTTACGAACAAGTGTGTCCGCTGCCACGGCCCGCTCGGCAAGGGCGACGGGCCCGACGCCGAGTCCGAACACAAGGACGACATGGATCTCACCCGCGCCGACCGGGCCGCGAAAAACCCCGACGGCGTCGTGTTCTACAAGGTGTGGAACGGCCGCTCGTCGCCACGCATGCCCAACTTCGAAGATCAACTCTCGAAGGAACAAGCGTGGGCCGTCGTCGCGTACGTACAAACGCTTCGGAAGAAGAGCTGACGCTGTCGCAGCTATCGCTGAAGCAGGGCGCTATCGCACAAGTACTGGCACTGCCGCAGAAGTACGGCGCCGTCGCCGAAGTACTCGCTTGCCAAAGGCTGACGCGCACTTCGGCGTCGCTCCGTACTTCAGCGGTCTTGTACTTCAGCGTCAGCGCCGTACTGAGGCACAGCCGCCGTACTTCAGCGCCAGCGCCATGCTTCAGCGAAGTGCCTGTACTTCGCCGACAGCCCCGCCGACCTCAGAGCGCTATCCAAGTCCCCCGCTTCGCCGACTGCAGCACCGCCTCGATTACCTTCATGTTGCCAAGAGTGTCTTCGAGCGGGTACGGCGCCGGGCTTCCCTCGCGAATCGCCCGCGAGAACAAATCGCCCTGAATCGTGTACTGGTCGCACACGGGGATCTCGATGGTCTCGATTCCACGTCCCGAGAGATCGGATCCGTCGTCGACGAACAGGCGGCAGGGGCGATCGGCCGGCGCGTTGAAGGGAATCTCGATCTCGATCCGGCCCGTCGTCCCGACGAGGTGCATCCGCTGATACGCGACCACCTGCGTGCTGCAGGCGCCAATCGCGTGGCCGCGCTCGAAATCCATCACGATCGACGTCAGGCGATCCACTTTCATCTCCGGATCGCGATCGATCAGGCCCATCACGCGGCGCGGCTCGGCCTCAAAGATCAGTCGTGCGGTGTGGATCAGATAGCAGCCGATGTCCATCAGCGCGCCGCCGCCGATATCGGCCTTGTTGCGGATGTTAGCCGGATCCCGGTTGAAGTAGCTGAAATACCCCATCATGCTGCGGAGTTGTCCGATCCGCCCCTCGCGCACGAGGCGTCGCGCCAGTTGCCATTGCGGGTGCGTCCGCACCATGAACGCTTCCTGAACGAGGCGGCCGGTACGATCGCGCGCCGCCAGGAGTTGCTCCGCTTCTCCGACCGTCAAGCCAATCGGCTTCTCGCAGAGCACATGCTTCCCGGCCTCGAGCGCGCGGATCGACCACGGCACGTGCAGATGGTTCGGCAACGGGTTGTAAATCGCCTCGATCCCGGGATCCGCGAGGAGCGCCTCGTACGACCCGTACGCGGTCTCGATTCCGAGCCGCTCGGCCGACGCGCGCGCCTTCGCGGCGTCGCGCGACGCGATCGCCACGACCTCCGACCACGCTCCCTTTTGCATCGCGGGGATGACATGCGTTGTCGCGATCTTCGCGACCCCGAGCACGCCCCACCGGACTTTCTGTATCTCTCGCGCGGCGTTCCCTATCGTTGCCGTCACGCGACGGATGGTATTACCATCGCGCTCCGGAGCGAAAGCCATGAGCCGCAACGCGATGATCGCTTTGAGCGTGTTTCTGCTGGCGACGAGCGCCGGGAGCAGCCAGCTCTCGACAAAGCGGACGCTGACGCTGGAGGCCGCGCGCAAAGTCGCCGCCGCGGCCGAAGCCGAGGCCCGGAAGAACAACTGGAGCGTCGCCGTTGCGGTCGTCGACGACGGCGGCCAGCTCGTGCTGTTTCAGCGGCTCGACGGCACCAAGCTCGTGGCGATCGACATCGCCGTCCGGAAGGCGCGGACGGCGGTCTATTTCCAATCCGAAACGCGGGCGCTCGAGGAAGAAGTGACGAAAGGACGGACGGCTCTGCTGCCGATTGACGGCTTCATGCCGCTCGAAGGCGGCGTGCCGCTCATCGTCGACGGCCAGGTGATCGGCGCCATTGGCGTGAGCGGCGTCACCGGCGAACAGGATGCGCAGTGCGCACAGGCAGGGGCGAAGGCTTTACCGATGAAATGAACCAGATCGGTTCCGGGGTTCCGGAGTTCCTGGGTTCTTAAGAGCAGGGTCCGCGATTCGAGATCACGGTTCTTGAGAACTCCGGAACCTCGGAACTCCGGAACCGACAAGCGCTTTAGGCCAGTATTTCCCGAATCACCCTTCCATGCACGTCCGTGAGCCTCATATCGCGCCCGTTGAAGCGATACGTGAGGTTCTCGTACTCGAGACCGAGCAGATGCAGAATCGTGGCGTGCAGCTCGTAGACCGATTTGGGATTCTCCGCAGCCGCGTACCCGTATTGATCGGTTGACCCGACGCAGGTGCCGCCCTTGACGCCCCCGCCGGCGAGCCAGACCGTGAAGCCCTTGTTGTTGTGATCGCGGCCGTCGAGCCGCTCCGAGATCGGCAGGCGGCCGAACTCGCCGTGCCAGATGATGAGCGTCGACTCGAACAGGCCGCGGCTCTTGAGATCCTTGATGAGACCGGCGAGCGGCTTGTCGGTCTCGGCGCAATGCAGGCCGTGATTGCCTTTCAGGTTCCAGTGCGCGTCCCAGCTCGGATCGAAGTTGCCGCCGCCTGAGAACACTTGTACGAATCGCACGCCTCGCTCGACGAGCCGCCGCGCCATGAGCAGCTGCCGGCCGAAGTAGTCGGTCGGCTGCTCGCCGACCCCGTACAGCTTCTTCGTCGCGTCGGTTTCCCTGCTGACGTCGATCGCGTCGGGCGCGTGCGTCTGCATCCGGAACGCGAGCTCGTACGAATGCACCCGCGCCGACAGCTCGGTGTCGAGCGGGTTCGTGTCCATGTGCTTCTCGTTGAGATCGTGCAGCAGCCGGAGCCACTCGCGCTGCTGATCGGGCGTGCGCTCGACCGGCGGCTTGAGATCGACGATGGGCGTGCCCTTGTCGCGGAACTGCGTGCCTTGATAGGCCGCCGGCAGGAACCCGTTGCTCCAGTTCGGCGGGCCGTTGATCGGGCCGCCGCGATAGTCGGTGAAGACGATGAACCCCGGCAGATTTTCGTTCTCGCTGCCGAGTCCGTACGTCACCCAGCTGCCGACGCTCGGATAGCCGGCGAGGATGCTCCCGGTGTTCATCTGGAACAGCGCCGGGCCGTGCGCGGGACTCGTCGCGTACATCGATCGGATGAACGCGATGTCGTCCACGTGTCCCGCGATGTGCGGGAAGAGGTCCGAGACGTCCATGCCCGACTGACCGTACTTCTTGAACGTCCAGGGCGACGGCATCAGGCCGCCGGGATTGCCCATGATCGTCCGCACCGGCCCCACGCCCTGCATCGTCTCGCCCTGCCACTTCACGAGATCCGGTTTGGGATCGAAGGTGTCGATCTGGCTGACGCCTCCGTAGCAGAACACGGAAATCACGGCCTTCGCCTTCGCCCGAAACTGCTGCGGCTTCGGCGCGAGCGGATTGCCACCGGGCTTCGTCTGGGTCTGGGCGGCGACGGCGGCCTCAAGCAGACCGTTCCGGCCGAGCAGATCGGCGAAGGCAAGTCCGGCGATGCCGCCGCCCAGGCTGCCGAGCAGCTCACGCCGCGAGTAGAGCAGCTTCTCGATGTGTCCGCAGCCGGTGTGGTGAGAATGAGGACGCTGGCTCATTGTCGGTAGACGAACTCGTTGAGGTTGACGAGCGCGTGACAGAACTCGGTCAGTCCGTCGGGGCTGGCCTTGACGAACGCAATCGAGCGTTGGCGCTCTACGGCGTCGGGCGGACGCGCCAGCGCGAGCCGGAAGGCGCGATCCACCTGTTGCGCGACGTCGGACCCGGCGTCGCGGGCGACACGCTGAGCAAAGCGCTTCGATTGCGTCAGCACCATGCCGTTGTTCATCAGGATGAGCGCCTGCGGCGCGATGATCGTCCGGTTGCGCCGATCGGCCGAGTTGATGAGATTCGGCTGATCGAACGTCTCGAACATGGGATACCGGATGCTGCGCTTCAGGAACACGTAGATGCTGCGGCGCCACGTCGACGGGTCGGCGTCCGGTTTGCCGCGCCACGTGCGGCGCGAGCTCTCCTCGAACAGATCGGGATCGATGTAGGGAAAGATCGACGGCCCGCCGATCGTCTGATCCAGCGACCCGGCGACAGCAAGGATCTCGTCGCGAATGATTTCGGCTTCGAGCCGCACGCGCGGCGCGCGCCAGAACAGCCGGTTCTCGGGGTCGATCGTGGCATTGGCCGCGATGTCGTTGCTGGACATCTGATAGGCGCGCGACGTCAGCATCAGGCGGTGCATTGCCTTCAGGCTCCAGCCGCGATCCATGAACTCCGCCGCGAGCCAGTCCAGCAGCTCCGGATGCGACGGCCGCTCGCCCATCCTGCCGAGGTTGCCCGGCGTGCGGACGATCCCTTCGCCGAAATGGTGCTGCCAGATCCGGTTGACCATCACGCGCGCGGTCAGCGGATTGCCTTTCCACGTCAGCCATTCGGCCAGCCCGCGGCGGCGCCAGCTCGATTTCGCGTCGGGGGGCGGGTCGGGAAACTTCCACTCCTCAGGGCTCACGACCGACAACACGCCCGGCGTCATCTGCGATCCCGGCGCGTCGGGGCTGCCGCGATGGAGGAAGTACGACGGCTGCGGCGCACGGCCGCGTTCACCGATCGAGACCGCCGTCGGAAGCGGCTTCGGCTTCTGCTTGTCCAGCTCGGCGATCTTCGCCTTCACCTCCGCGTGCTTCGCCTTCACATCGTCGGGCATCAGGACGACGATGTCTTTTTCGGTGGTGAGGGCGCGGAGCGAGTCGTTGGTGATCGTCTTCTCGATCTGAATCGCGTTGAGCCGCTGCCCTTCGGTGCGTTTCTCCGGCGGCGTCTTCCAGGCGATCTGCATGTACTCGGGCAGCTTGGCGATCTCGCGGTCGAGAATCTGCTGCAGGTACGGCGCCTCGATCTTCTTGAGCTCGTCGCGAAGCGGCCGCTGCTGCGCGTCGATCGCCTGCGCCGCCTTGCGGGTTGTCTCCACCTCGTGGGCGGCTGCGAGCGGGTACTCGACTTCGCGCGTCGAGAAGAAGATCGACTGCAGGCGGTAGTAGTCCTTCTGCGGGATTGGATCGAACTTGTGGTTGTGGCAGCGCGCGCAGCCGACCGTGAGCCCCATGAACGTGAGCGAGGTCGTGGTCAGGAGATCGTCGAGGGCGTCCTGGCGCGTGCCCCCGCCCGACGGCCCGAGCCGCAGAAAGCCTGTGGCGATCATCGCCTCGTCGGAGTCGGGTGCGTACTCGTCGCCGGCGAGCTGCTCCTTGATGAAGAGATCGTACGGCTTGTCCTTGTTGAACGAGTCGATCAGATAGTCGCGATAGCGGTACATCTGCGGCCGATCGACGTCGAATTCGAAGCCCTCGGAATCGGCGTAGCGGACGAGGTCCATCCAGTGGCGCGCCCAGCGCTCGCCGTAATGCGGCGACGCGAGCAGACGATCGACGACTTTCGTCCACGCATCAGGCGTTCGATCGGCCACGAAGGCGTCGACTTCGTCGGGCGACGGCGGCAGACCGAGCACGTCGAGGTAGGCGCGCCGAATCAACGTGCGGCGATCGGCCGGCGGCGAGGGCCGGAGACTCTTGGCTTCCATCGCCGATGCGAGGAACGCGTCGATCGGAT
>JBLNGH010000364.1:0-2682 GCA_050264575.1 Acidobacteriota bacterium | reverse complement strand
CAGCCAGCAGCTTGAATCAGATTTCTCCCCCGAGGGGAATCCCCTTTCGATTCAACCTAGCCCGATCTTGCTCTAGGGGCGTGCCTCCGGCTGACGGCGGTGCCGATCCTGGTCAATCGCCTGCTCGTGCCCGCATTGCCGACGCTCTATGCGGCCCACCCGCTGCTGCGTCTCGAACTCGTCGCCGAGCCACGCAACCTGAGCCTGACTAGAGCAAGATCGGGCTAGGTTGAATCGAAAGGGGATTCCCCTCGGGGGAGAAATCTGATTCAAGCTGCTGGCTGGGATTGGAGGCCAGCAGGGATGACACGACCCTATTCGATCGACCTTCGTGAGCGTGCGGTGGCAGCGGTCGAGAGCGGGCGATCGCGGCGCCAGGTAGCCAAGCTGTTCAAAGTCGGGGAATCGAGCGTGATCCGCTGGTGTGCGCGGCAGCGCGTGAGCGGCACGTGCGCGGCGAAGCCGATGGGTGGGCATCGCCGTCCGATCCTGCTGACAGAACGGGACTGGCTGCTGGCGCGACTGTCGGTGGCCCCGGATCTGACGATCCGAGGATTGCTGAGCGAGCTCGGCGATCGCGGTGTCAAAGTCAGCTATGGCGCGCTGTGGGCTTTCCTGGCGGCCGAGGGATTGACGTTCAAAAAAAACCCTGTGCGCCGCCGAGCAAGAGCGACCCGACGTCGCTCGCAAGCGCGCCCGATGGAGACGCTATCAGGGGCACGTCGATCCTGAACGCCTGGTCTTCGTCGACGAGACCTGGGCGAAGACCAACATGACCCGCACCCATGGCCGCGCACCGCGCGGTCAGCGCCTGATCGGGCGTGTCCCGCACGGCCGCTGGACGACGATGACGTTCCTGGCCGGACTGCGCGTCCAGGGGATCATCGCTCCCTGCGTTATCGATGGCCCGATCAACGGGCCGATCTTCCTCGCCTGGGTGACCCAGTTCCTCGTCCCGATCCTGCACCCCGGCGACATCGTCGTGCTCGACAATCTGGGCAGCCACACAAGCCAAGCCGTCCGTCGCGCCATTCGAGACGCCGGCGCCCATCGCCTCTTGCTGCCACCCTACAGCCCCGACCTCAATCCGATCGAGCAGGCCTTCGCCAAGCTCAAAACGCTGCTTCGAAAAGCCGACGAGCGTTCCACTGACGCTGTCTGGAAACGCATCGGCTCACTGCTCGATCAGGTCAGTGCCCACGAATGTGCAGCCTACATCAAGCATGCCGGCTATGGGTCAACTTAAACCGATCCAGCTCTAGGGGTCAATCTCGGCCCTTCGGCGATGTCCGTTACACGACCCCTCTTACCCCTAAGCGGACCTTCGCACGTCATCATCGGAGGTCTCAGATGTGTGCCAGAAGCGGAAATGCGGAGTCTCGGAACCACGGGCATCTTGGCGACCGGGTACACTTGCCGGCAAAGGCAGACATCCCCATCTATCGCGATCTTGTATCGAGTGTCGCAATCACCTCCCTGAGAGGCTGACCGAAAAATGAGTTGAGTGATTTCAGATGCCTGTGATTCGGTCGTGGTTGCGAATCAGCGACGGAGTCAACGATGGCATGGACTGAAATCACTCGCCCGAAGTATCGACGGGATGGGCTGCGCTATGCAAGCGATACGACAGACGCGGAATGGGCGGTAATCGCGCCGTTCATGCCGGCCAAGCGACGCCGCGGCCGGCCGCGCACGACGTCGTTGCGCGCGGTGGTGAACGCGATCTTCTACATCGCCCAGAGTTGCTGCCAGTGGCGCCTGTTGCCGAAGGAGTTCCCGCCGTTCACGACGGTGCAGTACTACTTCTACCGCTGGCGCGACGACGGGACCTGGGGGCGCATCAACCACGAGTTGGTGATGCTGGCGCGCGAGCGGGAAGGGCGCGAGGCGAGTCCTTCGGCCGGCGTCATCGACAGCCAGTCGGTGAAGACCACCGAGGCGGGCGGCGCGTGTGGCTACGATGCCGGCAAGAAGATCAAGGGGCGCAAACGTCACCTACTGACCGACACGCTCGGCCATCTCATCGCCGCCCTCGTGCACCCGGCCGACATCCAGGATCGCGACGGCGCCCCTCAGCTGCTCGGCGCCATCCGCAGGGCCTTTCCCTGGCTGCGCCACATCTTTGCCGATGCTGCCTACGCCGGCGAGAAGCTCGAACAGTCCCTCGCCAAACTCGGCCAGTGGACTCTCGAAATCGTCCGCCGCTCCGATGCTGCCAAGGGGTTCGAGCTGTTGCCGCGACGATGGGTGGTCGAACGGACGATCGCATGGCTCAACCGCAACCGGCGTTTGGCCAAGGACTTCGAAAACACCGTCGAAAGCGCTCGTACCTGGCTTATGATCGCGAGCGTCAAGATGCTCGCCCGCAGGCTCGCCAGGTCGTGACGCCGGGCAGCGAATTATGAGTCAGACTCTCAGACATTTCTCATGAGCAGTCGCCGAGCCCCCCTCGTCGCAACCGTGGTCGCGCTGATCCTTTTGCTTGCCGTCCCCCAAGGGCACGCACAGGACGTCTCGCTCACAATCGTGCACGTCAACGATTTGAGCCGGGCGGAGGAGATTGCCGGGCGCGGCGGTATCGCCCGCCTAGCTGCGCTGATTGCCCGCGAGCGTGCCGAGCGGCGGTCGGTGATCGTCACCCATGGGGGCAACGCCATCTCGCCCTCGCTGCTGTCCGGCTTC
>JBLNGH010000363.1:0-15072 GCA_050264575.1 Acidobacteriota bacterium | reverse complement strand
GGACGGACGCGGTGCCCGGGCGGCGCCTTCAGCCGCCGGCCGCGGAAATGTCCGGCGATGATGCGCATCACCCCACCCCGACCAATCCGAACCTCGTCGTCCAGTTCGCCAGCAGGTAGTCGACGAGCGGCTGCGCCGCGCCGCCGGTATCGAGCCAGGCGACAGCCTCGCGACGCGCGTCTTCCATCAACGCGTGATCGCGCAGCAGATCGCCGACCCTGAGCGTGGGCAGGCCCGACTGGCGGGTGCCGAAGAAATCTCCGGGGCCGCGTTGCGCCAGATCGCGCTCCGCCAGCACGAACCCGTCGGTCGTCTCGACGAGCGCTTCGAGCCGCGCCTTCCCGCCTTGTCCGAGTGTCTGGTACAGCAACACGCAGGTGGACGGATGATCCCCGCGTCCGACGCGGCCGCGGAGTTGGTGCAGTTGCGACAGGCCGAACCGCTCCGCGTGCTCGACGATCATCATCGTCGCATTCGGCACGTCGACGCCGACTTCGACGACGGTCGTCGCGACGAGGACCTGCGCCTCGCCGCGCGCGAACGCCGACATCACGCGGTCCTTTTCGTCCTGTTTGAGACGTCCGTGGAGCAGCGCGACCGTGTACTCGGGAAAGATCTCCGCGCGCAGATGATCGGCCATGGCCGTCGCCGCTCGAAGATCGACTTTTTCGGACTCGTCGACGAGCGGATAGATGACATAGACCTGACGGCCGCGCTCGAGCTCGGCCCGGGCGAGCCGATAGACCTCGTCGCGCCGCGACTCCGAGCGCGCCAGAGTACGGATTGGATGGCGGCCCGGCGGCAGATCGCGTATGACGGACACGTCGAGATCGCCGTACGCCGTCAGCGCGAGCGTCCTCGGGATCGGCGTCGCGGTCATGACGAGCACGTCGGGGTTGGCGCCCTTCGACCGCAACGTCGCGCGCTGCAGCACGCCGAAGCGATGCTGTTCGTCAATGATGACCAGTCCCAGCTCCTTGAAGGCGACGGCCTCCTCGGCGAGCGCGTGCGTGCCGACGACGAGGTGAATCGTGCCGCTGGCAAGCTCCGCCAGGGTCTCACGCCGTTTTGTCGGAGTGAGACTGCCCGTGAGCGACGCAATCCGGAACCGTGACGCGTCAAGCAGGCGCCGGATGGTCAGGTAATGCTGATCGGCCAGAATCTCGGTCGGCGCCATGAACGCCACCTGGAACCCGTTCTCCATCGCGACGAGCGCCGCCAGCATCGCGACGATCGTCTTGCCGGCGCCGACATCACCCTGCAGCAGCCGGTTCATCGGTTCCGGCCGCTGCATGTCGGCGACGATCTCGCGGAGCGCGACCTTCTGTCCTTCGGTCAGCTTGAACGGCAGCACACGCCGCGCCGATTCGCGGATGCGATCGTCGACGACGGCACTGCGGGGCTTGCGATCGGTCGCGTGCCGCCGCTTGCGCAGCACCAACCCCGCCTGGAAGAGAAAGAACTCCTCGAAGATGAGACGCTGCTGCGCGGCGGAGCGATACGCATTCAACGCCTCGATGTCCGTCCCCGTCGAGGGAAAGTGTGACTCCACGGTGGCCTGGCGGCGATCGGGCAGTCCGCGCCTCTCGCGGATGGACGGAGGGATTGGATCGGGCAGCCTTTCAGGCAGCGACTCCACGAGCCGGTGAACGAGCGTCCGCTGCATGCGGGGCGTCATCGAACCGGCTTTTTCGTAGATCGGGACGATCCGGCCCGTGTGCACCGTCGCATCGTCCTCCTCTCCCTCCCCGCGCACGATCTCGTACTCGGGATTGGTGAACTGAAGTCCGGTGCCGCGAAACTCCACGGGACCGTACAGCACGACGTGCTGGTGCGGATGGAACACGTCACGGAGGAACGACTGGTTGGGAAACACGGCACGCACCGGTCCCGTCTCGTCGCGGACGATCAACTCGAACAGCCTGAAGCCCGGCCGGCGCGTGGCGCGCAATCCCGACGACAGGACCTCCCCGGAGATCGTCGCGATCTGTCCGGGGCGGAGCGCTTTGACCGGAAGCAGTTGGGCGCGGTTTTCGTATCGAAGCGGAAAACGAAGCAGCAGGTCTTCGACGGTCGACAGGCCGACGCGCTCGAAATCCGAGGCGCGGCGGGGCCCGACGCCCTTCACGTACCTCAGCGGCGTCGAAAGCAGATCAGTTGACGGCAAGGGAGCGAGAGCGCGAGCGAAACGCCGCCCGGGTCAGAAACTTCTCACTGGACGACCGTCAAGGAGCCGCGCTGGACCTCGACCTGTCGAATGTTGGCGGGCAGGTCGAACGGCTTGTCGAGATCGAACCCGTTGGGCAGCTCGGGCGATTTCGTGTAGTACGTGATCAGCTCCTGGAGCAGCGTTTTCGGAATGGGAAGCGCCCCGAGCGTCGCCGACTGGAGCTGGAACGTGCCTTTGCCGTTGGCCGCCTGCAAGGTGCCGGCCGCGGCGACCTCAACCGAGCCGAACAGCAGATTCATGGGATCGAAGTAGCCGCGCTCCTTCGACTTGCGGACGGCGTCGAGATCCACGACGGCGCGCGCCTGCAGCTTGCCGCCGTTGTCGATCACGACGCGCGCGTTTCCGACACCGACCGGCATCACCTCGGGTCCGTGGAATTTGAGGTACGCGTTGGCCTCGCGCTCGGTGAACGACGTCCGTAGGGGTTTTGCGTTTTTCGCGAGCGGCTTGACACCGCGTTCGGCAATCGCCGTCAGCTTGCGATCCATGCTGTCGGCTTCGGGCCGCGTCAGGTCCTGAGCGGCCGACAGCGTGACGGCAGTGACAATGCCGCAAAGGCCCGCGAGAGTCAGGACCCGCCGCACCATGTTTTCCATGGTAACTCGACTGCGGTCCGATGGATCCCGTCGGCGCCGGCGCGTTGAGGTGACCGCTTCCGGCTATTTGCCGGGACCGCCGGCGCGCATCACGCGTGCCACGAGCTGCAGCTTCTGGCGCTCGATTTGTTCCTGGACCAGCCTGAACCGGGCCCGCTGGCGGACGGTCAGGACGGCGTCGAGTGCCGCCTGAGCCGTCTGGACATTCTGGTACGACTGCTTTTCGAAGTCGTCGAACTGCTTCAGCCGCGCTTCGAGTGTCGCGTCGTCGAGCGGCGGCTGTTGATTGGTCGCCTGCCGCAGTGCCCCGAGCACGCGCTGTCGCTGCATCAGGTGCCGGCGCCGCACCTCCTGAAGCTTGCGCAGATTCTGGATGAACGGGACATACTGCTGTTCCGACAAGTCGAGCGTCCGCTCGGCCGTTGTCATCTCCCAGCCATCGACGACGTCCTGCACTTCGTCGGGACGAAGAGCGGGACCGCTCTCGACGCCGCGGCGGCCGCCCTCGCGCGCGCCGCCAGCCCGGGCATCTCCAGCCGGAGGCGGATTTGGCGGTGTTTGGGTCTGCGCGCTCGTCCAGCCCTGCGCCGCGATCCCGGCGGAGGCCGCGAGTACCAGAATCAACAGAGTGAGAAATTTGCGCATTCGATCCTTACCGTTGTCGCGATCCTACTCGTGATCCGTGCTGCCGCGATGCTGCTCCTCGCGAATCAGCCGAACGAGCTCCGCGCGTTGGGCAGCCGTCATCCGCTCGATGGCCGTGTCGACCGCGACCCGGCGCGGCGTGAGATTAACACCGCGCGCTTCTTCCCACGTCAGGTCGCTTGCCGCTTCCGCCATGAAGGCGACGGCTGGATCGTCGTCAGGAATAGACAGGCCATCGTCCATCGAATCGACTGACGCCAGCGCAGGCGCCACGTCACGCTGGTGCGGCGGCATCCGCCAGATGACGGCGAGCGTGGCAACGACGGCACACGCGGCCACGGCGAGGAAAGGCCGCCACGACGCGCGCCACCAGGGGACGGGTTGGGGAACCGGTTCTGCGACGGTCGCCTGCCGAACCCGGTCGCTCAGATGTTCCCAGAACAGGGGCGATGGATCGGGCACGTCGCCGGTGCCGCGGACGTCGGTCATCAGCGACGCAAGGCAGGAAAGCTCCGTCTTGCACGACTCGCACGCGTCGAGATGTTCGAGCCGATCGGCCGGCAGCGCGCCGTCGAGAGCGTCGATGAATTCCTGCGAACGAAGATGCCTGCTCATGACTGCAACAAGCGCTTGAGATTTCCAAGCGCGTGAAAAAAATTCGCTTTGACCGCGCCCACCGAGCTTCCCAACACTCGGGCGATTTCCTCGTGCGTCATCTCCTGGTAAACCCTCAGCACGAGCGTCGCGCGCTGCTTCGGCGGCAGTCTCTGAATCGCGACGCGAATCGCCGCCGCGCGCTCGCCCCGGAGCACGCTCTCGAGCGGGTCTGCCACGCGCGCGTCGATGTGCTGCGCCGTCTCAATCGGTTCCGTCTCGGGCCGCCTGACCGCGAGACGATTCAAACACGCATTCACGCCGACGCGATACAACCAGGTGCCAAGCGACGACTGGCCCTTGAACTGCCGCAGACCCTTGAACGCGCGCACAAACACATCCTGCGCGAGATCCGAGGCGTCCTCGTGGTTGCCGACAAACCGGTAGCAGAGTTGGTAGACGTTCCGCCGATGCCGCTCGACGATGACATCGAACGCGTCACGACGACCGGCGAGAAACGCCTCGACGAGCGCGTGATCGTCCGCGGCCGCCAGTTCGTCGGCCGGAGCGGCTGCCCCGGCCGGGCTCTCAGGTCGCGTCATCCTGAGGTTCCACGCTGGCTTCCAGCCAACGGCAACGGCTGAGTCGTTGTCGACTCCCATGCCGCCTCCTCAACTGGCTCGCGATCCGGCCATGGCCCGGCGGTCGCCCGGTTTCCTCTCCTCCGCTCCTGCCAGCTTAGACCGCCCATGTCCGCGACAGGTTACAAATATCCGTCTAATTCGGTCGGATATGGCAGCCCCGCCTGGGCGCCGACGGCCCGGCAGTTGAGGCCGGCGACGGCATTTGCGTGCCGCAGGAGGCGCTCGACGTCTGTGGTCGCCCCAGACTGGAGCCAGCTCGCAGCGAAGCCGCCACGAAAGGCGTCCCCAGCCCCGGTTGTGTCGAGGACGTTGACCTCGAGCGCCGGCGTCCGAATCTCGCGTCCTTCGTATCGCGCCAGCGAGCCTTCCGGCCCCAATGTCGCGACGGCCAACGCCGGCTGATATTCATCGTCCAGCCGCTGCAGGGCCGCGCCCGTCGCCGCGCCGCCGGAAAACGAATCCAGAAAGGTCCTCGCGACCACGATCACGTCGATCGCGCGCAACAGGTCGTCGATTCGCGGACTCGGCTGCTCCGCATCCACGATGACCGGAATTCCAGATCGCTGCGCCATCTTTGCTGCGGCGATCGACGCTTCGACGTCAACACAATCGACGAGCAGAAGACGCCCGCTGGTCACGAGCGATTCATCGACTTCAGAGGGCTCGAGCGCCAGCCGCGGATCGCGCCGCTCGAGGATGGTGCGCTTCCCTGCGGTGTCGACGAGGACAACCGCCACGCGGCTGCGTACTCCGTCCCGGGTTACGGCCGCAACGTCAACCGATTCCTGTTGGAGCGACCGTCGTATGAACGTGCCGGCATCGTCGCCGCCAAGCGCACCGACATATCGCGCCCGATGGCCGAGCCGCGCGCAGGCGACCAATGCCGTGGCGGTCTGGCCGCCCGCCATGGTTTCGAAGCGCTCAATCGGAAGCTTTGAATCGGGTTGAATCGGGCTCGCGACAACCGCGACGAAATCCAGACTGCTTTCGCCGAGACCCACGACGTCGAACTGACGGCTTGACGAGCGCGGCGGCACAACGGGCAGAGGCATCGGCCGCCATTATCCCGATCGCGCACGGAGAGTCCAGAAATGGCCGGACGTTGACAGTTGCCATCCGCGCGCATAGTCTCAAACCGCGCACAGGCGCGCGAGACGAATCGTGAACGAGATTCAGTGCCCTAGCTGTGCCGTCAAGGAAGGCCGCTGGCTCGAAGGCAGCAGCAAGGAAGCCTACGTCGACTACTTCCGCTGCGATGCCTGCGGTCACGTCTGGAACACTCCCAAGAAGATGTTCGGCGGCAAGGAACTGCGGCCGTCGCCGGTGAAGGTCACCTGCCCTGTCTGTGGCGCCAATCAGACCGACTGCCTGTCGGACCTCAGCGCCGTGATGACCGCCGATGTCCTGCGGTGCGGCGCGTGCGGTCACGTCTGGACGCTCGAGCGTCCTCGCGGCGAGCCACCCTGCGAGGACTTGGAGCGGCGATCCGCATAGACAGTCCGCTGAAAAACGCGGTGCTTGGTGCTTGATCTTCGCCTTTTCTTTGCGTATAGTCCGGTCCGCAAGCCAGCACACGATTCGAGGGTTACGTGCAGCCACTGACCAAGCGCCAGCGCGAGATTCTCGACTACCTCCAGGAATTCATCCAACAGTACGGCTACGCGCCAAGCCTCGAGGAAATCGGCCGGCGCTTCAGCCTTTCGTCGCTCGCCACCGTCCACAAGCACCTGACGAACCTCCAGGAGAAGGGCTTCATTCGCCGCTCCTGGAACCGAAGCCGGTCGGTGGAGCTGCTGTCGGCGCGGACCGGTCACCGCGCCATCGATCTCCCGCTCCTCGGCTTTGTCGCGGCGGGCGCGCCGATCGAAGCCGTGGCGACGAACGAGACCATCGCCGTCCCCGAGGACCTCGTCGGCAAGCGCGAGACCTACGTGCTCCGGGTCAAGGGCGACTCGATGATCGACGAGCAAATCCGCGACGGAGACTTCGTCGTCGTCGAGGACCGCAAGACGGCCGACAACGGCGAGATGGTCATCGCGCTGATCGGCGGCACCGACGTCACCCTCAAGAAGTTCTATCGCGACAACGGGCGCATCCGGCTCCAGCCAGCCAATCCCGCGATGCAGCCGCTCCTGCTCGACGCCAGCCAGGTGCAGGTCCAGGGTGTGGTCGTCGGCGTGATGCGGAAATACTGAGCTGAATCGATCTATCGGTTTATCGATCTATCGATCTATCGATCTATTGAAGAACATGCTTGTCGCGTCCTCCGGACGCGGCCACAATGAACTCGGACGTGATGCTCTGCAAGACGGCTCTGACCGGATGCTCTGGCCAGAACGCTCGCAAATAGATCGATAGATCGAAAATCCGATAGATCGATTCCCTGTATGTCCAAACAGATCAACTTCACCATCGTGCCGGAAGAAACGCAGGACCCGGACCGCGCGCACCGCACCTACGCGAATTTCTGCGCCGTGGCACACACGCCATTCGACCTGACGCTGACGTTCTGCGACGTGCGTCCGCTCTCGGAGAAGGACATCGCGAGCGCGGAAGCCTCGCAGACGGTGCGGGCGCCGGTCGTGGCCCGCGTCGCGCTGCCGTTCAGCGTCGCCGGCGGCCTCGTCGCGGCGCTCCAGGAACAGCTGAAAGCCGTGCAGGATGCGCAGGCTGCCCAAACGGTTCAGGATCTGGATTCCTGGAAAAAGGGCCCGACGCACTAGGGCCGTTCTCACTTCCTGTGGCGAGCGACCACGATGTCCCCTGAGCGTCGCGCGCGCCGTGCCGCCCCCGCTGCGCGACGAGCCGCGGGCAGAACCCGCCGCACGCGCACGAGATCCGCCTGGCCTCGTGAGACGGTCGAACTGATTTTCGACCGCCTGGATCAGCAGCACCCCAACGCCGATACCGAGCTGCATTACCGGAATGCGTACGAGCTGCTCGTCGCGACCATTCTTTCGGCGCAGAGCACCGACGCCGGCGTCAATCTCGTGACGCCGTCATTGTTCGCGCGCTACCCGGATGCCGCGACGCTCGCAAACGCAACGCCCGGCGAACTGGAACCCCAGATCTTTTCGACCGGGTTTTACCGGATGAAAGCGAAGAGCCTTCTGGGGATGGCGCGCGCGCTCGTCAATCGGCACGGCGGCAATGTGCCGGCGAGCATGGACGCGCTGGTCGAGCTGCCTGGCGTCGGACGAAAAACCGCCAACGTCGTGCTCGGACACGCACTCGGTGTGCCAGGCCTGCCGGTGGATCGCCACGTCCTTCGCGTCGCCAATCGCATCGGGCTCGTGCGTGGCGACGATGCAGAGGTCGTCGAGGCGCAGCTGACGTCGATGCTCCCGCCAGCGCGCTGGACGCGCGCGTCGGATGTGCTGATCCTGCACGGCCGGCGCATCTGCCGCCCAGAGCCTCTCTGCGATCGATGCCAGGTCCGGACGTGGTGCGCGTACTACAAAGCGCTCCGTCCGAAGGGAGCGCGCAGCGCGAAATTCGATCGTCCCGCCCGTCCGAAGCCGAAGCGGGGACGCTCGTGACTCGCGAACGCTTCCGCAAGCTGGTCGACGACGCGCTCGCGACGATTCCCGAGGACTTCCGCGCAGCGATGGAGAACATCGCCATCGTGATCGAAGACGAGCCGTCCGAGGAACAGCTGGACGAGGTCGGCATCGAGCCGGAAGATACCCTGCTTGGCCTGTACGAAGGGATCCCCTTGACGGAGCGTCAATGGGCGCACGGGAATGCCCTGCCCGACAAGATCACGCTCTTCCAGGGCCCGATCGAGGACGCGAGCGACGACGAAGACGATGCCGTGATCGCGATCGGAGAGACGTTGATCCACGAGATTGGGCATTACTTCGGGCTGTCGGAAGAAGAGATCGAAGAAATCGAGGAGCGCTATTGGCGCGGGAACGAAACGGACGCCGGGGATCGCGACTGACAGCGTCCCGGCGGCCGCGCAAACGGTTCGGTCAGCACTTTCTCTCGCCCGGCTGGGCGCGGCAGGTCGTCGCCGCCATCGATCCCTGGCCAGGCGACGTCTTTCTCGAGATCGGCCCCGGTCGCGGAGCGTTGACTCTGCCCCTCGCCGATTCGGGCGCGCCGATTCTTGCGGTCGAGATCGACAGGGATCTGGTCGCCGATCTGGTCCCGCACGTCCCCTCGAATGTGACGCTGTTGTCCGGCGACATCCTCAAGGTCGACGTCATCGCCTTCCTGAGCGGCCTCGAGCCTCAGCAGCCCGCCGCGGCGCCGGCCGGCCTCAGGCCCGCGCGGCGATTCCGGGTCGTCGGGAATCTGCCCTACAACATCTCTGCGCCGCTTCTTTTCCGCCTCCTCGAATTTCATCGGCGGCTTGGCTTCTTTGCCGACGCGACGGTCATGCTGCAGCGTGAGGTCGCCGATCGGCTGATGGCCGAGCCCGGCACGAAAGATTACGGGGTGCTGACGGTGATGATGACGGCGCATGCCACCGTCTCGCGACTACTCGACCTCCCGCCCGGCGCGTTCGTTCCGGCCCCGAAAGTGCGGTCGACCGTGGTGCGACTGAGCTTCGGCGACACCGGATTCCGGGTGTCGGATGAACCGCTGTTCGAGCGCATCGTCCGCACGATGTTCCAGCAGCGGCGGAAGACGCTCGCCAATGCGCTCAGGCCGTTCAACCGGGACGCGGCCGAGGTTGTCCGGCGCGCGGGTCTCGACGGCAGGCGGAGACCGGAGACCCTGCAAGTCACAGAAATTGCACGGCTTGCGGAGCAATTCGCTTCGACACTCCGGGCCCCTGTGCTATAGTTCCGCGAGTTTTCCCGCCTGTTTTCGGGTCGTCCCAGTGACCCACAGAAGACGCGGTGGCGCCCGGGCCTGCCGGTGCCAGCCTCGTTCGAAGCACGGTGTGAGGTCGCACGTTGGTCACGACCGATGGCGCCGCTGGAGCGCCGGTTGACGTCATTCCCCTTGGAGGACTCGGCGAGTTCGGCATGAACATGCTGCTCGTCGCCTCGCAGGGCTCTGCTCTGCTGGTCGACGCCGGCGTCATGTTTCCGGAGCCGGAGCTCTTTGGCGTGGACCTCGTCATCCCGGATCTAACCGCGCTCGACGCCTACCGCGGACAAATCGCAGGTCTGATTCTCACGCACGGCCACGAGGACCACATCGGCGCGATCGCGCACGTTTTCGACCGCGTGTCAGGTCCCGTGTACGGCACACGCTTCACGCTCGCGCTCGTCGAGCCGAAGCTCGAAGAGCATGGGATCGACGCGCGCGGCAGGCTGCTCCCTGTCACGCCGCGACAAACCGTCACGGCCGGACCTTTTCGAATCGAGTTTCTCCGCGTCACGCACAGCATGCCGGACTGTCTGGCGATTGCCATCCACACGCCGGTTGGCACGATCCTTCACACCGGCGACTTCAAGATCGACCAGACGCCGCTCGACGGCCACGCGTTCGATCTGCATCGCTTCGCCGAACTGGGCGCGCAGGGGGTGCTCGCGCTCTTCTCCGACAGCACGAATGCCGAGCGGCGCGGCGTCACCGGCTCCGAGCGCGACGTGGTCGAAGCGTTCGAGGAAATCTTCAGCAGCGCGACCGGCAAGATCGTCGTGACGTCGTTTTCGACCAGCGTTTACCGGCTGCAACTCATCGTCGACCTGGCGCAGCAGTTCGGCCGGAAGGTGGCGTTCGTCGGCCGGGGCATGCAGCAGACCTCTCAGATTGCCGACCGGCTCGGCTACCTGCGGCTGCCCGCCGGCACACAAATCCGCGATTGCGACGTCCGCGATTATCCCGCGCAGGACGTCGTGTGCTTGTGCACCGGGTCCCAGGGCGAGCCGATGGCCGCGCTGCCCCGCATCGCCATCGACGATCATCGGCACATCCGGCTGGCCCCCTCCGACGTGGTGGTCTTTTCCGCCCGTGCAATTCCGGGAAATGAGAAGGCCATCGGACGGGTCATGAACCACGTGGCCCGGCGCGGCGCCGACGTCGTCTCCGACGCCGATAAGCACGTCCATGTGTCCGGACATGGCAGCGAACAGGAGCTTCAGCTCGTGCTCTCGCTGGTCAAGCCGCGCTACTTTGTGCCGATACATGGTGAGTACCGGCAACTCGCCCGGCACGCTCGCATGGCTGCCCTGGTTTGTCCCGATACGAAGGTCCTCATGGCGGAAGACGGCGATGTCCTGCGGTTCAACGGCACGGGAGCCGGTGTGGCCGAACGCGTCCCGGCCGGCCGCGTCCTGATCGACGGCACCCGCACGGGAGAGATTGCTGACGAGGTTCTGCGCGACAGGCGTCATCTCGCGGGCGACGGCCTCGTCGTGGCGGTCGTGGCAATCAACGGCCAGACCGGGGCACTCGAGCAGACGCCGGAGCTCATCACGCGCGGGCTGGCGATCGACTCCCGGCACGAGGCGGTTCTGCGGGAGGCTCCCGATCTGCTGTCGCGGGCGATCGAAAGCGCGCCTCGCGAGGAGCGCACCGATCCCGGCCTGTTGAAGGAGCGTATCCGCGTCGAGCTGCAGCGGCTCTTTCGGAAGCGGGCCGGACGCCGGCCGCTGGTCCTGCCGGTGGTGATGGAAGTGTAAGCAGCGCGGACTGGTTCCAAGTCCGCGGAAGTCGAGGAGAACTCGTTGGCCGACTCATTCGTATCGCGACGAATCAGTGAGTTCATAGGCGTGGCGTCGTTTGCCGCCGCGCTGATCTGGCTCATCTCGCTCGCGAGCTACACGCCGAGCGACCCCGCCTGGTTCTTCAACGATCTCGAATCCGCGTCGGTGGCTAACTTCGCCGGGCCGGTCGGCGCCTTTCTGGCCGAGGCGTCATTTCAGGTGGCGGGCTACTCCGCGTTCCTGCTTCCCGTCATTCTCGGCGTCGTCGGCTGGAATTACTTCTGGTGCAAGAAAATTCACGCGAGCTATACGAAGCTCGTCGGCGCGACGCTCCTCGTCGGATGCGTGGCGGCGCTTCTGTCGCTCGCCTTCAACGCCTTCGACACGAGCGCGCGTCACTTCGACGCCGGCGGCGCCATAGGCGGCTGGCTCGCCGGGTTCTGTTCGTCGTTCCTCAATCGAACGGGCGCCACAATCCTGCTGCTCACCGTCGCCGTGCTGTCGGTGATCCTGGCGACGCACTTCTCGTTCGGCCGCGCCGCGACGGCGGTGGCCGGCCGTTTGAGAAAGCAGCGGGGCGTGTTCGATCGCTGGCGCGAGTGGCAGGCCGAGCGGCGGCGTGAGAAAGAGCGTCAGCAGATCATCGAAAAGCACGTCAAGAAGGCGGGGCGCGAACGCGCGCCGGAGATTGCCACGAAAGTCGCGGACGCCGCGGATAAGCTGAAAGCGGCGCGTGCCCGGCTGCCGCTCGGCGACCCCGAGGACGATGAGGAGGACGATCGCGAGACCGCCGTGCGTCCGAAGCGCCCGGCCAAAACCCCGGCGATCCGCCGAACGGCGGAAGTCCCATCGGCGCCGACGCTGCCGCTGACCGACGCCGAGCCGAAGAGCCCGGTCGAGCGCCGCAAGGGCGGCTATCTGCTTCCCCCTGTGACGCTCCTCGACCAGGCGAAGGATCAGCGGAAAATCGACGAGCGCGAGCTGATGGAAGGTGCGCGGCTCCTCGAAGAAAAGTGCCGCGAGTTCGCCGTCGAAGGGGCCGTCGTCCAGATCCATCCCGGACCGGTGGTCACCACCTACGAGTTCAAGCCGGACGCGGGTGTGAAGTACAGCCGCATTACCGGCCTGGCCGATGACTTGTGCCTGGCGATGCAGGCCGAGTCCGTGCTGATCGATCGCATTCCTGGCAAATCGACGGTCGGCATTCAGATTCCAAGCCCGCACCGCGAAACCATCAGCCTCCGGGAATTGCTCGAATCGGACGCGTACACGCGATCGACCTCACGGCTCGCGATCGCGCTGGGCAAGACGATTCACGGTGAGCCGTTCGTCAGCGACCTCTCGACGATGCCGCACCTGCTCATCGCCGGATCGACCGGCGCCGGCAAATCGGTGAGCGTCAACGCGATGGTGAGCAGCATCCTCTTCCGCTCGACGCCGGATGACGTGCGGTTCATCATGATCGACCCCAAGCGCCTGGAATTGGGGATGTACGAGGACATCCCGCATTTGCTGACGCCGGTCGTCGTCGACACCAAGCAGGCGGCAAACGCGCTCCGCTGGGCCGTGCGGGAGATGGAAGAGCGTTACAAGTCGCTGGCCGGCTACGGCGTGCGGAACATCGAGCAGTTCAACCGGAACGTCAAGGCCGCGATCGCCGAGCAATCGCCCGAGGCGAAAGCCGCCGATGGCAGCGACCTGAAGCCCTTGCCGTACGTCGTCGTGATCATCGACGAACTGGCGGATCTCATGATGGCGGCCAGCAAGGAAGTCGAAGAGTCGATCGCGCGCCTGGCGCAAATGGCGCGCGCCGTCGGAATCCATTTGATTCTGGCGACCCAGCGACCGTCCGTCGACGTCATCACCGGGCTCATCAAGGCCAACCTGCCAGCGCGGCTGGCGTTCCGCGTGGCGTCGCGCGTCGACTCACGGACGATTCTGGACAGCAACGGCGCCGAGCAGCTGCTGGGCAAGGGCGACATGCTGTACCTGCCGCCGGCGTCCTCGCGCTTCGTGCGCGTGCACGGGCCGTACATCTCGGAACAGGAAACCGCGCGGCTCTGCAGCTTCCTGCGCAAGCAAGGCAAGCCGGTCTACGACACCTCGATCACCGCGGAGGAAAAAGGGCCGGAGAAGCTCGAGTTCGAGAAGGACGAGCTCTACGACGAGGCCGCGCGCATCGTCGTCGGCAGCGGACAAGCATCGATTTCCTACCTGCAGCGCCGCCTGCGGATCGGATTCAGCCGCGCGGCGCGTCTCATCGACATGATGGAGATGGACGGTCTGGTCTCCGCAGCGGTCAACGGCAAGCGGGAGGTACTGGTCGATCGCGGCTACTTCGACGAAGTGGATGCGCAGGTGAAATAGCAATGCGCGCACCAGCCAACCGTGCCTGCCGCGTGAGCCTGCGACTGATCGCCGGGTTGAGTGTGGCGCTGGCCTGCAGCGTGCCCGCACGAGCGTCGGCACAAGGCGCCGCGACACTCTACGAACGCGCCCTCGACCGCGAACAGGCAGCGCGGTCCGGCACGGCGTCCCTCGACGCCATCCGCGCAATCGCCCGGTCGTACGAGGCGATCGTGCGTCGATACCCGGGCAGCGGCTATTGTGACAATGCGCTGTGGCAGGCCGCAGGTCTGATGAAGCTCGTGTACTCGCGATCGGGCGAGCCGGCCGATCGCGAGGCCGCCGAGCGGCTGCTCGTCTGGCTGCGCCGCGAGTATCCGTCGAGCTCGCTGGCCTCGAGCGTCGACGGGAAGCTCGCCGAGCTTGCCGCGGTCGCGTCAGCCGGGTCGAAGGAACCGGCGCCGCGGCCAAGCTCCATCGCCGCGCCCGCCGGAGCGTCTGAGCCGGCTTCGCCCCCAAGTGCCGGGTCCACCAGCGCGTCAGCCGTCATTCAGAACATCAGCCAGAGCGCGCTGCCCCGTGGCGAACGCCTGACGATCGAATTGAGCCGGGAAGTGAGTTACACCGGCGAGCGGGTCGAAGGTCCGGACCGCGTGTTCGTGGACTTCACGAATGCCACGGCGGCGGCCGCACTGGCTCAGCGCGCCAGAGAGCTCAGCGGGGGTCTTTTCAGGACCGTCCGCGTCGGGCGTCATTCGAACACGATCACGCGCGTCGTCCTCGAGCTCAACGGCTCGCCCCGATACAGCACGTTTCCGCTGTACAACCCTTTCCGGCTCGTCGTCGATCTCGAAAGCGACAGTTACGTCGCGCCTCCGCGGCCGGTAACGGCTCCGTCAAGTCCTCAGGCTCCTCCGGCTCCTTCCGCAGTCGAGCCGCCTCCCCGTTCGCCTGAGGCGCCGGCCCGTTCGACCGAGGCGCCGGCACGCTCGCCTGAGCCGGCCGTCGCGCAGCTGCCGGTCTCACCGAAACCCGCGCCGCCGGCGATCACGAGCCGCGGCGAATACTCGATGGCAAGACAGCTCGGGCTCGGCGTCGCGCGGATCGTCATCGACGCCGGACACGGCGGGCACGACCCCGGCGCGCAGGCCAATGGAATCAACGAAGCGGAGCTCGTTCTCGATGTCGCCCAGCGGCTCGAAAGACTCCTGCGCCAGCACGACGGCGTCGACGTCGTGCTGACACGACGGACCGACGAGTTCATTCCGCTCGAGGAGCGGACGGCCATTGCCAACCGCGGCGCCGCGGACCTCTTCCTGTCGATCCACGCCAACGCGAGTCAGCGCGCCGACGCACGCGGAGTCGAAACCTACTTCCTGAATTTCGCGACGAATCCGGAAGCCGAGAAA
>JBLNGH010000362.1:0-7202 GCA_050264575.1 Acidobacteriota bacterium | reverse complement strand
CATTCCGGATCGAAGGGCTCGACGCGGTTGCCGTGGGATGGCGGCGAACTCGAGCCGGAATCTGAAGGCTGGGAGGTGATGGGACCATCGGCCGTGCAGTACCACCCGTCTCTTGGCGTGCCCCGGCCGATGGACCGCCACGACATGGGTCGCGTGCGCGACCAGTTCGTCGAAGCGACACGTCTGGGCATCGAGGCCGGCTTCGACATGCTGGAATTGCACTGCGCGCATGGCTACCTGCTCTCGAGCTTCATCACGCCGCTCAGCAACCAACGGAATGACGAGTATGGCGGCACGCTCGAGAATCGCCTGCGGTATCCCGTCGAGGTGTTCCGCGCGATGCGGGCGGTGTGGCCGGCGGAGCGGCCGATGTCCGTTCGCATCTCGGCGACCGACTGGGTGTCGGGCGGCGTGACGGACGAAGACTCTCTCCAGATTGCGAAGGCATTCATGGCGGCCGGCGCGGATATCATCCACGTCTCGACGGGCCAGACGTCCGTCGAGGCCAGGCCGGTTTACGGGCGGATGTACCAGACACCGTTCAGCGATCGCATTCGCAATGAGGCGCGCATTCCGACCATCGCGGTCGGCAACATCACGGAGGCGGATCAGGTCAACGCTGTGATCGCCGCGGGCCGCGCGGATCTGTGCGCGCTGGCACGGCCCCACCTGGTGGATCCGTTCTGGACGCTGCACGCCGCGGCCGAGCTCGGCTACACGGCGCAGCACTGGCCGCGGCAGTACCTCACGGGCCGACGCCAGCTCGAACGTGAGCTCCAGAGAAAGGCCTCCTCGCGATGAACGCTGGCGCGGACACAGGTATGGCGGGCCAGCATGCGGTCGTCACCGGCGGCGGGCGCGGGATCGGCGCCGCGATCGCCGCCGCGCTTGCCTCCCGCGGAGTCCACGTCACGGTAATGGCCCGGACCGCCTCGGCGGTGAGCGCAGTGGCAGAATCGCTCAGGGATGGATTCAAGACACGCGCGAACGGGATCGCCTGTGACGTCGCGAATCCGCACGACGTCACGCGCGCGTTTGCCGAGGCCGTGAACGCCCTGGGTGCGGTGGCGATGTTGATTAACAACGCCGGCCAGGCTCAGGCGGAGGCGTTCGGCACGATCTCGCTCGACACCTGGAATCGCATGATCGCCGTCAACCTCACCGGTACGCTGCTGTGCACTCAACAGGTGCTGCCGTCGATGATCGCCGCACGCTCCGGGCGCATCGTCAACATCGCATCGACCGCAGGGCTGCGAGGGTACTCCGGGCTCGCGGCCTACTGCGCCACCAAACATGGCATCGTCGGTCTGACGCGAGCGCTGGCGGCCGAAACGGCGCGTTCAGGGATCACCGTCAATGCGGTGTGCCCCGGTTACACGGAGGGTACGCAAATGTTGGCGACGGCCGTGGCAAATGTGATGGACACCCGGAAGGTGTCGGCCGATGAGGCGCGAGCGCTTCTGGCGAAGCAGTCGCCGCGGCGCACGTTGATTACGCCGGAGGAGGTCGCCGACACCGTGGTTTGGCTCTGCTCGCCGAATGCGGGCGCGATTACCGGACAGGCGATCGCCGTCGCCTCCGGAGAGGTGATGTGATGGCCGCCGGCGCTGACCTTCGGCCGCGGCACTTCGGCTGGCACGTCGACGCGCGCGTGGCGACGATTACACTCGACCGACCCGAGCGCAAGAATCCCCTGACGTTCGACTCGTACGCCGAACTCACCGAGACCTTTCGTGCGCTGACGTCGACGACTGACGTGCGCGCCGTGGTGCTCACCGGCGCGGGGGGGAACTTCTCTTCCGGCGGCGACGTGCACGAGATCATCGGCCCGCTCGTCGCGATGCGCGACAACGGAGACACGGAGGGTCTCCTGCGCTTCACACGGATGACCGGCGATCTCGTCAAGGCCATGCGTGCATGTCCGCAGCCGATCGTCGCGGCCGTCGACGGCATCTGCGCGGGCGCCGGCGCCATTCTCGCAATGGCCAGCGACCTGCGCGTCGGGACGGCGCGCAGCAAAGTCGGCTTCCTCTTCGTCCGCGTCGGCCTGTCCGGCGCCGACATGGGCGCCTGCGCAATTCTCCCGCGCATCATCGGGCAGGGGCGCGCCAGCGACCTGCTGTTCACGGGGCGCTTCATCGACGGAGCCGAGGCGGAGCGCTGGGGCTTCTACAACCGGCTTGTGGGCGAGGATGCGCTGCTGTCGGAGGCCACGAATCTGGCGCGCGCGCTGGCGCAGGGGCCGTCAGTTGCGCACGCGGTCACCAAACGATCGCTGCACGACGAATGGAACATGAGCGTCGACGAGGCGATCTCCGCCGAGGCCGACGCGCAGGCGCTGTGCATGCAGACGGAGGACTTCGCCCGCGCCTATCGGGCGTTCGTTGCCAAGCGCTCGCCCGAATTCGAAGGGAATTGACGTGGCCGACACGACGTATCTGTCGTGGCCGTTCTTCGCCGACGCGCATCGCGCGCTCCAGCGCGACCTCGCGGCGTGGCGCGACCGCGACCTCCAACTCCAGGATGATGCTGATCCGGCTGCAGCCTGTCGGGCCTACGTCGCCCAGCTCGGGTCGGCCGGCTGGCTGAAGTACGCCGTGCCTCGCGCGTTCGGTGGAGCGATCGACGCACTGGACGTGCGATCGCTCTGCCTGATTCGCGAGACGCTCGGCTACTCGTCAGGCCTCGCCGAGTTTGCGTTCGCGATGCAGGGACTGGGATCCGGGCCGATCTCGCTCTTCGGATCCGACGCGCTCAAGCGAAAGTACCTCCCTGACGTCGCCCGCGGTCAGGCGATTGCGGCGTTCGCAATGTCGGAGACCGAGGCGGGCTCCGATGTCGCAGCCATGCAGACGACGGCCCGCCGCGACGGGACGTCAGTCGTGATTGACGGCGAAAAGACGTGGATCTCGAATGCGGGGATCGCCAGCCATTACATCGTGTTCTGCCGGTGGCCGGACGGTGGCGACCGCAGCTTCATCGCCGCCGTCGTCGACGCCGGCACACCGGGTCTTGCGGTCACGAACACAATCGATGTCATCGCGCCGCATCCGCTTGGCACCGTGACCTTTTCGGGCTGCCGCGTCCCTTCGGATCAGATGATCGGCGAGCCTGGCAAGGGTATGCGCGTCGCCCTCGGAACGCTGGATCTCTTCCGCACCACGGTCGGCGCCGCGGCGCTCGGATTCGCCCGGCGCGCTCTCGACAGCGCGATGACGCATGTGAAGGAACGCCGCGCCTTCGGGCACGCGCTCGCGGATTTCCAACTGACCCAGGCGGCAATCGCCGACATGGCGACCGCCATCGACGCCTCCGCGCTGCTCGTCTATCGCGCGGCCTGGACGCGCGATCAGGGCGCGGACCGTATCACGCGGGAAGCGGCCATGGCCAAGCTCGTGGCCACCGAGTCTGCCCAGCAGGTGATCGATCGGGCCGTTCAACTGCTCGGCGCACGCGGGGTGGTCCGCGGCGCCACCGTCGAACGGCTCTACCGGGAAATTCGCGCGCTCAGAATCTACGAAGGCACGACTGAAATTCAGAAGATCGTCATCGCGGGCCAGATGCTTCATGCGTGACACGACTCGCGTTTCGGCGCACGTCGACCAGTTCGTCCGGCAGCGCCTGCCGCCGGCCGACCTCTGGCCGCAGATGGACTGGTCGGGCGTGCCGGAGCTCGCGTACCCGGATCGTCTCAACTGCGCGTCGGAGCTGCTCGACTCCTGGATTGCTCGCGGCGCCGGCGATCGCATCGCGTTTCATCACGCCGCGGGCGCGTGGAGCTACCGCCGGCTGTTCGAAACGTCGAACCGCATCGCGCACGTCCTCGTCGATGATCTCGGCGTCGTCCCCGGCAATCGCGTGCTGCTCCGTGCAGCCAATCAGCCCCTGCTCGTCGCGTGCTGGTTTGGCGTCCTCAAGGCCGGTGCCATCGCCGTGTCGACGATGCCGCTGCTGCGCGTTCGCGAGCTCACCGAGGTCTGCGAGCGCGCCAACGTCTCGCTCGCCCTGACGGACACGACCATTGCGGGAGACCTCGAGACGGCGCTGGCGTCGCGGCCGCACACGCGCATCGTGCACTTCAACACTCCGGCGCCCGGCTCGCTCGACGCGCTGATGACCGATCGGCCGGCCAGCTTCGAGAACGTGCCGACCGCCGCCGACGATCCGGCCATCATCGCATTTACCTCGGGTACGACCGGCCGGGCAAAAGGCACGGTGCACTTCCACCGCGACATCCTGGCGGTGACTGACACGTACGGGCGCTACGTGTTGCGCCCGCAGCCGGACGACATCTTCATCGGTTCGCCACCGCTGGCGTTCACCTATGCGCTCGGTGGCCTCGTGTTGTTCCCGATGCGCTTCGGCGCATCGGCAGCGCTCCTCGAACAGGCGGCGCCGCCGCAGTTGCTCGCCGGCATCGAGGCATACCGCGCAACCTTCACCGTGACGTCGCCCACCGGATACCGCGCAATGCTCAAACAGATTCGGGGGTTCGATCTGTCGAGCCTGCGCAAAGGCGTTTCGGCGGGCGAACCATTGCCGGCGACGACGTTCGACGCCTGGCTCCAGGCGACCGGTGTTCGGCTCATGGACGGCATCGGGTCCACCGAAATGCTGCACGTGTTCATCGGCTGCCCGCCTGAAGACGCCCGGTCGGGCTCGACCGGCTGCGTCGTCCCCGGGTTCCGCGCCATCGTGATCGACGACGACGGCAAGGAGATGCCCAGCAACACTGTCGGCAGGCTCGCGGTGCAGGGCCCGACGGGGTGCCGCTACCTGGACGACATCGACAACCAGCGCCAGTACGTCCAGCACGGCTGGAACGTCACGGGCGACGCGTACCTCGTCGACGCCGACGGCTACTTCTGGTACCAGGCGCGGACGGACGACATGATCATCTCGTCCGGGTACAACATCTCCGGACCCGAAGTCGAGAATGTGCTGTTGACGGATCCCGCGGTCGCCGAATGCGCGGTCATCGGTGTCCCTGACGCCGAGCGCGGGCAGCTCGTCAAGGCTTTCGTGGTGCCGGCTGCGGGCTTTGCGCCATCCGACGATCTCGCGCGTCACCTGCAGGAGTTCGTGAAGTCGCAGATCGCGCCCTACAAGTATCCGCGCGCGATCGCGTTCATGACGTCGCTCCCTCGCACCTTGACCGGCAAGCTGCAGCGCTTCCGGCTGCGCCAGGAGGCGGGCGCGCGGGTCGCAATTCATCAGCCCGACGGATGGGATCGTCCGGTCGGCTACTCGAACGCTGTCAGCGCTTCCGGGCGTGTCGTCTTCATTGCCGGACAAGTCGGCTGGAACCCGGCGACCTCACGCTTCGAGGCGCACGACCTCTGCGGTCAAATCCGCCAGGCACTCAGCAATGTCGTCGCGGCGCTCGCCGCCGCCGGCGCGCGGCCGGACGAGATTACGCGGCTGACGTGGTACGTCACGGACCCCGATTTGTATCGGTCGCAGCGGGAGGCGATCGGCGAAGCGTACCGCGAGATGATCGGCCGTCATTTCCCGGCGATGTCCCTGGTCGTCGTCAATGCGCTGATGGAGCCCGAGGCGCTTGTCGAGATCGAGGCCACCGCGGTCGTGAGAGAGTAAAAAAGCGTTCAAATGTGAAGTGGCCATGGCCCTACTCCAACCTGCCGAAGGCCCGGCGTAATTCTTCACGTGCCCGCACGAGCGTGCGGCGCCGCTCGGCCGGCAGCTTCCGGCCCGCCCGATTGATATAGAAGTTCAACATCGACATCGCCGACTGGTACGGCGTGCCCTTGCGGCGGCGGCTGCGCTCGGCCGAGCGCTTCAGAGACGCTGCAATGGCACGGGCGCAGCGCTGCGTGAAGACGCGAGGGCGAGGTCCAGCGCGTTGCTGGACTGTGTGACGCGCTGCGACCAGCGTCGCCCACGCCGTTTCGCGCTATGGGTAGTCTTCTGCCCTGCGTCGCCGCTCTTGCCTCGCCGAACCGGCGGCGTCAGATTTCGTCGGAAGGCGGCGGCCAGGCGCACTGGCGGCGCGACGGGAAGGAAATCTTCTATCTCACTCCTGACGGCTCCGTGATGTCGATCGGCGTCTCGCTCGCCGGCGACGGCGACTTCACCGCGCCGAAGCGCCTGTTCCAGTCGGTGCTTTCCCGGCCGACGATGAACACGGACGAATACGACGTGACGAGCGACGGCAGGCGATTCATCTTCGTCCAGACCCGGGGGGATTCTCCCGACACGCCGGCGGTGACGGTCGTCGTGAACTGGAAGGGCAAGTAAGGCAAAGGGCACGCGGTGCGCTACGATTCCCGTCGATGCTCGGCACCACCCTCGGTCCGTATACGCTCCTAGCCAAACTCGGCGAAGGCGGGATGGGCGAGGTGTATCGGGCCCACGACACGCGCCTGAACCGCACCGTCGCCATCAAAGTCCTTCCCAACCACCTCGCGAATGACCCGCTCGCCCGATCCCGATTCGTCCGCGAAGGCCAGGCGCTCGCGGCGCTCGCCCACCCGAATCTCGTCGCGATTTACGACGTCGGCACCGCCAACGGCGTGTCGTTCGCGGTCATGGAACTCGTCGACGGCGAGACGCTGCGCGAGAAACTCCTGAACGGCCGGCTGCCGGTGCGACGCGCTGTCGACTACGCAGTGCAGATCGCGCGCGGGTTGGCCGCAGCGCACGACAAGGGCCTCGTCCATCGCGACCTCAAGCCCGCCAACATCATCGTCGCCGCCGACGGCCACGTGAAGATCCTCGACTTCGGCCTCGCGAAGACGATTGACGCCTCAGAGCGCGGCGCGGATTCGCGACCGGAGGCCGAGACGGCCGTGCAGACGGATCCGGGAATGGTGATGGGCACGGTCGGATACATGGCCCCGGAACAAGTCCGCGGACTCGCGACCGACGCGAGGACCGATCTGTTCGCGTTCGGCGCCGTGCTGTACGAAATGCTGACCGGCCGCCGCGCGTTCGATCGCGAGAGTCCCGCCGAAACGATGACGGCGATCGTGAAAGACGATCCGCCGGCGATGCCGGCGACGCTCGACGTGCCGCCCGCCCTCGATCGCATCGTCCGGCGGTGTCTGGAAAAACGCCCGGATGATCGCTTCCGGTCGGCGGCGGATCTCGCGTTCCAGCTGGACACGCTGTCCTCGCCGACCGGAAGAATTGATCCGGTCGTGTCCGAGGTTCCGCCGGCGGGCCCGCGATTCAGCATGTTT
>JBLNGH010000361.1:0-12248 GCA_050264575.1 Acidobacteriota bacterium | reverse complement strand
ATCAGATTGATGACGAGCGACGAGCCGCCATTGCTCACGAACGGGAGCGGAATCCCCTTCGTCGGCAGCAATCCCAGCACGACGCTCATGTTGACGAGCGCCTGCAGCATCACCATCATCGTCAACCCGAGCGCGAGCAGGGATCCGAATCGATCCGGCGCGAGGAGCGACGCGCGCAGTCCGCGCCAGCCCATCACGGCAAAGCACGCGAGAATCAAGCCCGTGCCGATCAATCCCAGCTCCTCGCCCGCGACCGCATAGATGAAGTCGGTGTGCGCCTCGGGCAGGTAGTACAGCTTCTGGATGCCGGCCATGAGCCCGGTCCCGAGCGTCCCGCCCGATCCGACGGCAATCAGGGACTGGATGAGCTGGAAGTTCACGCCCAGCGGATCGAACGTCGGATCGAGAAACGCCAGCAGCCGGCGCCGGCGGTACGGCGCGACGATGATGAGGACCATCGCGGCCGGCACGATCAGCAGCACGGCGCCCAGCAGGTACCGGTAGCTCAGCCCGGCCGCAAACACGATAGAGGTCACGACCAGCACCAGCACGAACGCGGTCCCGAAGTCCGGCTCGACGACGATGAGCGCGGCGAATCCAAGCGTGATCAGCGCGATGGGGGCCAGCGTGGCCGCAAAGTCGTTGATGCGATGCATGCGGCGTTCGAGCAGCGCCGCCGCAAAGAGAATGGCCACGAGCTTGGCCAGCTCCGACGGCTGAATGGAGATCGTCTCGAACACGATCCAGCGCCGTGTGCCGTTGCGCTCGGGGAAGAAGAAGACCGCCAGCAGCAACAGCACAGCGATCGCCATGAGCGTCCAGATCAGCGCCGGACGCTGGTAGCGGTGGTAGTCAACCCGCATGACGACGAGCAGGAACACCACGCCGAGGACCGCCCAGATGGTCTGCCGGAGGAGGACGTAGCTCGACAGCTGATATTTGTTCTGGGAAAAGACGGCCGAGGCGCTGTAGACCATCACCACGCTGATCCCGACGAGCAGCAGCGTGGCCCAGAAGAGCAACTTGTCCGATTTGAGCGTTCTTGCCATAGTAGACGACCTCTGAGCGGTCAACAGTCATCAGCCGGGTTGGACTAGGACACCAGCCTCACAGGCCGGGGCGGCCTGTGTTCCCAGCGGCCGGCTCCTTGCCGCCGCACCCGATCTGATGACTGCTGACCGCTCAGTCAGTTAAGAACTCCGAAACTTAGAACTCAAGACTTAGAACTGAGAACTTAGGTTCTGTGTTCTAAGTTCTGAGTTCTGAGTTCTAAGTTCTAAGTTGCTGTTCCTCCAGCCTCCCCACCTCGTCCTTGAACACCCGTCCCCGTTCCGCGTAGTCATGAAACATGTCGAAGCTCGCGCAGGCCGGCGCCAGCAGCACGACGCCGCCGGCACGCGCCAGTCCGAACGCGGTTCGCACGGCGTCTGCCATCGACGCGGCGTCGTGAATCGCGACGACGTCCGAGAGCGCGGCGTGAATGAGCGGCGTCGCTTCGCCAATCGCGACGATGGCGTCGACGCGCGACGCGACGCTGTCGCGCAGTTCGCCGAGGTCGCCGCCTTTGAAGCGCCCGCCCATGATCGCCACGATCCCGCGATCGAAGGTCTCGATCGCGCGGCGGGCGGCAACCACGTTCGTCGCCTTCGAGTCGTTGATGAACCTGATGCCGTTGATCTCGGCGACGCGCTCGAGCGCATGCTCCAGTCCGCGGAAGTTCTCGACGGCCCGCCGCATCGCCGCGGGCGGCACGCCGGCAACCGATCCGACCGCGGCCGCCGCGAGCACATCGCTGAGCAGGTGCTTCCCCGGCAGACGAACGGCGGTGAGCGGCAGCAGCGGCGTCGCGCCGACGGCGGTACGCCGCACGATGTTGCCCCCGGCGACGGAGACGCCCTCCTGGACCGCCGCGCTCACGCCGAAATCGAACCGCCGTGCCCGCGCGCCGCGCGCGAGCGCGAGCGCGGCCGGGTCGTCGGCGTTGACGACCGCCCAGTCCGCAGGCGTCTGGTTCGCAAACACCCGCGCCTTCGCGCGGCCGTAGGCCTCGAACGTTCCGTGCCGGTCCAGGTGGTCGTCGGCCAGATTCAGCAGCACCGCGATCCAGGGCCGGAACGTTTCGGTAGCTTCGAGTTGGAAGCTGCTCACTTCCACGACGTGCAGCGAGGAGGGACGCGACAACGCCACTTGCGCGCTGAGCGCGGTCCCAAGATTGCCGCCGGCCGTGACGTCGAAGCCCGCTTCCGTCAGCATCCGCGCCGCCAGCGTCGTCGTCGTCGACTTGCCCTTGGTCCCGGTAATGGCGATGACGCGGCCGGACAGCCATTGCGACGCCAGCTCGATCTCGCCGATGACGGGCACGCCGGCGCGGCGGGCCGCGTCCAGCGCTTCCTGATCGAGCGGCACACCCGGACTGACCACGATGAGGTCGGCGCGGGTGAACGTTTCGACACGATGCGGCCCGAGCTCGATCGCGACGCCGAGTGCGCGCAGATCGTCGGCGCCGTCGAGCGACGGCGCCGTGTCGCTCAGCACGACGTGGCCGCCTTTCGAGACGAGCAGCGCTGCGGCGGCCCTGCCGCTCCGGCCGCCGCCGACCACCACCACGCGTTTCCGATCGACATCGAATCTCATGCCGTCACCTGAGCTTCAACGTGGTGAGACTGAGCAGCGCGAAGCAGATTGCGACAATCAAGAACCTCGTGATGATCTTGGGCTCCGCCCAGCCGATGATTTCGAAGTGGTGGTGGAGCGGGGACATCCGGAACACGCGGCGGCCGGTGAGCTTGAACGAGGCCACCTGGATGATGACCGACAGCCCCTCGATCACGAACACGCCGCCGACGATCGGCAGCAGCAGCTCCTGCTTGATGAGAATCGCGACCGTCCCGAGGGCGCCGCCCAGCGCGAGCGACCCGACGTCGCCCATGAAGACGTCCGCCGGATGCGCGTTCCACCACAGGAATCCGAGGCTGGCACCCACGAGCGCGCCGCAGAAGATCGTCAGCTCCGCCGTCGGCTCGAAGTGCACGAGGTTCAGGTACTGCGCGAAGACGCGGTGACCGGTCACGTACGCGAGCGCCGTAAACGTCGCCGCGGCGACCGCAAACGTGCTGATCGCCAGGCCATCGAGACCGTCGGTCAGATTCACGGTGTTCGAGGTGCTGAGCAGCACGAACATCGCGAAGATCGCGTACCACCCGCCCAGATCCGGAATCCATTCCTTGAAGAACGGGAAGATGAGGCGCGTGTTGTACATCGGCGGATTGAGCCCGGCGAGCGAGAGCAACGCGATGCCGACGCCGATGCCGACGACGATTTGCGCCGCGAACTTGTACCGCGCGAACAACCCGTGATGCGTGTGTCTCGTGATCTTCAGGTAGTCGTCGACGAATCCAATGGCCCCGAACGCGGCTGTGGCGGCGACGGCGATCCACACGTACGGGTTTGTCAAATCCGCCCATAGCAGCGTCGGCACGAACACCGACGCCAGAATCAGCAAGCCACCCATCGTCGGCGTGCCCGCCTTGGGCTTGTGGCTCGCGGGACCCTCGGTGCGGATGACCTGGCCAATCTGAAACTCGCGCAGGCGCCGAATCAGCCACGGCCCGAGCAGGAGGCTCAGCGCCAGCGCCGTCAGGCTCGCGGCCGCCGTCCGGAAGGTGATGTACCCGACGACACGCAGGACCGAAATCTGAGCTTCGAGCGGAGCGAGGAGGTGGAACAGCATCACGCCTCCTCCATGAGCCGATCGACGATCAGGTCCGTCCGCGTTCCCCGTGAGCCTTTGACGAGCACGAGATCGTCAGGCTTGAGCAGCCGAACGACGGATGGTCCGGCCGCCGAGCTGTCCGCAAATCGATGGATATGCGACCGCGCGAGACCGGCGCGCTCTGCGCCCTCTGCCAACCCGTCCGCCGCGGCGCCGCCCACCACAACCAGTTCGTCCACCCGCGCCGAGGCGGCCGCGCGGCCGCACTCGACATGGAGCGACCGCGCCGACTCACCCAGCTCGAGCATCTCGCCCAGCACGGCAATCCGACGGCCGGATGTCGGAGTGACCGCCATCGCCGCGAGCATCGCCCGCATCGCCGCCGGGCTCGCGTTGTACGAGTCGTCGACAATCCGCGCGCCTCCCGGAGCCGTCTTCATGGAGCCACGACGGTTCAACGGCTGAAATGCCGCGACGCGCGACTCGATATCGCCGGCCGGCACCGCGAGCTCGACCGCAACCGCCACGGCGGCAAGCACGTTCGCCATCTGGGCTCTGCCGGGAAGCCGTGACGTGATCTGAAGTTGACCGGCCGCGGTCTCGACCTCGGCCGTGGAGCCCGCGAGACCGTGATCCACGATTCGGCGCGCCCGAACATCGGACGCCGGGCTCTCGCCGAAACCGATCCGCCGCCCGACGAACCTGGCGGCATGCGCCATGACGAGCGGGTCATCGGCGTTCACGACCGCGACGGTGGCCGCCGTCGCCGATTCGAGGATCTCGGCCTTCGCGGCCGCGACCGCTTCGCGCGATCCGAAGTGGCCGATGTGCGCGTCGCCGACGTTGGTCCACACGCGGATGTCGGGTTCGGCGATGCCGACGAGCGTGCGAATCTCGCCCGCGTGATTCATGCCGAACTCCACGACCGCCACGTCGACGGCGTGGCGCAGCTCGAGGAGCGACAGCGGCAGGCCGATGTGGTTGTTGAGATTCCCGGGATTGCGAAAGACGCGAAACCTCGCACCCAGAACGGCCGCAGTGATTTCTTTGGTCGTGGTCTTTCCCGCGCTGCCGGTGATGGCGGCCACGCGAGCCGTCGATCGCCGGCGGATTTCGTGCGCCAGACGCTGGAGACCGGCGAGCGTGTCCGCCACCTGAATGACTGCGGCGCTGCCGGGCTCTGCGACCGGTTCGGACGCGAGCAGACCGGCTGCGCCCCGCGCCAGCGCCTCGGCCACGAACGCCTGACCGTCGAACCGATCGCCGCGCAACGCGATGAAGAGCGCTCCCGGCGACAACGTCCGCGTGTCGGTGGAAACCGTCTCGAACGGGGTGGCGGCCTCACCGGCGACCAGCCTGCCGCCGGCGGCGTCAGCGACGAGGCCTGCAGTCAGCACGAGCGATGCCACAGCCGTCGTCACACCCGTGATGCCGCGCGGCGCTGCCCCAGCGCCGTGCGTGCGGCCTCAACGTCGTCGAACGCCAGGGTGCGATCGCCGATGACCTGGTATTTCTCGTGCCCCTTCCCCGCGATGATGACGAGATCGCCCGGTTTGGCCGAGCGAATCGCCAACTCAATCGCCTGACGTCGATCGGGATTGGCCACGAACGGCGTGGTGGCGCGCTTCGGCGCGCCCGGCTCCGGCGCCGGCGAGAGGCCGAGCTTGATCTCCTCGATGATGCGCTGGGGATCCTCGGAGCGCGGGTTGTCGGACGTCAGCACGACGAAGTCGCTGAGTCTGCCGGCGACGGCGCCCATGAGCGGACGCTTGGTGCGATCGCGGTCCCCGCCGCATCCGAACACCGTGATGAGCCGCCCCGTTGTCAGCGGGCGCGCCGTCTCGAGCAGATTCTTCAGCGCGTCATCGGTGTGCGCGTAGTCGACGACCACGCGGACGTCGTCGGTCGACGCCGAGACGATCTGAAAGCGTCCGGGAACGCGCTCGAGCCGGGCGATCCCTTGCTCGATCGCGGGAATCGGCAGATCGAGGGCAATCCCCGTCGCGACGACGCCGAGGATGTTGTAGACGTTGGGGCGGCCGACGAGCGGCGACCGCATGTCAATCGCGCCACGCGGCGTCTCCGCGGTAAAGGCCAGACCCTCCAGCGACGACTGGATCGCGCTCGCCCGCACGTTCGCGGGCCGGTCGATCCCGAAGGTCACGACCCGTGGGAGCGTGCCCGCCAATTCCATGCCGCGCGGATCGTCCACGTTGACGATGGCCGGTGCGCCCGCCGGCAGCATCTCGAACAGCCGCCGCTTGGCCGCAAAGTACTGCGTCATGTCGCCGTGAAAATCGAGATGGTCGCGCGTCAGGTTGGTGAAAATCGCCGCGGCGAAGCGCATGTTCGCGACGCGCTGCAGCACCAGCGCGTGCGACGAGACTTCCATCGCGCAGGCGCGGCTCCCGTGGTCGGCCATCTCACGAAGCAGGCGCTGGATTTCCGACGCCTCGGGAGTCGTATGCGACGCGTCACGCTCGTCGGCGGTCGCCGGACCCACGCGGAACGTGACGGTCCCGATGCGTCCGCACGGCATGCCGGCGGCGTCGAACACCGCCGCCAGCAAGTAGGTCGTCGTCGTCTTGCCGTTCGTGCCGGTGACGCCGACGACGGTCAGTTCTTCGCTCGGCCGGCGGTAAAAGATCGCCGACAGTTCGGCCAGGGCGAGCCGGGCGTCGGTCGTGCGCAGCCACGGCGCTTTCATGCCGGACGGCGGCGCCGTCTCAGCAACGATGGCGACGGCGCCACGCGCGAGCGCGTCGGCGACGAACTTCGTGCCGTCGGCTCGCTGGCCGCGAATGGCGACGAAGACGGTGCCGGGCGAGACGGCGCGGGAGTCGTGCGCGATGCCGGTGACCTTCGTGGATTGACCTCCAGACTGATCGACCCGGCCGCGCGCATCCGGCGCGAGCATTCGCGCTCCCGCGATGAGAGCGCCCAAGGTCATCGATCACCGCCTGCCGTCCGTGGGTCCGGCTGAGTGCGCTGCAATTGCAGGACGCCCCATCCGCCCGTTTCGATTGGCTCGCCCGGAAGCGGCGCCTGCGACGTGACGACGCCGGTGCCGGTCATCCGTACCGTGAGTCCGACTTTGCTCAACACCCGTAGCGCGTCACGCGCCGCGAGTCCGCGCACGTCCGGCATGAGCGTGCGCCCGTCGAGCTGGCTCAGGACCTGAATCAACTCGGGACCGGGCACTCGCGGTGCCGGCGGCGCGGCGTGATCGTCGGTGACGACGAGCGGCGGTACGGGATTGATCGACGGCGGCACCCCCGCCTGTTGCAACGCGGCGTCCGCAATCCGCTTGAAGATCGGCGCCGCCACCGCGCCGCCATAGATGGCGCCGCGCGGCGTGTCGATCACGACGATGATCGTGAACACCGGGCGGCGTGAGGGCACGAATCCCACGAATGACGCGTTGAAATCGGTATGGGAGTACTGGCCGTCGATGATCTTTTGAGCCGTACCGGTCTTGCCGGCCACCTGGTAGCGATCCATTCGCGCGGCTTTCGCCGTTCCGCGCTCCACGACGCCTTCCATGATCGTGGTCAGGATGGCTGCCGTTCGCGGGGTGACCACGCGGCGCGGCTCCCGCCGTTCGACTTCCTTGCGGATGCCGTCGCGAATCGTGGCGCGGACCACGTGCGGCTCGAGCAGCAGGCCGCCGTTGGCCACCGCGCTCGCGGCCGCCGCCATCTGGATCGGCGTCACGCCGATCTGATAGCCCATCGACATCGAGGCCAGCCCGCTGTCATCGAGCTTCGACGGCTTGTACACGATGCCCTGACTCTCGCCGCCGAAATCAGTCGTCGCCTGCTCGCCGAAGCCGTAGCGGCGCACGTAGCGCCCGAGCCGCTCCGCGCCGACGCGAAGCCCGACCTTGATCGCGCCGACGTTGCTCGACTTCACAATCACATCTTCGAAGGAGAGCACGCCGTAGTGATGCTCGTCGTTGATCGGCTTCCGGCCTGGAAAGGTGATGAACCCGGGGCGGGTGTCGATCATGTCCGTCGGCGACATCACGCCCTCTTCGATGGCCGCCGACGCGGTCACGATCTTGAAGGTCGATCCGGGCTCGTAGAGGTCCTGAACGGCCCGATTTCGCCGGCTCTCGAGGGTCGAGCTGCCGAAGGCGTTCGGGTTGTACGTCGGGTAGTTGGCGAGAGCCAGAATCTCGCCGGTGTGCGGATCCATGATGATCGCGCTTCCGCCCTGCGCGCGATGATCGAGAACACCGGCCTTCAGTTCACGCTCGGCGATGTGCTGGAGGTAGAGATCGATCGTCAGCTCGACTGTCGCGCCGGCAGTCGGCGCTTCCTCGACGCGCGTCTGCAGCCGGTGGTGCCGCGCGTCCCGCTGGATCAGAATCCGCCCGTTGTGGCCGCGAATCCTCGTGTCGTACGACGATTCGATCCCGCCCAGCCCCGTGTTCTCGTCGCCGACAAATCCCAGCACGTGCGCGCCCAGTTCAAGGTTGGGGTAATACCGGCTCGTCTCCCCGACGAGAATGACCCCTGGGAGATTCAGACCCGCAATCCGCGCCGTTTGTTCTGGCGACAACTCGCGGGTCTTGCGGAGAGGCCGGAACCTCGAATCGGTCGTCCGCGACAGCTTGGCCGTAAACTCGGCTCTCTCCTTGGCCGTGCAATCGGCGAGCGCTTTGCAGAGCGCCGCAGCCGTGCCTGCCGGGTCTTCGACCTCGGTCGGGTCCGCCGCGAGCGAGGCGGCGTCCACCGAATACGCAAGCATGCGACCGTGCCGATCGACGATGTCGCCCCGCTTCGCGGTCGGCTCGATTTCTCGAAGCTGCTGTTTCTTCGCGAGCTCTGAATAGTGGTCGTGCTGAAAGACCTGAAGCTGCACGAGTCGCGCGGCAATCGTGACCGTCCAGAACCCCGTCACCGCGAGCAGAACCGCGATGCGGGCCTTGAGACCCGGCCGCCAGCCGTTCTCGACCGAGTGACCCGGAGGGTCGCCGGCCTGCAGCGGGTCCGCTGCCTGCCCTCGAGCGTGGAGGAAACGAAGAAGCGCCTTCACCGGTTCGACGCGACGATGGAACGAGACGGCGTGGAGCTGGTCGTGCGCTCGATCACGACCATGTCGGCCGAGGACGGCGGCACCATCCGCAGACGGTGCAGCGCGTAGTACTCCACTTGCTGAGGCCTGCGCAGCGTCTCGACCTCCAGACGCAGCTTGCGATTGAGCGACTCTTCCGCCGCCAGCTCAACGCGCAGCTTCTCGATCTTGTAGCCGTGGTTGACCAGCTCGAAGTGCTGCCAGGCCGAGAACAACAGCATCGTCACGATGGCGGCGGTGAGCCAGATCAGGCGGTTGAACTGGCGCTTCTGGTCGAGGTCGACTTCCCGGACGACCGGATTGTTCCGGATGTCCTGTTTGATGGCGTATTCGAGATCGATGTTCATGCGGCTCTCTCCACCGTTCGAAGCCGTGCGCTGCGCGCGCGTGGATTGATCTCCAGCTCGGATTCCTGGGGACGCACGGGCCGCCGGGTCACCAGCAGCACGAGGCCTTCGGCCGCCAGCTGACGGAATGTCTGCTTGACGGCGCGATCCTCGAGCGAATGAAACGCGATGACCGCCAGACGCCCGCCGGTCTTTAGAAGCGCGACGGCGCGTTGAAGAAAGGATTCGAGGCCGCTCAGCTCGTCGTTCACCGCGATCCGCAGCGCCTGGAAGGTGCGCGTGGCGGGATCGATCCGCTGCCAGCGACCTCCGCCGGCCGCGCGTCGCACGACCGAGGCCAGCGCCGCGGTGTCGGACAACCGTCCTTCATCGCGAGCGCGGATGATGGCCGCAGCGACGCGGCGCGCATGACGCTCCTCGCCAAACTGATGGATCACGTCGGCAAGCTCGGCTTCACGGATTCCCGCGAGCCAGGCGGCGAGCGTCTGACCTTGCGTCTGGTCCATGCGCATGTCGAGCGGACCGGGCTGTCGAAAGCTGAACCCGCGAGCGGGATCGTCCAGCTGCCAGGACGACACGCCCAGATCGGCGAGGATTCCGTCGACGGCCTCAATTCCGCGCGTGTGGAGAACGGCTGGAAGCTCGCGGTAATCGGCGTGGACCAGCTCGAGGTGAGCTGCATCGGTCAGCCGCTGTCGCGTGCGATTCAGTGCGCCGGCGTCCCGATCGAGTGCAATCACGCGTCCCGCTCCTGCCGCTAACAACGCCGCCGTGTGCCCGCCCAGGCCCACCGTGCAGTCGACATAGATCCCGTCCGGCCGAGGCGCAAGCGCCGAGAGAACCTCGGATGTGAGCACTGGGGCATGGCCGCTCTCAGATCCCAAACTCCGCCAGCGCCCGGGCGTCGTCATCCGAGAACGGCTCACGCTGGAGCTTGGAGGCGAACCGCTCGTGATTCCACACGTCCATGTAATCCACCTGACCGATCACGTCGACGTCGCCGACCATTCCCGCCGTCTCGCGCAGACGCGCCGGGATGAGCACGCGTCCCTGCACGTCGAACTCGCCGATCTGACCGAAGTAATTGACCCGGTCGAGAAACTTCAGCCGGGCCGGGTGGGAGCTGGGCATCCGCGCAAGGCGCTGTTCGACGGCCGCCCACACCGCCATCGGGTAGATCCGGACGCAATCTCCGGTTACGCTAGTGATGTACAGGCCGGTCGTACCGTGCCGCTCCTCCACAATCGCCTTGAAGGCGTTTGGGATTTTCAGCCGCCCCTTTTCGTCGATTTTGGCGGAGTAGCTGCCCCGAAGCACTTTGCTCCACCTGACTCCAATCAGGTCCACGAATGGTAGAGGTACGGCCGCAGGCTGTCAATTGCAAAGTACAGAAAATCCACGGCTTACGTCTTTGTTTCGCCACTTTTTCTCTCCGCGAAAATTGCGCGAAGTCGGGTCACTGACATGCTCCGTGCTGGCCTGGTGGGTCTCCCCGCGTCAGGAAAGACCACCCTTTTCCAACTTCTGACCAGCGCGCGCGAGGCGCCGAAGATCCATGGCAAGGCGGAGGCTCACGTCGGCATCGCCCGCGTGCCGGACGATCGTCTCGATCGGCTGACGGCGTTGTTTCAACCGCAGAAGCGCGTGCCCGCGACGGTGGAATTCGCCGACGTCGGCGCGGCGCGCGGCGACGCGAAAGCGTTGTATGACGTCGTCGCGTATCGCAACGCCGACGCGCTGCTGCACGTCGTGCGTGCGTTTCGCGACAACGCCGTGCCTCATCCGTTGCAGTCGATCGATCTCGCGCGCGATGTTCGAACGATCGAGGACGAACTGATCCTCGCGGATCTCGGCGTCGTCGAACGCCGGCTCGAGCGGCTCGCGAAGGATTTGAAGAAGAGCGCCTCGCCGGAGTTGAAGCGCGAGCAGGAAATCCTTTCGCGCGCGCGGGAAGGTCTCGAGGCGGGCCGCGCCATTCGCACGATGGAGATCGCCGGCGACGATGCGCGGCGAATGCGCGGCTTTCAGCTGCTCTCCGCGAAGCCGCTCCTCCTCGTGGTGAACGTCGACGAAGCCGACGTCGGCATCGCAGAAACCGCCGCACGTCTGCCGGAGCTTGCGCCGTTCCTGGGCTCAGCCGGCGCCGGCGCCGTCGGCGTGTGCGCGAAAATCGAGCTCGAGATCGCGCAGCTCGATCCGGCTGACGCACGCGCTTTCATGGCCGATCTCGGGCTGCATCAGTCGGGCCTGGATCGCGTCATTCGTGCCGCGTACGACCTCCTGGGCTACATCTCCTTCTTCACGGTCGGCGACGATGAATGCCGGGCGTGGTCGATTCCGCGCGAGACCCGCGCGGAGGAGGCGGCGGGCGCGATCCATTCGGACATTCAGCGCGGCTTCATCCGCGCCGAGGTCGTCCGCTGCGAGGCGCTCTTGTCGCGCGGGTCGCTCGCCGCGTGCCGCGAGCACGGCGAGCTTCGGCTCGAGGGCAAGGACTACCTCGTTGCCGACGGCGACGTGATCACCTTCCGTCACGCCACCTGATAGGGGGTCAGGTCTTGAATTGCGACATTTGGCCCACGTGGCTGGATGGATGCGACAAAACTGCAACGGTGGGATGCCGAGTTTTGTAACATTGCAGCGGCGCAACCGATGAATGTTGCAATACAAGACCTGACCCCATGACCGTGCTCGTGTGCGAGGCGCAGGTGCCGTTCGTGCAGGGCGGCGCCGAATCTCACGTGCGCGAGCTCGTCGGTCAATTGCGCGCCCACGGCCACGACGCCGAGCTCGTCAGCGTGCCGTTCAAGTGGTATCCGAAAGCGGAGATCCTGACACATGCCGCCGCGTGGCGCCTGCTCGATCTAACTGAGAGCAACGGACGGCCGATCGATCTCGTCATCGCGACGAAATTCCCGACGTACTTCGCGCGTCACTCGCGCAAAGTCGCCTGGCTCATCCATCAGCATCGCGCCGCGTACGAGCTGGCCGGCACCCCCTTCAGCGACTTTTCGCATACCGAAGAGGACGTCGCGCTGCGCGAGCGGATCGTGTCGATCGATCGGACGATGCTCGGCGAATGCCTGCGCGTCTACGCGAACTCGGCGAAC
>JBLNGH010000360.1:0-4834 GCA_050264575.1 Acidobacteriota bacterium | reverse complement strand
CGGCCTGCCAGCGGTCGGCGAGCGGTCTGATTTCTGCGCCCGGGATCGGGACGCTGCGATTCCAGGTCGTGCGAAGCTGCTGCACTCGCGCGGCGATATCCGCCGGGACGCCGCCGTTCTCGGCGGCCGCCAGGGCCTCGAGATCGATCACGAGTGCTTCGCGCTCGGCGAGCTTGCTGGCGAGCGCAATCTGGTGGCGGTTGTGGTACCGCTCGAAGAATCGATCCGCGGCGGCGCGGAACCGGTTCCACACGACTTCCGACTTGCTGCGGCGCACCGGACCGATGGTCTTCCATTCGGCCTGCAGGCGCTTCATCTCGGCGGAGGCGGCTTCCCACTCGGTCGATTCGGCGAGCACTTCCGCGCGCTGGCAGAGCGCTTCCTTCTTGGCGAGATTGTCGGCCCACGTCTTCTTGCGCGTCGCGAGATCTTCACGGCGGCGGGCGAAGAACGTGTTGAACGCAGCACGGAAGCGCAAGCCCAGGTCGCGGCCCGCTTCGCGCGGGACCGTGCCGGTCTGCTGCCACGCCGCCTGCAATTCCTGGAGACGCGCCGCCGTGCGGCTCCAATCGGAGGACGTGGCCAGCGCCTCGGCTTCTTCGACGAGCACCGCCTTCTTCTGGAGGTTCGTCGTGCGCTCTTCGCGGACCTGCGCGAAGTAGTTCTCGCAGCGGGCCCGAATGAAGTCGGTGGCGGTCCGGAATCGATCCCACAGCCGCTGCGCAGAGTGGCGCGGAGCCTCAGCGACTTCCTGCCACTTCACGTGCAATTCACGGAGCGCTTTGGCGGTCGCCGGCAGATCGGGCTGCTTCGAGGCCTCCTCGTCGCTCTTGAGCGACGCGACGATCGCCTCCGCCATGGCGATGAGCTGTTCCTGGCGCTGCGCATTCGCGAAGCGGCGCCAGTCGTCCATCTCGCGAAGCTCGCGGACGCGCGGCGCGACTTTTTCCTGCAGGGATCGCAGCTTGGCGGCGGCGTCTTCCATCTCGCGGGTGACTTCCCGCCGGGCCGGATCGACTTCCTGCAGACCCGCGCCGATATCGCGCATCAGGCGATCGCCTTCGCGCAGCGTGATCGTGTCGGCTTCGGCCGCGCGGCGGGCGCGCTCGGCCAGCCGGTGCAGCTGGCTGACGACGTCCTGCTGCGCTTTGACGGCGGCCTCGCGCCTGGCCACTTCGCGCGCGGCAAACGCCTGCTCGACAGCTGACAACCGGTTTTCGAGATCATCTGTAGGCCGGGCCTTCAGGCCCGGCGCGTCGTCGGGGCTGAAGCCCCGACCCACATTCGAAGCTTCCTTCAAAGTGGCGGTGAGGCCGCGCGCCTCCCGGCTGAGCGTCTGCCAGCGTGCGAGCGCCGCGGTCTCGTCGGCCTGCGACGGGAGACCTTCGGCTTCCGCGACCAGCATTTCCAGCCGGGCGCGGGTCTCGGCGAGCACTCCGCTCATTTCGTGCCGCTTGCGGCACGCGGCCACCGCCTGGGCGAATCGCGCAGCGAGCCGGTCGGCCTCCGGGCCGTTTCCGACGAGCGGCAGCAGCGATCGCCACTCCTCTTCAATGACCTCCAATTGCGCAGGAACGTCGTCGCCCTCGAGCGTCTCGACGCGCTGGCAGAGCGCGTCGCGGGTCGCGATCGCCTCGGCGCGCATGCGGGCGCGCTCGGCGGCTTCCTCGGCTTCGCGCTGCCGGCGGGCGAGGGCGGTTTCCGCCGCGGCCACGCCGCGGGCGAACCGTTCCCGGGCCAGCTCGTCGGCGACATCCATGCCGCGCCAGATGTCCGACAGCCGCGCCAGCTCGGCGCGTGCGACGGAGAGGTCGGTCATGTCCGCGAGCCGCTCGATGTCCTCGCAGATCGCGGCCTCGCGCCGCCGCCGCTCCTCCTCGGCGGCACGACGCGCCGCTTCGGCAGTTTCAATTTCCTGGATGACGGTGCGCGCGCGGCGGCTGACCGACTTGTGCTGCGACCGCGATTCGATCGTCTGCAGCAGGGCGATGTCCGGAGACGGCGTCAACAGCCGCTCGAAGGCACGCATCGCCACCTCGCGATGTTCGCCGTTCTGGGCGACCTCGACGAGATCGGTGGAATCGGTCAACTGCTCCAGCGCGGCCGTCGCCGTGGTTTCGTGCTTGGCATGGCGCGCGATGCTGCTGAGGGCCCGCTGATCGGTGATTCGGGTCAACGCCGCATTCCGCACAGCTTCGCTCGCGTCGCTCTTGGCGATGACGGACAGCCGTCGGGGATCGGCGAGCGCCGCTACGGCGCCGCGCGCCGTGGCCTCGTCGGGGCCGCTCACCGTCGCCAGCGCGAGCAGACGGTCGGCTGCTCGATCGCGCGCCTCGGGGTCCGTATCGGTCGTGGTGATGCGTCCGAGGACCGCCGGGTCGGATATCCGGGCGGTTGCCGACCGCCGGACCCTCGCGTCGGGGTCGAGCTCGGCCAGGATCGCGAGTTCGGCCTGATCCTCGAGCTCGCGGACCGCTTCCAGCCTGACGGCGGGGTCCGCGTGCTTCCAACGTGGCTGCGGCTTGAGCTTGTCGAGAAGTCCCATCGGGGAGAGCGCCTCTCTGTAAGAAAGGAGCGTGCCGGGCCAGTTCTCGAGGAGAGTACCGAGGGAGCTTTTTCTTGTCCTTACGAATCAATCAGTTAGCGGGAGGACCCTGAGGGACTATGACTCTAGCTGACTTTAACGATCCGGATGGACGAATTTCCGATTCAAAGGACTGTTTCCAGAGAGAGACTCTGTCGGTTCCGGGGTTCCGAGGTTCCGGGGTTCCGAGGTTCTCAAGAGCCGGGTTCCGAAGTCGGTTGGTCCGCCAGTTGCGGTACTTTCCTCAGACGGAACGATCACTTTCCCGGTTGGGTCGATCGCCAGAGCGTTTGCGACTGAGTCGATCGTGGGCACCTTGGCCCGGAGCATGGAAGGTTCGGGGTAACTGACTGGAAATTGCAGGCCTTTGACTCAGCTCGCGCCTATCGGAACCGCGGCGATGATGTGCCACCGGTCGCCGTCCTGAGGCTGGACACGATCGGCAGCGTTTGCAGGCCAGCCGCGATTCGCTGAGTACAGACGCAGCGTTTCTAGATTGGCTCGCGTCGCGGGCATTGACTGAAGCACAAACCTCAGCTCGCGTTGCTCGGATTCACATCACGTAGGAGAACCCCGGAACCTCGGAACCCCGGAACCGACAGATCTTCAGACCAGCTCTTCGAGCCTTCCTACCAACTTGTCCAGCTGATCGATGACCGCCTGAATCGTTGAGGGCTCGCTGAGATCCACGCCGGCTCGCTTGAGGAGCGTCATCGGATGGTCGCTGCCCCCTGACGCCAGCAGCTCGAGATAGCGCGCGCGGGCCTCCGCCTGCGACCGCTCGGACCCTTCGCTGATTTCGCGCGCCAGCTTGGCAGCCGACGCAAAGCAGGTCGCATATTGATAGACGTAATACGGCGTATTGAAGAAGTGCGGGATGCGCGCCCACGTGATGGGCGTCAAATCCTCGACGTCGACCGCGTCCGCGTAATAGGCCTCGAAGCGCTCCTTGTAGAGATCGTTCAGCACCTCGGCGGTAATCGGCTCGTCGCGCTCGACGCGCTCGTGCGTCGCCAGCTCGAAGTCCGCGAACAGGACCTGCGTGTAGAACGTGCTCGTGATGTTGTCGATCGCGTGCTGCAGGAGGACGATGCGCTCCTGACGATCGGTGGTGCTCGCGAGCAGATGCTCCAGGAGCAGCGCTTCGGCGAGCGTCGAGGGCACTTCCGCGACGAAGATCGTGTAGTCCGAATAGACGAACGGTTGCCGCTCGTGCGACAGCATCGTGTGCATCGAGTGGCCCATCTCGTGCGCCAGCGTGAACACATCGTCGAGCGTGTCCGCCCAGTTGAGAAGCATGTACGGGTGCACGCCGTACACCGGCGCCGAATACGCGCCGCTCCGCTTGCCGTCGTTCTCGTAGACGTCGATCCACCGTTCGCGGAAGCCGCGTCGCATGCGGTCCTGATATTGGGGACCCAGCGGCGCGACGGCTTGCACGACAGCCTCCACGACCTCCTCGTAGGGGTACCGTCGGTCCCATTCGATGATCGGAATCGAAAAATCGTACGGGCAGTAGCGGTCGAGCTTGAGCGCGCGCCGGCGCAGCCGGTGGTACCGGCGCAGCGGCTCGACGCCGGCGCGGGTCGTGGCGATCAGCGTGTCGACGACCGCGCGCGGAATGTTGTTGCCGTAGAGCGCGGCGTCGAGCGTCGTCTCGTACGACCGCGATCGCGCGTGAAACCAGTCGCGCTGGCAGACCGTGTGATACAGCGTCGCGTACGTGTTGAGGTTGGTCTTGTACGTGCCGTAGTGCGCGAGAAACGATTGCCGGCGATCCTCCTGGTTCCGGTTCGTCGCCAGCACCGCGCGGTACTGGCTGTACGACATCGTCACCTTCGCGCCGGTGCTCAGGGTGATTTCCGGAAACTTGGCGTCGGCGGTCGACAGCGCGAGGTACGCTTCGTGCGGCCCGCCTGAGAGCCGCGTCGCGAGCGACATCAGCCGCTCCCCGGCCTCGTCGAGCACGTGCTCCTGCTGGCGATAGACTTCTTCGATCGCGAACCGGTAGACCGCAAGCTCAGGCGTGGAGTCGAGCCAGCCGCGCACCGTCGCGAGCGGAATCTTGAGCAGCTCGGGACTGAACCACGACGTCGCCTGCTGCCATCGCGCGATGAGCGCCTCGACCTGCTGCTTGCGCGCGTTGACGCCGTTGTCCCGCTGATCCTCGTCGTACCTCAGTGACGGATAGAAATACACCTTGTAGGCAAGCTGCCCCAGATCGTCGTTGAGCCGGAAGGCGGCGAGCAG
>JBLNGH010000359.1:0-3435 GCA_050264575.1 Acidobacteriota bacterium | reverse complement strand
GGAGTCAGGTCTCTTCCGGACGCGCCAGGGGCGTCATCGCTCCAGTGGTCCGAGAGTTGCTCAACGCCCTTCGAGAGGGGGAATCACCATGTCACGGCAGGTCTTTCGCGGATTCATCTGGGGAGCCGTCGTCACCGCCGCTGCTGCGGTCATCGTGGTGCACGCGGATCAAGGGACCGGTCAGGCGGCTGCCGCAGCCGTCAAGGGCAGCCCGGATCTCGTCAACGCACTTTCGAAGGAGATTGGCGGCACGCCCGAACAAGCTGCGGGCGCGGCGGGCTCGCTGTTCGGGATTGCGAAATCGCGGCTCAAGCCCGACGAGTTCGCGCAGGTGTCGAAAGCCGTGCCGGGCATGGATGCCCTGTTGGCTGCTGCGCCCGCCCTCGGCGGCGGCGCCGGCGGCGCGCTGTCGAAGGCGACGGGATCCGCAGCCGGACTCGCGGCCGCATCTCAGGCGTTCACCAAGCTCGGACTCAAGCCGGAGATGGTCAGCAAGGCGATTCCGGTGCTGACGTCGTTCGTCACGAAGTCCGGCGGCGCGAATGTCGGGAATTTGTTGGCCGGGGTGTTGAAGTAACTCGGCTGTGAGCTCGCGGCGCATGCGAGCAGCGCGATGCCGGCGGCCACGTGCAGGGACACGACGACTCGTCTGAGCTGATCGCCGGTAACGGTGTCGCTCAGGAGCCATGACCTTCCTCGCCACGCCTTGATCGGCCCGGGTAGCACGGAGCCGATTCGGACGTAGACGAAACCATGGGCGAAGACAACAAACGCGATCAGATAACGCAGCCACGGTGCCATTGGGCCGCCTCCTTCATCGCGTAGTGCGTTCGGCCGCGGCTTGAGCAACACGCTCTAAGTCTGCCGATCGCCTGACCGCAGCACGGCGTTCGGCTTCGGCCTTGAGCGGCTGAAGCATCGTCCAGCGGATGACGATGATCCCGGGCGAGAGAAACGACCAGTACCGACGGAACTTCGCGCGCGCTGTGTCATCGGTCGCAACCGCCCGCGTCTCGGTTCGGAAGACAGATTCGGTGGTGCTCGTCGCGTCCGCGCGGAGCGTCCACACGATCTTCACGAAGCCGGGGTCGTTGAACGTCGTGAACGCCTCCGGCGACAGCGGCCGGAACACGACATCGGCCTCCCACGGCTGTGTCACGGCCCCCATCACGACTTCGCGATTTGGCACGTCGGCGAGCACGGCCCAGCCGAGTGATTTCGCCCAAGCGAGCAGTTCGTGCGGACGCGCCGCTGTATCAGGTTCACTGCCGAGGATCACTTCGCGCGCCCGAAAGATCGCCCGGATGACCGGCGACTGCTGCATGTCGATGTCGCACGCGGCCGACAACGTGACGTCGGCTGGCGCGGCGACGCGGATGTGGTGCCGCTCCACGATGTCGTAGACGGGCATGAATCGATCGAGCAGCGGATCGAGATCCTCAGCGCGAGCGTGAGCCGGGCGCCCGTACCGCAGCCATGTCACGCCCACATAACCGGCGTATGCGCCCCCTGCGAGGCCCAGCGCGCCGGCCATCCATTTCAATGTGGTGTTCATCCGTTTCTTGCCCACCATCTGCTCACCTCGCGCACCTTGGGCAACTCCTAGGCCCCAGGACGCATGAACCTTGCCGATCCGTATTCGCCTTGGCTGACTGGAACATCGGGTGCCGTGTCCCGGGAACTGCGCGACGTGCGAAATAACCCGCATCGACCTTGGGAAATAGCGCCGTACGGGTGCCGGATTTCCGGCGTCATCGCGCGTGCAGCGGCAATCGGCGAGGCCAGCTTTCGCCCGCGCGAGCGGCACCCGAACTGCTCCTGTACGCCTTCGGCCGAGTGTGCGTGTGAACATGCAACTGCCGTTCTCCAGAGAAGACTTCTTCGACCTCTTTGCCGCATACAACGGGGCGTTATGGCCAGCCGTCGTCGCGTTGTGGGTGGCGTCCGTTCTCGCGGCCGTATGGATACTGTCATCGCGGCGTTCTCACGACCGCTGGATCAGCGGCCTCCTGGTCGTCCACTGGGCGTGGTCCGCCGTTGCGTACCACCTCGTGTTCTTCACACGCATCAATTTTGCGGCGTCGCTGTTTGCGGCGATCTTTCTCCTGCAGGCCGCATTGTTCTTCTGGTCGGGAGTTATCAGAGGGCACGTGGCTTTCAAGCCGGCTCGGACAGTGTGGACAAACATCGGATGGTTCCTGGTGGGATATGCGCTGCTGTATCCGGCGATCAACGCCGTGGAGCATGGCAGCTTGCTGAAGATCCCGACGTTCGGTCTTCCGTGCCCGACGACGATCTTCACGGCGGGACTGCTTCTGCTTGCGCCGCCTCACTCAAGAATCTTGGCTATCGTTCCCATCGTCTGGTCTGTCATCGGTGGCTCCGCGGCATTTCTTCTCGGGGTCAGCGCCGACTACGCGTTGCCCGTTGCCGGAGCTGCGCTGGCGATCTTCGAGTTGCAGAAATCGCGGAACTCAGTGGCGAAGGCTGTTCTTCCTCTTCACCGCTCGGTCGTGAGGTAAGTCATGGTACGGAAAACATTGCTCGTCTGCGGGTTTCTTGCTGCTGTCCTTATGTCGCGATGACAGGCGGACCTGCCGTCACCCATCTCGTCAAGGTGTTCGGCGATCACCAGCTGACGGATCTAACGAGCGACGCGATCGAAGGCTACTTGCGGTATCGGTTTTGTTCCGACCGCATTATGTGTCGTGGTCGGAGCAGCAACGGATCGAGGCGGCGGCGCCGAGCTAGTTGCGGAACGTCGTTCGCATCATCACGGAGACGGGACTTCGCATCTACAAGGAACTGACGCCGATGAAGAAGGACCAGGTCGATCTGAAGAACAAGGTCGTCTGGATTCCCGACTCCAAGACGCCGAACGGCGTGGCGGAAGCTCCGCTGACCGATCTCGCGGTCGAGGCGTTCCAGAATCAGATGCAGCTCGCCGGCAACGGCTCGTATCTGTTTCCGAGCGACGAGAGCGACAGTGGACACCAGACCACGTTCACGACGGCGAACGAGTCGGCGGGAGTTTTGGGACAGGCGGGCTGATGAATCCGCGGTATTCTGGGACAGTCGTTCGGAGTTCTGGGACAGTTTTCGCCCGAAAAGCGAAGCACGCAAGGGAGCGACCTGCAGAAAACCGCAGTAAAATCAAGGTTCTTCAGAGTCGGGGCGTAGCGCAGCCTGGTAGCGCACCTGCCTTGGGCGCAGGGGGTCCCGAGTTCGAATCTCGGCGCCCCGACCAAGTTCCGCATCTGTCGGTCACGGATGGGTGACACGCAAATCGCGCTTGCGGTTAGCGCGGCCCGTCCGTTCCAGGCTCCCACTGCTCTGGTCACGAACAGCCACTTTTCGAGTGTCCTCTGCGAGACCGTCTCGCTTTGTCCTCGCCGTGGTGGGGTCAGACCGGGGTCAGACCCCTGGGGTTCGGGG
>JBLNGH010000358.1:0-6492 GCA_050264575.1 Acidobacteriota bacterium | reverse complement strand
CGACGCCGCATCTGTTCGGACCGCGCGCGTTCGCGATGAGCATGATCAGTGTCGGTCTGATCGCGCTCGTGCTCGCGACCCTCGAGCATCGCCGAAGCCGGGCCGTGCTCCAGCGGTCGGGGGCGGTGCTGCACCGGTCGCTGTCGCAGATGATTGCGCTCTTCGTGGCCGCCGTCGGCATCCTCGGGCTTGTGTTAGTGATCCTTCGTCAGTAGCCTCAGAATTCTGTCGCGAGCCGGTCGTATCGCGGCCGATCCAAGATTCGCACGGCGTGCGCGCCCTCGAATTTGATGACGCCGTCGCGCGCGAGCTGACCCGTCGCGCGGCTCATCGCTTCCGCTGACAGTCCGACGTAGTTGGCGATGTCGGAGCGGCTCATCGGCAGCGGGATGACGTCGGGCGTGACGTCCGGGGCGTTGTTGTTCTCGAGCATGTGCAGGAACATCGCGATGCGGCCGGTCGCCGAGCGGCGGCCGATGATGAACGAGCGCCGCTGCGACTCCCGCAGCTCGTGCGTTACCTTGCAGAGAAAGTGAAACTCGAGCTCCGCGTCGTGACGAAGGACTGCGGTCAGGCTTTCCATGGGAATTCGGTAGCACGTGGAGGGCATGATCGCCTGGACCGTGTTGACGTATTTTCCGCTCTGAGCCAGTCCGAAGATGTCGTCCGAGAACAGAAATGCGGCGACTCGGCGTCTGCCGCTCGGGAGATCGCGGTACGACTTGAACGCGCCCGCGGCGCAGATGAAGAGGGAGGCCGCCGGAGCGCCCGTGCGGTAGACGATGCCTCGCGAGCCGACGTTGACGCGCGTGGACAGCGTGGCCAGCTCCTCGCGCTGCCGGTCGGTCAGCAGCCGCGTGACACCGCCTCCGGTCTTCGTCGCGATGAAGGGGATCGCGCGAAGCGATGGAAAGACGTCTGGAGACGAACGCTTGGTCAACATGGTGTCACCTCACACGCCACTCACTTATCCGACGCATCCCGCTCGAGCGCGGCTCTGGCTTTTGCCAGCTCGCGTTTCCGTTCGGCGCTCACTGCAGGATACGCGAGCTTCAAGCCCCGGAGCGCGTCGATGATAGCGGCGGCCACCACCCAGCGGGCAAACCATTTCTTGTTGGCCGGCACCACGATCCACGGCGCGTGCGGCGTGGCCGTGTTGCGAATCATGTCCTCATACGCATCCATGTAGTCATCCCACCGCGCGCGCTCGCGCGCGTCGGCGATGGAGAACTTCCAGTTCTTCTCCGGCTCGTCGAGCCGCTTCAGGAATCGGCGGCGTTGCTCGTCCCTGGAGATGTGCAGGAAGAATTTCCGGATGACATACCCGTTCCGGGCCAGATACCGCTCGAATGCGTTGATGTCGTCGAACCGCTCCCGCCAGATGTGCTTGGTCACGAGCGAGGGAGGCATCTTCTCCTTCGCCAGCAGTTCCTTGTGCACGCGAACCACGACCACTTCTTCGTAGTACGAGCGATTGAAAATGCCGATCCGGCCGCGCTCAGGCAGATGCTGCGACGTTCTCCAGAGGAAGTCGTGATCCAGCTCCTCGGCCGAAGGCGCCTTGAAGGAGAACACTTCACACCCTTGCGGGTTGACACCCGACATCACGTGCCGGATGGCGCCGTCCTTGCCCGCCGCGTCAATCGCCTGAAAGACCAGCAGCACGCCCCACTGGTCCTGGGCGTAGAGCTTGTCCTGCAGCTCCGACAGACGCGACACGCCTTCCTGGAGCACCTGGCGGGCCCAGTCCTTCGTCGGTTTGAAGCCGAGCGTCTCGCGGGGCTTGATGTCCTTGAGCCGGAACTTCCTCCCGTTCTCGATCAGGAAGGGGTCGACGACGTTGCGAATGAGGTTGGGCATACGAAACGGCTGCTCAGCGGGCCATCCATCGGACACACCTGTGTCGCCGCGGCAGCTCCCGATGACACCTTAGACGGAGCAACTCAATCAAAACTGCGACCACGCGAAAAGAACGTGAAAAGAGCGCCACAACTCAGGATCCCGCGAGAGGCCGCGGACGGCCGCGAGTGCCCGTGGCTCGCTGTCCGGAAACGTCGCGACGGGGCGTGGCTCGTCAGCGGACGGTCACCTGTCCGCGGAGACGGATGTCCTTCGACGAGCTGCCGGCCATGATGCGGAACACGCCGGGCTCGACGATCCAGCGCAGGTCCCGGTCGAGCATCCGCAGATCCGCGGCGTCGAGCTCGAAGACGACGGTCTGCCGCTCGCCCGCACTGAGGTGAATGCGCCTGAACTTCTTCAACTCCATGACGGGGCGGGCGGCCGATGCCAGCACATCGCGCACGTAGAGTTGGGCGACTTCGTCGCCGGCGCGCTGGCCCGAATTCGCGACCGTGAAGCTGACCTTCGCCGTCCCCGACGCCGGAATCTCCGCGGGCTCGATGGCAAGATCCGAGTAGTCGAACGTCGTGTAGCTCAGTCCGAAGCCGAACGGGAACAGCGGCTGCCCGGTCAGATCGACGTAGTCGTCGCCACGGCCCGTTGGCTTGTGGTTGTAAGCGAGCGGCAACTGGCCCTCGGCAACCGGGAACGTGATTGGCAACCGGCCGGCCGGATTGGCGTCGCCGAACAACACGTCGGCGACCGCGTCGCCGCCCGCCTCGCCGGGATACCACGCGTCGAGCACGGCGCCGACGCGTTCGAGCCAGGGCATCGTGATCGCGCTGCCGCCGATGAGCACGACGACGACGGGCTTGCCCGTGGCAGCGATCGCGTCGATGAGCGCCGGCTGGCGGCCCGGCAGCCCGAGCATTGCACGATCGCGGAATTCGCCTTCTTCGATGCCGGCGACGATGATCGTGACGTCGCTGTTTCTGGCGGCGTCCACCGCACGGTCGATCGCGTCGCGCGAATCGTCGACCACACCCGCATCCCAGAGCAGCTTCAGGCGCGCATTTCCAGTCGTCTCGAAGTACTCCAGACGGATCTGGTGGACGGTACCGGGCTTGAAATCAACGGCAGCGACGCGCCGGCCGAACGACTGCTTCTTCCAGTTGTCGATGACCATCTGCCCGTCGAGGTACAGACGGTAGCCGTCGTTGCCTTCGACGGCGATCCGCGCGACGCCGCCCGGCGGTACCGTGAGAATTCCGGTCCAGCGCGCCGAATACCAATCGAAGGGAATACCGCGGCCTGGCGAATTGAGCGTCCACCGGAAGTCCATTCGCGCGTCGACGCGCGTAACCCGCGGCGCGCCTTCCAGCTTTGGATTGTCGAAGTACTCGCCCGCGAGGCCGCGCACCTGCTGACCGTCCTGGCTCGTCGAGAGCGCCGACGCCGGCACGACGTCGAAGTCCGGCGCTGTTCGCCCGGGGCCTGCCGAGAAGGTGACGGTCGGCGAGGTCCCGAGCGCGCGCCGGATGCCGTCGAGAATGGAGACCTTGCCGTTGCCGGGCCCGCTGTATCCGCCCAGACGCGCATCGACGGCATCCGCGCCGATGACGGCAACAGACTTCACGGTCTTTTCGAGCGGCAGCAGATGCGCGTCATTCTTGAGCAGGACGATCGAGGCCTGCGCCGCCTCGCGCGCCAATGCGCGATGGTCGGCACCCCCGTTCGTCGACGCCGCCGCGCCGGCGTCGACGTAGGGCTGTTCGAACAGTCCCAGCTCGAACTTCACCCGCAGGACGCGCGTCACGGCCGCGTCGATCACGGCCATGGGAATGAGGCCGCGCTGGAACGCGTCCAGATAGGGCCGCTGCTGTCCGTACGACGACTGGAACACGACGTCGAGGCCCGCATCGAACGCGTGCGTCGCGGCCGTGGCCGTGCTCGCCTCCGTCATGTGCAGCACCGTCGCGCCGCTCGTGGCCGACGCGTCGGAGATGACGAACCCTTTGAAGCTCCAGTCGCGCTTCAGGGTCTCGGTCAGCAGGCGGCGGTTCTGCGTCGCCGGCAATCCGTCGACCGAGTTGTAGGCCGTCATGATCGAGCGCGCGCCGGCGTCAATGGCCGCGGCGAATGACGGGAAATAGCGCTCCATCAACGCGCGTTCGCTGTGATCGATCGGATAGCTGTCGCGGCCGCCTTCGCCGACATTCGCCACGAAATGCTTTGGCGTCGCGACGACGCCCGCTCGCTCGAGCGCGGTGACGTAGGCGCGGCCCATGGTCGCGGCGAGCAGCGGGTCCTCGCCGTACGTCTCTTCGACGCGTCCCCACCGCACGTCGTCGGCGATGTTGACGACGGGAGAGAGCACCTGACGAATGCCCCGGCTCCGCGTTTCGCTCGCAATCGCGCCGGAGACACGCGCGACGAGCCCGTCATCCCAGGTTGCCGCCAGCGCGATGGCGGACGGGAACATCGTCGCGCCCTCGCGCGCGAGGCCGTGGACGGCTTCCTCGAACGGAATGATCGGGATCCCCAGCCGCGTCTTTTCGACGAAGTAGTGCTGGATCGCGTTGATGCGCTCGGCGTGCGCGCGGGCGGCGGCACCTCGAGCCGAGGTCGCGGCCGATGCCGCCGGCGCCCCGGTCGAGATCTGCAGGCCGAAGATGCCGTGCGAGTAATCGTTTCCCGGCGTGTCGAGATCGCCGGGAATCATGAACAACTGCCAGAACTTTTCCTCGAGCGTCATCCGCGCCAGAAGATCGCGCACACGCTCCTCGACAGGCAGTTTGGCGTCACGATAGCGGGGTGGCGGCGCCTGGGTTGCTGCGGCTGACGCCACGAGCGTCAGCAACGCCACCACGCACGCATTACCGTTCCTCAAGCCTCGAGCCTCGAGCCAAACCCACGTCCCAGTCCTACTTCTTCTGTGCGGGCACGTCCTTCCTCGAATACTTCTCGAACCAGTACCGAAGGTAGAGCTGCGTGCGAATGAAGTTCGACGGCCGCGACGTGGTTCCGTGGTATTCGCCGTTGAACCGCAGCATGGCCGTCGGCACGCCGACCGCTTTCAGCGCCTGATAGAACTCTTCGGTCTGGCTGATGGGCGTCCGCATGTCGAGCACGCCGGTCATCAACATCGTCGGCGTCTTCACGTTGCCGACGTACATCAACGGCGAGCGGCGCAGGTGCTCGCTCGGATCTTCCCAGGGAAACTTCTCGAAGTCGTCATACCAGCGGAGCGGATTTCCGTCCACGTTGCCGACGAACGAGATCCAGTTGATGACCGGACACTGCGACGCCGCCGCGGCGAAGCGATCGGTGTGACCGACGGTCCAGGCCGTCAGCACGCCGCCGCCCGAGCATCCGTAGACGAACAGGTTGCGCTCGTCGACAGAGCCCTTGGCGATCGCGGCATCGACACCCTTCATCAGATCGTCGAAGTCCTTCGAGGGGTACGCGTACTTGATCGCGTTCCCGAACGCGCTGCCGTAGCCGGTCGAGCCGCGCGGGTTCACGTACAGCACCAGGTAGCCGTTGGCTGCGTGCTCCTGCCACCCGAAGTTGAACCCGACGCCGTACATCGCGTGCGGTCCGCCGTGGATCGAGAGCATCAGCGGATACTTCTTCGACGGGTCGAAGTCGGGCGGCTTCATCAGCCAGCCCTGGATCTTGTAGTTGTCGAGCGACGAGTACCAGATCTCCTCGACGTCGCCGAGCTTGACCTGGCTCAGCACATCGTCGTTCACGTGCGTGAGCTGTTTCAGGACGCCCGGATTGGAGAGCGAGAACGAGATGACGTCGCCCGGCTTGTGAAAGCTCGTCAGCGTGCCGACCGCCTGCCCCGACTTGTTGATGTCACCAAGGGTGATGAGGTGCACGCCTTTGGTCACCGTCGTGATCGGCCCGTCGAGCGGCGCCAGATGCAGGTTGCGCGATCCGCTGTCGTCCGAGGTGAAGTAGATGCCGCTCGAATCCGGCGCCCACGTCAGATCCTGCGGCGATCGATCGAACTTCGGCGTCATGTGCCGCATCCCGCTGCCGTTGATGCCCATGACGTACATTTCGTTGTCGATGTAGGTATCCGTCGTGTAGTCGTAGCCCAGGTACGCAATCCAGCGTCCGTCCGGCGAGATGACCGGGCTCGTGTCCGGTCCGCTGCGGCTCGTCAGCTGCCGCAACGCGCCGGTCGCGACGTTCAGCGCATACACGTCCGTCTGCCGGTACTCGCGCTCCCAATTCTGACCGCGGCCGGCGGAGAAGACGACCTCCTTGCCATCGGGCGTGAACTGAAACGCGCCGCCGTAATCGTACTGGCCGTCGGTCAGCCGGCGCTCGGTTCCGCCCTCGGCCGGCACCAGGAAGATCTGATCGAGCCCCTGATCGATGAATCCCTGCCGGTCCGCGCGATACGTCAGGCTTTCGACGATGCGCGGCGCCTCGATCCACTTCGCGCCTTCAGGACGCGGCGGCATCCGAATCGACCACGTCTCCCGCTTGGGCACGAGCATCGTAAAGGCGACCGACTTGCCGTCCGGCGCCCACTGCAGGTTCGAGGGACTCTGGTCGAGATGCGTGATCTGGGTCGTCGCGCCTTCGGCGTCCATCCATCTCACCCAGATTTGCGATCCGTTGGGCTCACCC
>JBLNGH010000357.1:0-19333 GCA_050264575.1 Acidobacteriota bacterium | reverse complement strand
AACCTTCCCCGCATCGCGTCGACGAGCACGTCGGCGGGCTCGAGATGCGCCGCCGCCTCCGGATGCCGCGTTTTCCAGCGTTCGAAGCCGGCCAGCGCGTCGGCTTTCACCTGCGCGCGGCCGATTTCGATGAGCGGATGCACGGAGGCGCGGCGGCGGGACGGCTGCACGCGCGCCGGCTCGCCTTTCTGCTTCTTATAGTGCGGCGGCCAGGGCGCGTCGCCGAGCCCCTCGCGTTCGTGGCGCGCGGAGAGGTCCAGCAGACCGGCGAGCGAGCACGGGTGGCGATCGATGTCCGCGTGCCGATCGCCCAGCTTCGCGAAGCGCCGCGGCATGGTCTCGATCGTGAAGTCCTGGGGATCGCAGTCAGCGATTTCGTCCCAGCCGAGCGGCGCGGACACGCGGGCATCGGGCTTCGGACGAATCGAGTACGCTGCCGCCACCGTGCGGTCTTTCGCGTTCTGGTTGTAGTCGAGAAAGACGCCGTGCCGCTCTTCCTTCCACCACTTGCTCGTCGCCAGGGTGGGCGCACGACGCTCGACTTCGCGCGCCAGCGCCAGCGCGGCGCGGCGGACTTCGGGGAACGTCCATTTCCGCTCGAGCCGGACGTAGACGTGCAGTCCGCGCGATCCCGACGTCTTCGGCCAGCCCACCAGCCCGAAGTCGGGAAGGGTCGCCTGCACGATGCGCGCGACCTCACGAATCTGCTCCCATCCGACACCCGGCACCGGATCGAGGTCGACCCGCAACTCGTCGGGATGGTCGAGATCTTCGGCTCGCACCGGATGCGGATGCAGTTCGAGGCACGCGAGGTTGGCCATCCAGGCGAGCGCGGCCGCGTCGCGCGGCACGACCTCGTCGGCCGTGCGCCCCGACGGAAACTGCAGCGAGACGACCTCGATCCAGCCGGGCCGCGAATCGGGCGCGCGCTTCTGATAGAAGTACTCGCCGTCGATGCCGTTCGGATACCGAACGAGCATGTTGGGTCGTCCCCCCGCGGCGCGAAGCGCGCCGTCGGCGACTGCGACGTAGTACTCGACCACGTCGAGCTTGGTGTACCCGCGCTCGGGAAAAAAGACCTTCCGCGGGTTTGACACGATCAGCTCGCGGCCGGCGACAGTCAGAACTTCGCTCTCGGGCTTGCTCGGCATGAAGGCGTGAAGCGGTCAGGCTTTGGGAAGACTCTTCAGGATGCCGCTGGCCTTCCGAAACCAGGGGCGCTCCCGGCGCTGTAAATATCGCGGCATCGTCGGTTTCCTGGCGAGGACGCGTTGGGCCCAATCGCGGGCCTCTGCGGTCCGGCCCTGGGCCGCGAGAAAGCTGGCGTAGTTGAGGTACGTCTCCGAGAGCGTCGACGCGTCGGTCGCCTGCTTGAAGAGCGTCTCGGCTTTGACGGCCTGTCCGGTGTTCGCGTACGCGTGCGCGAGCAATCCGATCGCGCGATGGAAGTCGTACTTGGGATCGCGTGTGGTGACGTACTCGAGATCCGGCACGGCCGACGCAAAGTCGCCCAGGTGAATCTTGGCGGTGCCGCGGCGATAGATCGGATCCGGCTGGTCGGCGCGCGGCGAGATGGCTTTGTCGTAGCACTCACGCGCCCGCGCGTACTGACCGTCATCCATGTACAGGTCGGCTAACTCCTCGAAGTTTCCAGCCGCCTGGTTCTCGAGCACGACCGCCTCGAGCAGCCGAATCCGCTTGCGACGGCCGTACGCGTCGTACGATTGCCTCAGCAGGCCGAGGTCGGGCACGACCTCCACGCCTATATAGACGACCGCGCCGATCGGTCCGAGGAAGATGATGATCCAGAGCCACATGCCGTCCGGCCTGCGCCGAATGAAATGGACGAGCGCGACCGCCTGCAGGATCAGACCCCATGGGAATAGCAGCGAGAAGAAGTGCATGGAGGACGGGTCAGCAGTATGACCTCGGGTTCCGTTTTACGTAAACCGTAAAACGGAACCCGAGGTCTTTTTCATGTCACCCCACAGGTCCCCCACCTCGGCGATGCGCTGAGGCATCGTGCGGAGCGTGAACGCGGTCGGGCCCACGACGCCGCGTTCGATTTCGTCCCACGTGCAGGGCGCCGACACGGGCGCGCCAGGCTTCGCGCGAACCGCGTAGACCGCGGCAAACGTCGCGCTGTACGCATTGCGGCCGGTGTCGACGAGGATGCGGCCGCCGCGGTCAGCCTTGCTGAACTCCTGCGTCAGGTGTGCCGGGTCGCGCGACACGAGTTTCGCGCCCACACGATGGGCGAAGCGCGCGACGTCGCCGATGTGCGTTTTGCCGTCGAGCGGCACGGCAATGTGAAAACCCTTCGAGCCCGAGGTCTTGACCCAGCTCCGGTGGCCGAGCTCGTCGAGCACATCGCGCAGCAGCAAGGCGGCCGCGCGCAGGACGTCCGGCTCGTCGCGTCCGGGATCGAGATCGAAGATGCAGATGTCGGGCTGGTACAGCTTCGGCGCGCGCGATGTCCACACGTGGGGCGTAATGCAATTCTGATTCGCGAGCCAGACGAGCCCGCGCGCATCGCGGACGACCGGATGGTGAACGGTGCCGCCCTTCTTCGGCACCTCGACGCGCTTCAGCCACTTCGGGAACCCCTTCGAGACGTCCTTTTGAAAGAACCCGGGCTTGCCGATGCCGTTGTGATAGCGCTCGAGCGTGACCGGGCGATTCCGGATGTGCGGGAGCATCACCGGCGCGATCGCTTCGTAGTACGCCGCCAGCTCCCCTTTCGTGATCCCGTCGTCAGGAAACAGCACCTTGTCCGGGTGCGTGATGACGACGTGACCTGAGGTCATTTCGCTCTCCGCGCGACTTGTCGCGCGGACTGGCCGTCGCGCACGCCGAGCAGGCGCGGGTGGCGCAGCTTGTCGTAGCCGGTCCATTCGATGAACGCGACCTGAACCACGATTTCCGGCCGCGCCCAGTGGGCGCGCAGGCGCGGCAGCCCGGCCGCTTTCGTGAACGGCGGTTTCGGAATCTCGAGCGCGTCGAGCCGGGCGCGAAGATCGAGGAGCAGCCTGGTATCGAAGCCGGTGCCGACCTTGCCGGCGAACACGAGATCATCGCCGTCGAAGTAGCCGACGAGCAGCGCCCCCAGACCCACCCGCGCGCCCTGCGGATCGGTGAAGCCTCCGACGACGAGGTCCTGCGTGATCTCGCATTTCATCTTCAGCCAATGCGGCGATCGCCGGTGCTCGTACGGAGCGTCGCGGCGCTTGGCGATCACGCCTTCCCAGCCTTCGCGGCACGCGCGTTCCCACGGCGCCGGGTCGTCGAGCGCGGCGACGTGCGCGAGCGGGCGTTTCAACGGCAGGCGCGCGAGCAGCGCGCGGCGCTCGTCGAGCGGCAGCGACGTCACGTCACGGCCGTCGATCCACAGGATGTCGAAGACGTGATAATCCGCATCACCCTGACGGCCCCAGGCGCCGGTCGCCTCGCCGTCGAGCACGGCATCGCGCACGGGAAGCCGGGCGACGGCCTCGACGACCGCGGGATAGGACCCATTCAGCGGCAGCTTGTTCCGCGACAACAGCTGCACGTCGGCGCCGTTCTTGAACGCCAGGACCCGGATGCCGTCGAGCTTGCGCTCGAAAATCCATTCGGGTCCCGTGAAGCGCTTCTGCGTCAGCGTCGCCGCCATGGGAACGAGCCAGGTGGGGAAAGACACGGGAATCGATCTATCGGGTTATCGATCTATCGATCTATTTAAGAGCCTCTTTGTCGTGACTGAATGCCTTTCAAAGATCGATAAATCGATAGTTCGATAGATCGATTCCCCCCCGTCAATCGGCAGAGTCCGCGCGATCTCGCTTGAGAATGGCCTGGATCGATTTCACGTAGCGGCGCGTCTCTTCGAAGGGGGGCACGCCGTGGTAGCGGTCGACCATGGTCGGCCCGGCGTTGTAGCTCGCGAGCGCCAGCGCTTCGTTGCCCTTGTGGACATCCATGAGGTAGCCGAGGTACTTCGACCCGGCCATGATGTTCTCGCGCGGGTCGAACGAGTCCGTGACGCCGAGCTCGTCGGCCAGCTCCGGCATGAGCTGCATCAGTCCCTGGGCACCGGCCTCGGAAACCGCCTGAGGATCGAAGCCGGATTCCACCATGATCACCGCGCGAATCAACGCGGGATCGAGCTTGTATCGCTCGGCGGCCTCGCTGATGAGATGGTCGTAGGCCGACGGCGCCAGCCGGAATTCGGTCGACACCATGACCCATCCCGCCGGTGTCGGAAGCGGCACGGGTGTCACGACGTTTTGCGCAGCGATCGGGGTCGAGTGAGACGGCTGACGGGATCTGGGCACGATCTTGCCCGTATGCGGCACGAACGCGGCCGTCGCCCCTGCGAGCAGCATCGTGTGCAGTCGACGTTTCCCGCGGCCGGCACGCTTCGGCCGCTGACCTCTCCCTCGCCTGAATCGCTTCATTCCTCATAGACATGCGAGATCGGGGCCACCATGCGATTCAGACTCGAAGAAACCGCGAAGATCTGTCTTCATCTTTTAGTGCTCGCGGGGCCCCACCCCCGCTCGCGCTACCACGCAATTCCATAGTCCTCGCCGTGATTGCTGGCCGCGCCCCACATCGTGCCGTGTTTGCGATCAAACCAGATCGCCGTAATCGGACCCGACGTGCGCTCCGAAAACTGCAGCGTGTAGCCCATCTTCTGCAGCTCGGCCCGCAGCGATTGCGAGGCCGACGCGGCGAGCAGCATGCGGCCCGGCTGCGGCGAGTGATCCTGGAACGAGTTGCGCATCTGGAATGAATTCATGTTCGGCGCTTCGACCGCCTGCTGCGGCGTCATCCCGAATTCGACGAGGTTGAGGAAGCACTGCAGAAGATTCTGATCCTGTGAGTCGCCGCCCTGCACCGAGAACGCCATCCACGGCAACCCGTCTTTCATCGCCAGCGTCGGCGTGAGCGTCACGCGCGGGCGTTTTCCCGGTTCGATCACATTGAACGGACTCTCGGCCGGATCGGTGACGAACGACTGCGCGCGCTGGCTGAGACCGACGCCCGTCCGGCCGGCAATCACCGCGGGGATCCAGCCGCCGCTCGGCGTCACCGAGATCACCCAGCCCGACGCGTCCGCGGCTTGAATCGACGTCGTGCCGGCATAGAACGCGTCATCCCACGAGCGATCGTCGCCGCCGCCGCTCGTTCGCACCGGCTTGTTGGGCGGCGGCCACGCGTTGAGGTACTGCATGAACGGGTTCTGCCCGCCCTGAAACGGATACGGATCGCCAGGTTTCACGTTCGGATCGTTTTTCTCGAGATTCATCATCGCCGCGCGCTTCTTCGCGTACTCCTTCGAGAGCAGCCCGCGCATCGGCTCCTCGGGCGGAAACGCCGGATCGCCGTAGTAGAAATCGCGATCGGCGAACGCCAGGTTCATCGTCTGATACAGCGTGTGGAGGTACTTCGGGCTGTTGAAGCCCATCGCCTTCACGTCGAAGTTCTCGAGGATGTTCAGCGACTGCAGCAGCACCGGCCCCTGCTGCCATTGCGCCAGCTTGTAGACCTCGATCCCTTTGTAGGTCGTCGAAAGGGGCTCTTCGATCTTCACCTTCCAGTTGGCGAGATCCTCAGTCGTGAACAGACCGCCCTGTTCGCGCGTGCCGCGGACGATCTCCTGCGCGATGTCGCCCTTGTAGAAGCGATCGTAGGCGGCGCGAATGGCGTCTGCGCGCGACTTGCCGGCTTTGAGCATCGACTGCTCGGTCTCGACCAGCTTGCGCAGCGTCGCGGCGAGATCCGCCTGCCGGAAGACTTCACCGGGCTCGGGCGCTTCGCGCGCCTGACCCAGATGCGGGAGGAATACGGGCGGCGAGTATTTCCATTTCTTGAGTTCACCCTTCTGCCGTTCGATCGAATTCGCGGCCTGCGCCTCGATCGCGTAGCCGTCGGCCATGCTGATGGCCGGCGCGAGCACCTGCGCCAGCGACATCGTCCCGAACTCCGCGAGCATCGTCATCAATCCGCCGGGCGTGCCGGGCGTAATCGCCGCAAGCGGGCCGTACTCGGGCGGATAGTTGTAGCCCTGCGATTTGTAGTACGCGGCGGTGGCGCCGGTCGGCGCGACGCCGAGCGCGTTGATGCCGATGACCTTCTTCGTCTTCGGGTTGTAGATCAGCGCCTGCGTCTCACCGCCCCACCCCAGGGTGTCCCACATCGTCGCGACCGCGGCGAGCATGGCGCACGCGGCATCGATCGCGTTGCCACCCTGCTGGAAGATCATCGCGCCCGCCGCGGCGCCGAGCGGTTTCCCCGTCACGGCGACCCAGTGCGTGCCGTGCAGCGGCGGCTTCTGCGTGCTTCGCGACGGCGCCGAGTCCTGGTTCGGGCGCTGCGCCTGACCCTCCTGGGCAGGGACGGTCCTGCCTGGTGCGAGGAGCATGAAAACGGTGAAGGCTGCGAGTGTGCGTGTGGTCCTCATAGTGACTCCAAAAGACCTCGGGTTTCGACTGGGGTCATCTCCCATTCAGATACAGCACGTTCGGCGCGCCCGAGCGGGCGAGCGCGATGTCCGGAAACTTGTCGCCGTTGATGTCGCCGATCGCAAAGCCGTACGCCGATCCGGCCGGATCGCCGAATTTCACTTCAGTGAACCGGCGGCCGGTCCCGTCGTTGAAGAACACGGAGTGCGGCCCTTCCGTGTAGCCGAACACGATGTCGGGATGGGCGTCGTTGTTCAGGTCACCCGCCGACATCGCGTACGGCGTTCGTGATTTGTCGGCGAGATGAAAGCCGGGCGTGAGGCGGCCTTTGCCGTCGTTCATGAAGAGGGTCAACGATGCCGCTTTCTCGTCGCCAACGGCGAGATCGATGGTGCCGTTCCGATCGAAATCCGCTGCGGCGCCGACGCGGGCGGCCGCGCCGGCAGGACCGAACGGCAACGTCCTCGAGAACCCCGCCTTGCCGTCGTTGAAATAGATGCGGCTCTGCCCGCCATCGCGGCTCGGCACGGCAAGGTCGATGAACCCGTCCTTGTCGAAGTCCGCGGGCACGATGGTCGTCGCCGACTCCGCAGGAATCGCGATGCACGACGCAGCGAACCGGCCTCCGCCTTCGTTGAGGCACACGTAGCTCGGACCCGGCCGGTTGGCGGCGATGACATCGATGCGGCCATCGCCGTTGAGATCCGCCACTGCCGCGTTTCGCGTGGACCACTCGGCCACACCCCAGGTGCCGGCGACCGTGAACTTGCCTTTGCCGTTGTTCAGGTACACGAGCTTCTTGTCCGGCGAGTCGTTGCTCGTCAGCACGTCGAGATCGCCGTCGCCGTCGACGTCCGCCAGCGCGGCCGTATACGTCCGGTCGGCAGTGGGACCAAGATTCGACGCGACGAATTTCTCATGCCCGTCGTTCAGCAGTACCCGATCGATCAGCGGGTCGTGACGGCCTTTCGCGAGGACGAGATCCAGATCGCCATCGCCGTCGAGATCGCCGATGCTCACGTTCGCCGACGTCTCCGATGTCGTCTCGAGCTGGATGACGGTGTTGAAGTGCCGGACCGGGGCGGCGGGTTGCTGGCCGGCGAGAGCGGCTGCTAACAGGAGGGAAAGACCTCGGGTTTCGTTTTTGACGACATCACGAAAAACGAAACCCGAGGTCTTCATTTCGCCACCCATCCCATTCCTTCAGTCGCGATCGCTTCCGGAACTTCGTGCTCGCCGTTGAATTCGCGAAACGTGACGTCGTATCCGCGACTGCGCAGGAGTTGCACGATCGGACGGCTGCAGCGGCCAATCGGCAGGATGGGATCCGCCGTACCGTGCGAGATGAACAACCGCGGCCGGCCGTTGGTCGTACCATCAACGATGAACCCCGGCGAGAAAGCGACGACGCGCGGGAAGAGATCGCCGTTGATGAGGCCGAGCGACAGCGCGTACGTCGCGCCATCGGAGAATCCGCCGATAGCCAGCCGCGCAGGATCCACCGCGACGATCTGAAAGACCTTCTGAAGCGCGCGATCCAGGTACGCCACGTCGTCGTCGAACGAGCCGCGAATCGCGTCCCAGGTCTGGCCGCGCGAGTCGGGGGCGAGGATGGCCACGCCAGCGGTTTCGGCCGCGCCGCCGAGTCGTCGAAGAATCCGCTCGCCCGCGCCGCCGGCGCCGTGGAGGAGCACCATCAAGGGAACGGGACCGGCCGGTACCTTCGACGGCATCTGGAGGATCGCGTCTCGTGACGGCTCCAGCCCGAGCGTGGTCGTTCCGTGCGCCGTCGTCCTGGCGCCCGCGACCGGCCGCGCCTTGAGCCGGCCTTCATCGATCGATCCGGCAGGCAGCTTGAGGTGGCACGCGCCGCCAAGCGCAAACGACCCGAGCGCGCCTGCGGCGACGACGCCGAACTCCCGTCGCGTCACCCCGCGATTGGACATGGCTGTGAAAGACCTTAGCTCAAGAGAAAGCCTGGGAGCCAGGAAGCTTGGGAGCCTGGGAGTAGGTTTTGCTCTCAGGCTTCCCGGCTTCCGAGTTCCGGGCTTCCAGGCTCAGCTCCAGTAAGATCTCTTCATCAGCTTGAGCGCCCATGAGACGCGTGCACTGGATACCTGCGGCGGCCATGTTTGTTCTGCTCACAGTCGGCGCCGGCGCCCAGGCCAGGCCCGATTTTTCCGGCCGGTGGACCACAGATCCCGATCCCGCCGCACCAACGACGCCAGCCGGCGCCGGACGAGCCGGCGCGCCGCCGGCGGCACCCGGACAACGGGGCGGTCAGACCGGCAACATGGGGAGCGGATGGGGATCGACGATCACGATCACCCAGGACGCGTCGAAGCTGACCGTGGAGTACGCGTTCTTCGGACGCGGCGACATGCAGCCGCCGCTGAAGTTCGTGTTTGCGCTGGATGGCACTGAAACCCGCAACTCCGTCATGATGGGGCGCGGGATCCAGGGTCAGGTCTCGAGCGCGACCTGGCAGGGCGACAAGCTCATCATCGACACCGTCCACGCGTTTCCCGATCCGGATAGCGCTAAGCCGGCGGCAGTCCACGTCGAACAGGTTCTGTCGCTCGAGTCTCCAACCTCCCTCGTGGTCGAGACCACACGGAACAGTGCGCTGTACGGCCGGTCGCCGACCACGCGGACCGTCTATCGAAAACTTGGATGAACGTGTCGCGCTGAGGACTACGGATTGCGCTTCGGCGGCACGTACGGATCTGGCGCGTTGTTCGGCACGTGCGGATACTTTTCGGTCGTGGCCGTGAAGGCCGCGACGATCTTGTCCATCACGCTCTGCACCCACGGATTCGCGTCCTTGATGTCGGACTCTTCCTTGGGATCGGAACGCAGATTGAACAGCCGCATCAGCGGCGGGACCGCGGGCGCGCCAGGCTCTGATTGAAAAGCGTAGTAGAACTTCCAATCCTTCCACTTGACTGCACGCAGCTGGTTGCCGGTGTAGAAGATCACGCTGTCGCGATTCGACTTCTGCTGCTTGCCCTCGAGGAACGGCAGCTGGTTGACGCCGTCGATCGCGCGATCTTTCGGGACGATGTCGGCGCCGACCGCGGCGGCAATCGTCGGAAAAATGTCGACCTGGTGGACGATCTCGTTGGACACGCGGCCCGCCGGGATCCGGCCGGTCCACCGGACGATGCACGGCGTGCGAATACCGCCTTCCATGACCGTGTTGTAGAAACCGTTCCACGGCCCCGACGACCCACGCCACGGCCGCCTGGCTTCCGCGCCGTTGTCGGTGCACCAGAACACGAGCGTGTTCCGCGCGATCCCCAGGCGATCGATCGCGTCGAGCACCAGGCCGGTGTTGTAGTCCACGTCAGCCATCGCGTCGCCGATGTCGCCGGCTCCCGTCTTGCCGTCGAAATCGGGATGCGCGAGCGTAGGAAAGTGAATCTGCGTAATCGGGTAGTACAGGAAGAATGGCTTCTTCGCCTTGACGTTGCGCTCCATGAACGCGACGCTGCGCTCGGCGGCTTCGCGGTCGAGCGTGCGGCGCGTGTTCAGGTCGAACACTTTCACGTTTCGCGACGGCTCACCGGTTTTGCCTTCCCAGATGTACGGCGGCGGCGTGGTGGCCGGGTTGAACGTCGGAAAGCTCGTCGTCTGCGCCTCGTTGCTCGTCCGCGGAATGCCGTAGTACTCGTCGAAGCCCTGATGCGTGGGCTCGCGCTTGCCTTCCGGTGCGTCGCCGCCGAGGTGCCACTTGCCGTAGAGCGCTGTCGCGTACCCCAGCGGTTTCAACGCCTCGGGAATCGTGACTTCCCACAGCGTGATCCCGGCGCCCTGTGTCGCGCCGGTGCGGATGGCATAGCGGCCGGTGAGAAGCGCCGCGCGTGAGACCGTGCACGAGTACTCGACGTTGAAATTGTTCAGCCGGATCCCCTGCGCGGCGAGCCGATCGAGCCGCGGAGTCGGCACGCCGCGCACGCTTCCGTAGACACCGACTTCGCCCCAGCCGAGATTGTCGGGAAAGATCAGGACGATGTTCGGACGCGACGCCGGTTGAACGACCGTCTGCTGCGCCGAAAGATCCGGCGCGGCGAAGGCCGCGAGCAGCAGCGAAGCCACGAGCACGTGCCGGCGCGTCATGCGGTCGGTCTGAGAAGATACCGAGGGGCTTCGCCCCTGCGGGCACCCCTACGGCGTCGCTCGCGGGGACCCCGGGCGCCCCGCTCCGCTCCGCCGACTCGCTCGCTACTGCTCGCTCGTTTCATGTCGACAAGGTGGACCAAAGAGCCACGGCAAACTAATTGATCAAACGAATCGCGGGTATCTTACTCTCGTGGCCGCGAAACCCAACCGACCTCCGGCGCGCGGCCTGCTCATCGTCGCCGCGGGCGTTCTGACAATCGGCGTGGCCACGTATCGCCTGGCGCGGGCGCTATCGCCGCGTGGGACCAATCTCGTTGACCACCTTCCCGCTGCTGTCGAGAAACGACAGACTCGGATTCCCGTCAGCCGCAACTTGCAGCATGATCCTCGGCCGTCCGCTGCCGTCCATCAGCGCGACCCGCGCGACGCCCTGTTTGTCGTGCCCCACGAACACACGCCGGCTGCGTTTGTCGTCGGTATCCGACACAATCAACCCGACAATGTGGTTCGCCGAGTCGTGCACGCCGGCAAGCTGGATGATTTGGCTGCCCGCATAGCGATCGAAAGTCAGCATGCCGCCGGAATCCTGCACGGTGCCGTCCGGATTGCGGTGTCCGCCGAAGACCAGCCCGCCATTCTCCGTACCTTCGTCGTTGTAAAAGAGCAGGCCCGCCTGCGGGCGATCGACGGGAGGATGCTCTTTGCCGCGCTCGATGACTCCGGGCAGCCGTGCCCGATTGGAGATCACGAGCCTGAGCGTTCCGTCGGGCTCGCGCACATTGATGCGCCGGACGTTGATCTCGTCGAAACTCTGAGTTTGCGCGCCTACGGAGCCCGCCAGTACGAACGCCGCAAGCACCGTCGTGACCACGCTGGAGTAGATAGCGAGTACCTTCGTCAGCATGAATGCTCCTTCCTTGGTCGTGCGCGATTCTCTGATTCAACCCGACTCCTGAGGAAAAGTTTCGCTCCCCAGCTTCCAGGCTTCCCGGCTTCCGGGCTCCCCGGCTTTCAGGCTTTCCGGCTTTCAGGATTCAATTGAAGAATGCCCCGCATTGAAGACTACGCCCTGATCGGCGACACGCAGACCGCCGCGCTCGTGTCGAACACGGGGTGGATCGACTGGCTCTGCCTGCCGCGGTTCGACTCGGGGGCATGCTTTGCCGCGCTGTTGGGCGACGAGGGGAACGGCTGCTGGGGGATCGCGCCCGTCGATGCTCCCCGTCAGATCCGTCGTCGGTACCGCGAGAACACACTCGTCCTCGAGACCGAGTTCACCACCGCGACCGGCCGCGTGAGGCTCATCGACTTCATGCCGCCCCGCGAGCGTACCCCCGATGTCGTCCGCATCGTCGAAGGGCTCGAAGGATCGGTGCCGATGCGCATGGATCTCGTGCTGCGGTTCGACTACGGCTCGGTCGTACCGTGGGTCCGGCGGGACGATGACGGTCTGCATGCCGTGGCCGGACCGGATGCGGTCGTGCTGCGAACCACGGTGCCGACGCGCGGCGAGGACTTCACCACCGTTGCGACGTTCACGATCGCGGCCGGTCAGCGCGAGCGCTTCGTGCTGAGCTGGCACCCCTCGCACGAACCTCCGCCGCGCGCGATCGACCCCGAGGAGTCGCTCGAGGACACGACGTCGTGGTGGACCGACTGGAGCGATCGATGCACCTACAGCGGTCCCTGGCGGGATGCCGTGCGGCAATCGCTGATCGTGTTGAAGGCGCTGACCTACGGACCGACGGGCGGCATCGTGGCGGCGCCGACGACGTCACTGCCCGAACTGATTGGCGGCGTGAGGAATTGGGATTATCGCTACTGCTGGCTCCGCGACGCGACGTTCACGCTGTACGCGATGCTCATGAGCGGCCACCACGACGAAGCCGCCGCCTGGCGCGACTGGCTGATGCGCGCCGCGGCCGGAGATCCCTCCAAGCTGCAGGTGATGTACGGGGTGGCTGGCGAGCGTCGGCTGCCGGAGAGCACGGTCGATTGGCTCGCAGGTTTCGAGCGGTCGGCGCCGGTTCGGGTTGGCAATGCCGCGGTCGCGCAGTTCCAGCTCGACATCTACGGCGAAGTTGTGGACGTCCTGTATCAGGCGAGACGATCGGGGGTCGCGGAGCACGCCGACGAGTGGAACGTTCAGAAAGTCTTTCTCGACTTCGTCGAGCGCGTCTGGCGGGATCCGGACGAAGGGATCTGGGAAGTGCGTGGGCCGCGCCAGCACTTCACGCACTCGAAAGTGATGGCGTGGGTCGCCTTCGATCGCGCCGTGAAGACCGCCGAACGGCTCGGGCTCGACGGCCCGGTCGACGGCTGGCGATCGATTCGTGACGAGATTCACCGCGACGTCTGCGCGCGCGCGGTCGATCCCGCGCGCGGATGCTTTACGCAGGCCTACGGGTCGACGCGTCTCGATGCCAGCGTGCTGATGATCCCGCTCGTCGGATTCCTGCCGGCCGAGGACGCACGCGTCCAGGCCACCGTTCGCGCCATCGAGCACGAGCTGCTGCACGACGGGTTCGTTCTTCGGTACCGGACGGAACGGGTCGAGGATGGCCTCCCGCCGGGCGAAGGCACGTTCCTCGCCTGCACCGCATGGCTCGCCGATACCTACGCGCTGCTCGGACGCCTCGACGAAGCGGCAGCGCTGTTCGAACGCCTCCTGTCCGTACGAAACGACGTCGGGCTGCTCGCCGAGGAGTACGACCCGATTGCGAAACAGCAGCTCGGCAACTTTCCGCAGGCTTTCTCACACGTCGGATTGGTCAACACGGCGTTCAACCTCACGCCCCAGCATCCGGCGCCCGCCGAAGAGCGGAAAAAAGCATGATGTCAAAAAGCACACAGGAAGGACGTCCTTCATTCCCCCTTCATGTCCTTCATGTCTGCTTTTACAACGGGCCACTTCCGCCCGAATGTCCACTGACCGGACAGGTTGCTCATCTATCGATGTTGACGATGATCTTGCGCCAGCCGCCCTGGTTGAAGCGCACGATGCTCAACAGACACCTGGTGGCGTGGCCGACGAGGATGGCGATCCAGATGTCGATCGGATCGAGCGTGCCGATCCGCTGGACGAGAAAGCAGATGCTGAGCGGGACGACGATCTGCGAGACGATCGAGATGTACAAAGGACTCTTGGTGTCGCCGGTGCCCTGCAGCCCGCCGGTATAGGTGAGCGCGACGGCGATCAGCAGGCCGGATACGCTCAGAATACGCAGGAGCTGGACGCCAATCTCCACGACCGCCGGATCGCTCATGCCGAAAATGGCGAGCAGCTGCCGCGGAATGAAGAGGAAGAACAGCCCCACGAGCGCCGCTCCGGCAACGCCGTACCGCGCGGCGATGTGCACCGCCTGGTCGGCGCGCTCCGGGTGGCCGGCGCCGAGGTTCTGCCCGGCCACCGTCGCCGCCGCGCCCATCAACCCGACCGACGTCCACGTGATGAGCGAGAAGAGCTGCGTGTAGGACACCGCAAACGCCGCCTGCGCCGCTGCGCTCTGCGCCAGCGAGCCGATGAACGACAGCATGAAGACGCCGCCGATGTTCATGGCGACCCCCTGAAAGCCCGTCGGAAGCCCGAACCGGAAGAGCGAGCGGATGATCGTCCAGTCCGGTGCGAAGCCGTGATGGTGCGGAAGCCCCACCACCCAGCCGCCCCGCCAGAGTTTCCAGAGCGCGTAGGCCGACACGATGAGCGACGCGATCACCGTGCCGATCGCGGAGCCGACCGTGCCGAATGCTGGAATGGGACCCAGGCCGCGAATCAGAATGACGTTCAGCACGAGGTTGAGTACTGTCAGCACGATGCCGAGCGCCATCGGCGTCCGCGCGTCGCCGGCCGATCGCAGCGCACCACTGACCATGAAGAACACCAACATCCCGCTGCTGAAGAGGAACATGATCCGCATGAACGGCAGCGCCTGGTCCTTCACGGCCGGAGCGGCGTTCACGAGATCCAGTAGCCACGGCGACGCGAAATACCCGATCGGCGCCATGATTCCCGCCGAAATCCCGATCGCCGTGAGAAACGCCTGGTAGACGACGCGATCGACCTTGTCCGCGTCGCCCGCGCCGGCAAATCGCGAGACGAGCACGCTCATCCCCGTGAAGAGCGACAGGATGAAGACGATGACGACGGTGATGATTTGCCAGCTGACGCCGATGGCGGCGTTCGCGGTGAAGCCGACGAGGTTGCCGACGAGCACGTGATCGACGATGCCCTGCAATCCGCTGAAAGCATTGGTCAGCATCGTGGGCCACGCGATCTTCCAGACCGCGGGCCGCAGCGGACCTTCGACGATCGAGCGATCGTACCGCCGTTTCGCGGGCGGCAGCGGCTCCGCAACCGGAACCGCCGGCGGCGCGAGCGTCGCCGCCTCTGGCGTGGAGCTATCAGTCACCCGACATCAGCATATCTGACGGGGACCGGCGCCGATGAAAACACGACGGCGCCGCGGGCATTGGTAATTGGTATTTGGTATTTGCGACACGGCAAGAATGCACTTGCTTCTCCAATTACCAATGACCGATTACCAATTACCAATGCTCTTCCGCGAGTCGTCGAGGACCCGGCTGGCCTCGGTCACGAGACCGCCTTGCGCGTAGGTACCTCGATATTCGATCGGAAGCAGCTCCGCGATCCCCAGGCCGATCGCGTCCATCATCAATCGCCGGTCGCCGCCGGCATTGAAACGCAGCGTATCGGCGTCGATGGGCGGTCCCACTGTGACGATGACACGCACGGGATGGAGTGCGTCTTCGCCGACTGGAAACAGCGTTTCAGTGCCGATGATGCCGACGGGCAAGATCCACGTCCCCGGCTCATCGAAATACCGGGCCACACCAATCAGCAGCGGTTGCATTCCAGACGTCCGGCTCCGCGTGCCTTCGCCGAAGATGACGAGGGCGTCGCCGTTTCGCAAGCGCTCGTGCGCGACGTCGATCGCGATGCGCGCCGCGCGCGCGACATCACGCGTGCCCATCACCGCCGCGCCGCTCGACACGTCGGCGTTCTGCGGCACCTTGATGGTGCCGAAGCACAGACTCGAAAAACGCCGGGTCCGGCTGGCGAACACCTTCGGTCCCGCCATCGCGGTCAGCCGATCGGCCAGCGCGGCGCCGCCCGATCGCTGGAGCAGAATCTCGAGGAGATTGGCGTCGGCATACGACAAGTGGTTCGCGAGAATGACGACCGGCCGCGCGGCCACTGCATGCACCTGCTCGATTCCGATCAGTTGCGAATCCGGTTGCAGCAGCCTCGCGGCGAGGACGTGATGGATCCGCCGTGCGAGCGGATCCGGCTGGTAGTAGGTCCACCCATCGTCGGCGGCCAGGCGCGCCTTGAGTTCCACGAGAGCCGCGGGACCCGCGTCATCAATCTCGCGCTCGAGAGCGCCGCGGATTTCGTCGACGGTCAGAAGATCGCGATCGCCCAGGAACGCGAGGATCGCGTCGATCAGTCTGTCCCGTGAGGCCGTCGGAGCCGGCGCGGACGCGTCCAACATCAGAACCGTCGAAACTTCGTGCGGATGATCGACGCGCCGATCGCGGCGATCGCGACGCCGAGCAGGGTGAGTGCGCCCTCGACCTGGACGTTCAATTTGTACAGCTGGGCGGCAGACGGATCGACCGACTGCCATTGGCGGTATTCGCCCAGCCAGGCCATCGCCCGCCAGGCCCGCCACACCGCAATCGCGACACCAACGGCAATCGTGAACCAGCCGATTGCGGTTCGAAGGGTTTTCGCAGACCGAGTCTCCGCCATCTCCCGGGAGTCAATCCACTATACAGGCCGCTGACGCGGCCTGAACTTCGAACTTCAAAGTTCGAAGTTCGAACTTAAGGGCCTCACTGCGACGAAGACTTCGTAGCGGCCTGGCTCGATGTCGGACAGATCGCCCGGATGGACCTCCGGTAGGTGGAAGCCGGCCTCGGAGAGCCACCGCAGCCAGTCGACGCGCGAGAACAGACCCTCCACGTGCCGGTCCCACTCGACGCGCACCGACCCGTCGCCCTCACGCAGGAGGTACGCGAAGTCGACGAGATAGGTGCTGTCCGACGGATCGGGATCCCACGTCCATGCGAGATAGCGAAGGCAGCGATCCTCGCCGTCATGTCCGCCGTGGTCCGTCGCCGGTCGAAAGTTCTCGCGGACATGATCCGGCGCGAACAGCACCGCGCCGCCGGGACGGCAATGGACGAACGCGGTCTCGATCGCCTGACGTACGTCGTTCTCACTGGTCAGGTAGCACACCGCGTCATGGACGAACACACAATCGAACTCGCGGCCGAGTCTCACGGTGCGCATGTCACCCTGGATGTGCTCGCACTCGGGATTGAGCGAGTGGCTGACCTCGAGCATCCCTGGCGACCGATCGACGAGCGTCATCGCGAACTGCGCCTTGAGGTGCGACGCGTTGTTCCCGCCGCCGCTCCCCAGCTCCAGCATCGACTTCGGCGGCCGCTCGCAGGCAGCGACGAGGATTCGCTGATAGAGGGCGGCTTCTTCGGCGTAGTCCGCCGGCGCGGACAGCAGCGGCCACCAGGACGCGAGCGACGAGTAGAGCTTCGGTCCAGACCCGAGTCGTCCTCCAGGTCCTTCAGGTCCTCGAGGTCCGCCGGGTCCTTCAGGTTCCATTCCGCATATTGTCAGCCCACCCAAACGGGAGCCACATATTGGACGTGCCATTCGCCAGCTCGGCGAACCTTCCATTCAACTGATCCACAGGATGTAGACCGACTGGACGTGCCACTCACCCGACGATTTCTCGAGGAGGAAGATCCAGCCGAACCCACACTGGTTGCCACACATGTAGCTCGCGTAGACGAGAGCCTGCCCCTGGCCGGAGTACGCTGGTCGACTGAAGCTGGCGTACCCACGTGTTATGCGTGGAACACGGGAGAGCACCCCGTTGATGTGTTCTGGATCAGCAAGAAGGAGATCATCAAACCCCAGTGATGGAACGGAATAGTTCCGATCGTTGCGGCGTTGGCGTGCGGACGCCTTCTACTGTATCCGTGCGAACGACTGCGGGCCGGATCGTGTGATCGATGACCGCCTTGTAGATCGCGACCCGTCAGCAATCGCGGCTTGACCGGAAGCACGCGGCAACATCAAGAGAATCGCGACAACTGTCAACAAGCCGCGCATGGGATTTCTGATGTTAAGCCGTGCGAACTGGACGCCTTTCCAGCTTTCAAGCTTTCCGGCTTTCCGGCTTTGCCTCCGGACCTCCCAGCCTCCGCGCCTCCCCGCCTCTTTTCTTATTGCTCGCGGGGCCCCACCCCCGCTCGCGCGCGCTCCGGCGCTCGCAGACTCGCTATCCTCGCGCGGGCCGCAGGCGCTGCCTCCGCGGCTACTCCGTTCTTAGCGCCACCACCGGATCTACCGCCGTCGCCCTCCGCACCGGCAGAAACACCGCACACGCAGCAACGATCACCATCAATCCGGCACAACCGGCGAACGTGGCGGCATCGAGCGGTGTCACGCCGTAAATCCAGCCGGCAAGGTAACGCGTCACGCCGGCCGCGATCGCGCAGCCCAGGCCAATGCCCAGCACGGCGAGCGTCATCCCCTGCCGGAAGACCAGCGACGTGACGCCAGTCCGTGTCGCGCCGAGCGCGACCCGCACGCCCAGCTCGCGCGTCCGCTGCCGCACCCACCAGCCAATCGTCGTCATCAGCCCGATGGCCGCGAGTCCGACCGCGAGCACCGCGATCACGCCGAGCAGCCAGGCACCGAACGGCGTCGCGCCCATGCGTTGACGGATGAGGTCTGACATCACTCGCGGGGGCGCGACCACGAGATCCGGACGTAACTGTCGGACAGCCGCGCGCATCTGCGACGCGGCCTCGCCCTCGCGGCCAGGATTCGCTTCCGCGACGATCTGCAGTGCGACGACCGGATTCTGTGCGTACGGGATGTACGCCTCGTTGCTGGCACGCGTGTGGACACCGCTGCTGCGCGCGTTTGCGAGAATGCCGACGATCGTTCGCTCGACGGGCGCCGCTGCCGGACCGGATTCCGATTTCACGAGAATGCGCTCGCCCAGCACCTGCCCATCCGGGCGAATCCGCGAGGCGAGCATCTGGTTGACGATGATGATCGGAGGCGAGGCGCGTGTGTCATCGTCGGAAAACGCACGACCGGCAACGATCCGGACTTTCATGAGGGAGAAGAAGTTGGGCGTCGCGTAGTTCGTCAGCACATTGGTCATTGTGTCGCCGAGCTTCATGGCCGCGACTGCCGTGTTGCCGCTCATAGGAAAATACGTCGAGCCGCCGGCGTCCCGAATCGCCGACGCCGTTCGAAGCCGATCGAAGAGCTGCGTGAAGAACTGCGCGCTCGCCTCGGGGGTCGCGCCGCGGAGCCGGACAGCCATCACCAGCTTGTTGGTGGGATCGAATCCCGGCCGCACCGGGCGCAACGTGAGAAACGTCTGGACCATGAGTGCGGCGCTGATCAGCACGACGATCGAGATCGCGATTTCTACGATGACGAGGAGCCGACGCCCCACCGTGCCGCGACGCTCGCTTGCGCGCGTGCTATCGGTCAGATCCCGCGCCGGAGTCACGCGGTGCGTCTCGCCAATCGGAAGAAGACCGGCGATGATGCCGACCGCGGCCGCGACGACAATCGCCATTGCAAGCACGCGACCGTTCACCTCGATCTGATCGAGGTAGGGGACGTTGGAGGGCATCATCGATACGACAGTCCGCAGCGTGAGCGCCGTGGCAGCGACGGCGGCAAGAGCACC
>JBLNGH010000356.1:0-2691 GCA_050264575.1 Acidobacteriota bacterium | reverse complement strand
CGCCTACCGGATTGACGCATCGATCGGCGCCGGCGGCATGGGCGAGGTCTACCGCGCGAAAGACACGCGGCTCGGGCGCGATGTCGCGGTGAAGATTCTGCCGGCGGCCTTCGCCACCGATGCGCAGCGCCGCGCCCGCTTCGAACGCGAGGCGCGGACCGTTGCCGCGCTCAAGCATCCGAACATCTGCACGATTTACGACGTCGGCCACGACCAGGGGATCGAGTTCCTGGTGATGGAGCTCGTCGAGGGCGAGACGCTGGCCGCGCGACTCGCGAAAGGACCGCTGCCGCTCGACGAGGCCCTTGCCCACGCTATCGAAATCGGCGACGCGCTGGACAAGGCTCACGGCCAGGGCATCGTTCATCGCGATCTGAAGCCAGGCAATGTGATGCTGGCTCTAAAGGGATCGGGCACGGATCGAAGCAAACAGGCCAAACTCCTCGACTTCGGCCTCGCCCGCGTGATCCCGTCCGTGCTTGGCGCGGGCGACGCACCCACGGACATCAGCCCGATGACTGAAGCGGGCGCCATCCTCGGCACGCTGCAGTACATGGCGCCGGAACAGATCGAAGCACGACCCGCTGACGCGCGCACGGACATCTTCGCGTTTGGCGCGCTCTTGTATGAAATGCTCACCGGCCGCCGCGCGTTCGAGGGCGCGACGCAAGCGGCCGTCATGGCCGCGATTCTCCGCGAAGAGCCACCGCCAGTACACCCGCGCGAGATTGGCCGGATCGTGCGGCGGTGTCTCGCAAAGGATCCGCTCCGGCGCTACCAGTCGGCCCGCGATCTCCTCAACGATCTCGAAGAGGTCGAGGAGAGTTCCCGCACGGTCGGCCTGGGCGACAAGAATATCGTCTCGACCCGTACGCAACAGCGAAGAGCTCGACGTGCGGCGGCGTGGGTGGCGATTGCTGTGCTCATAGCAGCCGTTGCGACGGCCGCATATCTCGGAAGGCCTCGCCCGCCCGCGCCTCCCTCCTATCGGCCGCTGACTTTTCAACGCGGTGTCATCACTGGCGCACGCTTCTCGCCGGACGGGCAAACGGTGTACTACAGCGCCGCCTTCGACGCCGGCCCGCCGCGCGTCTACATGACGCGACTCGATGGCACCGGCTCGGTGCCGATCGCCGGGTTGCCTCCGGCGACTCTGCTCTCGGTCTCCCCGAAAGGAGAGCTCGCGGTGTTGCTGACGGAGGGGCGAGCTCCCATGATCAGTTCGGGCACACTGGCGCGTGCGTCCGCGGTAGGTGGAACGCCGCGCCCACTGTATGAGGGCGTCGTCGATGCCGACTGGGTCCCCGACGGGCAGCTCGCGGTGCTGCGCGCCAACGGCAATCTCGAGTTCCCTCCGGGGAGAGTCCTGGCCCCATCGGTTCAGTGGCCACGCATGTCGCCAGGCGGCGATCGCATCGCGTACATCGAAGAAAGCGCAATTGAGGTTGCCGATCTCGAAGGTCGGACCGTTCTCGATCACAGGTTTCCATTTGCGTTCGGTCTCGCCTGGCGTCCGGACGGCCGTGAGATCTGGTTCACGGGCGACATCGGCGGTGGCGGAGCGGAGCGAGTCCTCTACGCGCTTTCGCTTTCGGGTCAACGGCGCGTCCTCGCAGGGGCCCCCGGTGCGGTGACCATCTATGACATCTCGAAGGACGGCAGCAATCGCGCGCTCGTTGCGACCGGTGCGGGATGGTGGGGGATCCAGGCGGGCCGTGCAGGCCGGCCTGCTGAGTCCATGCTCGACCTGAATGGTCGGACGGGGCTCGTCGGTCTCTCGGACGACGGTAAACAGGTGCTCCTTGACGAGTGGCGCAACGAGGGAAAGGGCCTCTACTTGCGCTCGACCGACGGATCGACCTCGGTCCAGCTGTCCGGCGATTCCGGGCTCGGCCTCTCGCCGGACGGTCGCTGGGCTCTGACGCAGCGACGCGAGGACCCGGCGCATCTCTTTCTCGTCTCGACCAGTACCGAAGCGCCGCAACAGATCGAGGTCGACCCCAGACTCAGCAGAAGAGGCTCCGCCCGATGGTCAGGCGACGGACGCAAGGTCTTCATTGCACTCCTTCCCGAGAAAGAACATGACGATGCCCTCCGCATCTACAAGCTCGACCCGCCCAAGACCTGGCGACCGGTGACTCCGGCAGGTGTCGCCGAAACGTTCGCCGTCTCTCCGGACGGCCGATCGATCGCAGCACGCGATCGCGACGGACATCTGTCGATTTTTCCTGTCGACGGCGGCGAGCCACACACGATCGCTGAAGAGCGGGGCGTGCCGATCCAGTGGAGCTCTGACGGAAGGTGGCTCTACCTCGCGAGCATGGAGTCGTTTCGGGCGCGCATCTATCGCCGCGAGCTCGCCAGCGGCCGCGTGGAGAGCTGGCGGGACATTGGCCCGTCCGATCCCGCCGGCGTGACCACGTTCGGCGCCATCTTCGTCTCCCGTGACGGTCTCGCGTACACCTACAGCTACAGCCGCGCCCTCGGCGTGCTCTATCTGGCTGAAGGGCTCAAATGATTGCGTCAACACGCTGATGAACGACAGCAGGAAAGTAGGCGCTGTGGACAGTGACCGCTGGCGGCACATCGAGTCCTTGTGCCACGCGGCGCTGGCGCGCCCTGCCGGCGAGCGCGCCGCGTTCCTCGCGGAGACGTGCGGCGACGACGCGGCGCTGCGCGCGGAAGTCGAGT
>JBLNGH010000355.1:0-2852 GCA_050264575.1 Acidobacteriota bacterium | reverse complement strand
GCGGTTCTTTCGGCGTGTCCGCCGAACTACCATTTGTGGGCACGTTCAGGGGAGGGACTCGATGCGACGCTTGGGTCGGAAGCGAGAAGGGCGGGCAATCGCACTGAATCGGTCGACGTTGGAAGCTGGCCCTGAGGTTGCGTCTCCGTCCGGTATGCATCTGCCGGCCATTACGAAACGCGGGCGAGGGCCAGGCACGCCTTTCCCGCCGACGCTGCTGTTCGTGCTCGGACTTCTCTTTGCCTGGTGGCTGCACGCGAGTATCCCTTTCCAGATCGTTGCCGCAGCGTCGTTCGGTCCCTGGGTCGTCGCGATCGGCGCTGCAGCCCTGGCCGTCGGAACTGCCGTGTTCTGGTGGGGGATGTCGACGTTTGCCCGTGCGCGCACCGGGATTCTGCTGCAGCGTCCCGCGAGCCGGCTCGTGACGTACGGGCCTTATCGATGGTCGCGCAATCCGATGTACGTCGGGTTCGTCGCCATGTACCTGGGGCTTGCGCTCCTGATGAACAGCGTCTGGCCGATCGCGCTGCTGCCCGCCGTCATCGTCGCCCTCGAGCTCATCGTGATCACGCGCGAAGAACGCTACCTGCGGACTATTTTCGGCTCCCTGTACGAAGAGTATTGCCGCCGCGTCAATCGATGGATCTGACGCGGGAATCAATCTGAAATGTGGAATCGGGGAATCTACAATCTCGAACTGGCAATCCGGGAAACTGGCAATCTCAAATCTATCGGGAAAATGAAATCTATCGAGAATCTGAAAACCGCGGCGCCGATTGTCGATAGACTCCAGATTCCCGATAGATTTCAGATCTCCGGATTTCCCGATTGCCGATCCAGATTGCAGATTCCCCGATTCCACATTTCAGATTGACCCGCGAAGGCTCAAGCCCTTCTCTCGCCGGAGTCGCCAAAGCGCTTAGCGGCTTCAGCCCGCGCTTTGGCCGCGACTTCCTCGCGGTTGCGCGCCGGCGCCTCGGTGACGAGCGAGTCGATCAACCGTCGCGCGATTCCGGCCACGTCCTCGATGGCCGTCTCGAACGCCGCTTCGTTGGCTCTCGACGGCTTGTTGAATCCGCTCAGCTTGCGGACGAACTGCAGCGAGGCCGCCCGAATCTCTTCGTCCGTCGCCGGCGGCTCGAAATTGAACAGGGTCTTGATGTTTCGGCACATCTCTCCATTTTACGAAAATCGTACAATCGGGCCTGTCATGGCAGACCCGCGCGGGCCCGGCGTCCGGTTCCCGCCGCCGTTCGTCTTCGTGGGCGGCTACCTCGTGGCCTGGCTGCTCCACATGCAGATGGGGTTCGAGATCGACGGTGAAGGTCCTCGCACGGCGCAGATCCTGCTCGGGATCGCGGCGATGGCGATCGGCGGGGCCGTGATGTTCTGGGGCCTTGCGACGTTCATGCGGTTCCGGACGTCGGTGATTCCCGATCGGCCGGCGCGGACCCTCGTCGTGAGCGGTCCCTACCGTGTGTCGCGAAACCCGATGTATCTCGGTCTCACGTCCCTCTATGTGGGCCTGGCGCTCGTGACGAACGCGGCCTGGCCGCTGGTCCTGCTGCCGGTTGTGCTCATCATGCTCACGACGACGGTGATCGTTCACGAGGAGCGACATCTGCGGGACGTCTTTGGCGCGACCTACGAGGACTACTGCCGGCGCGTGCGGCGATGGATATGACGGACGACCTCGATAAACTGGCGACCGAGCTCGAGTCGATTCGCTTCGATGCGCCGGCGGGCGCATCGCGGCTCGAGAGCTGGCTCGAGCTGGTCGCCGCGCGGGATGCCAGCGATCTGCTGCTCGTGGCCGGAGAACCGCCGACCTTCCGGGTGCACGGCCGGATCGTCCGCGCCGAGAGCGCGCCGCTCGACGGCGACGAGATCGAGGCGATGGTGCTGCCCGAGCTGGCGCCGCACGCGCAGCGGGCGTTCCGGGAGCGCGGCATCGCCGACGCGGCGCGTCACGTCCCGGGCGCCGGCCGGTTCCGGATCAACCTGCATCGCGAGCGCGGACGCGCGGCGGCTGCCATCCGCCGTCTCCCGCGGCACGTGCCGTCGCTGGCGAGTCTCAATCTCCCGCCCGGCGCCGATCTGCTGGCGCGTCTCCAGCGCGGGCTCGTCCTGGTCGGCGGCGCGACGGGATCCGGCAAGACGACGACGCTCGCGGCGCTCGTCGAGGAGATCAACGGCCGCGAGGCCAAACACATCATCACGATCGAGGATCCGATCGAGTACGAGCACGTGAACCGGATGAGCGTGATCGAGCAGGTCGAGATCGGCGTCGACGCGCCCGATTTTCCCGTGGCGCTACGCTCCGCGCTCAGGCAGATGCCGGACGTGCTCGTGATCGGCGAGATGCGCGATCCCGAGTCGATGCAGATCGCGCTCGCGGCCGGCGAGACCGGCCAGCTCGTCTTCTCGACGCTTCACACGACGGACGTCCCGTCGACGATTGCCCGGATGACGGATTCGTTCCCGCCCGAGCGCCAGCCGACGATTCGCCAGGAAATCGCCGCGGCGCTGTCGGCGGTGTTCGTCCAGACCCTGCTGCCGAAGACCGGCGGCGGACGGATTCCGGCGGCCGAGCTCCTCGTCGTGCAGTACGGCGCGCGGCAGCACATCCGCCGGAACGCGCTGCACCATCTCCATCAGGAGACCACGATCACGCGCAAGCACGGATCGTTCACGCTCGAGGAATGTCTCGCGCGCCTCGTCAAGGAGGGCCGGATCGATCGCGGCGACGCCGCCTTGCGCGCCAATCATCCCGAGGATTTCGAGCACGCGATGGGGACCGGCTAGCCCGTGGTGCGGTCCATCACGCGGCGTCTACATCGGCTTCCGTCGCG
>JBLNGH010000354.1:0-17091 GCA_050264575.1 Acidobacteriota bacterium | reverse complement strand
CGTTCGACGCGGCCAGGGACGACACGCTCGACTATCTGACGCCGGTGCAGAAGACGCCGGGGTTTCCGCGCGCGTTGGCCGCCACGTTGTCCGAACTTCGTCTCCACGGCACGCCATCCTCGAACCTGACCGGCCTGTCGCGCAGCGGTCCGGATCTCGGCAGTCTGCTCGCCCGCATCGAGAATCTGCTCGACGATGCGCGAGTGGTCGATCGGGCGGCGCTGTTCGACGCCGCGATCGCCAGGCTCGCGGACACGGTCGAGTTCAAGGGCATGCCCATCGTCCTGCTCGACGTTCCCTTCGACTCGGCGTTGACGAGCCGGTTTCTGATCGCGCTGATCCGGCACGCGAGTCGCGGGCTGATCACAGTCCCGGCCGGCGATGCGGCGGCGGCGCAGGCGCTGCAAGCGGCCCGTGTTGCAATCGACGATCGCGACCAGACGGGCGACAGCGATCTCGTTCGGCTTCACCAGCATCTGTTTTCCGAACAGCCGCCGGACGCGCGCGAACGGACCGGTGAGCTCGTCTGGCTGTCGGCGCCGGGCGAAGCGCGCGAGTGCCTCGAAATCGCGCGCCGCATCCTGAAAGAAGCGGCGCGCGGCGTCAGGTTCGACGAGATGGCGATTCTGCTGCGGTCGCCGCAAGCCTACGTCTCATTGCTCGAGCACGCGCTCGGCCGCGCCGGCATCGACGCCTACTTCGATCACGGGACGCGACGGCCCGATCCGGGCGGACGCGCATTCCTCGCGCTGCTCTCGTGCGCCGCGGAGAATCTCTCGGCCGCCCGCTTTGCCGAGTATCTGTCGCTCGGGCAGGTGCCGCTCGACACGCGTGACCCGGACGACGACACGTGGGTGATTCCGCACGACGAAGGGCTCGGACTCGTCGTGCCGGACGACGACCCGGAAGCTGCGGATGTCGACGATCGCGCCGCGAACCGCAGTGAAGCGCGGGGCCTGGCGACGCCGTGGCGATGGGAGCGCCTGCTCGTCGAATCCTCCGTCATCGGTGGCGCCGATCGGTGGCAACGCCGTCTGAACGGACTCGCCGAAGAACTCCGCGCCCGCATTCGCGGCATCCAGGATGAAGATCCCGACGATCCGCAGATTGACGGGTTGTCCCGCCAGCTCGATACGCTCAGCGAGCTGCAGACGTTCGCGTTGCCGATTATCCAGGAGATGAGCACCTGGCCGCCGAGCGCACGCTGGGGCGAGTGGCTCGCGCGGCTGGAGCCGTTCGCGCGCCGGGTGCTCAGGCAGCCGGAGCGCGTATTGCGAGTCGTCACCGCGCTGTACCCGATGAGCGAGATCGGCCCCGTCGGCATCGCCGAGATCCGCAACGTCCTCGCCGATCGATTGAGCTCGCTCTACGATCCGCCGCGCAAGCCGCGCTACGGCCAGGTGTTCGTGGCCACGACGGACGAAGCGCGCGGGCGCGCCTTCAAGATCGTCTTCATCCCGGGACTCGGTGAGCGCCTGTTTCCGAGGCCCATTCACGAAGATCCGCTGCTCGTCGACGAGCTGAGACGCGAACTGGCCGGCGGACTGCAGCAGCAGGATGGACGCGGCGCCCTCGAACGACTGTCGCTCCGGCTGGCGGTCGGCGCGGCGACAGCTCGCGTGTACGTCTCATTTCCCCGCCTCGACAGCGCCGGCGGCCGGGCCCGCGTGCCGTCGTTCTACGCGCTCGAGCTGCTGCGCGCCGTGACCGGCGTAGTGCCCGATCACGTCCAGCTGGCGCAGCAGGCGGCGGAAACGTCAGATGCGCCGCTCGCGTGGCCGGCGCCGCGCGCCGCGGCGGACGCCATCGACGAGTTCGAGCACGACCTCTCGGTTCTCCGGTCGCTGATGGACGCGCCGCTGGCTTCGCGAGGACACGCGCAGTATCTCGTCCAGTTGAACGCGCACCTGCGCCGATCGCTGACGTCGCAGTGGAATCGCGCCCGCTCTGCCTGGACCGCCTCCGACGGCATCGTCCGCGCGACCGGCGCCCTGCGCCCATTCCTTGCGACGCAGCGGATGCACGCGCGTCCGTATTCCGTCTCGGCGCTCCAGAACTACGCGACGTGTCCGTACAAGTTCCTGCTGTCCGCGATTTACCGGTTCGCGCCGATCGAGATCCCGGCGCCGCTTCAACATCTGGATCCGCTGACGCGGGGAAGTCTTTTCCATGCGGTGCAGGCGGAAGTGTTTCGCGCGCTCGCGCGCGAATCGCTCATCCCGCCTCAACGGCAAGCGCGTCAGCGAATCATGGACATCCTCGAGGCCACGGTGGATTCCGTCGCTGCCGACTACGCCGAACGGCTCGCGCCTGCGATCGAACGCGTGTGGCGCGACGAGATTGCCGCGATGAAGCGGGATCTCTACGTGTGGATGGACCAGGTCACGGCCGAGGAAGAGTGGGAGCCGTGGCGCTTCGAGCTGGCATTCGGCCTGCCCGAACTGAGCGGACGCGACGAGCACAGCTTCCCCGATCCCGTCACGATCGACGGCCGGTTCACGCTGCGCGGGTCGATCGATCTCGTCGAGCGGAAGCGTGGCACCGGCACGCTCCGTGTGACCGACTACAAGACGGGGCGGAACCGATCGCCGAGGAACTCCGTGGTGACGGGCGGCACGCTGCTTCAGCCCGTCTTGTACAGCGTCGCGGTGGAGGCCGCGACGGGTCTCAGATCGGAGAGCGGCCGGTTCTGGTACTGCACCAGCGCCGGCGGGTTCACTGAGCATGTGGTTCCGATGACCGATCGCGCGCGGCAAACGGGATTGGAAGTCATGACGATCGTCGACCGCGCCGTCGAGCTCGGAACATTCCCGGCCGCCCCGAACGACAGGGCCTGCGACTTCTGTGACTTCCGGCCCGCGTGCGGACCTCATCAAGAGCGTCAAGCCCGCCGCAAATCACCCGACCTTCTGGGCGATCTCAAGATCCTGCGAGAGATGCCATGACGGTGGAGACTCCCCTCTCCGATCACCGCGATCGACTCTTGGTACGCGAAACCGCCCTCGACGACACGCTCGTCGTCGAAGCGGCCGCCGGCACCGGCAAGACGACCGAGCTCGTGGCGAGGGTCGTGCAGGTGCTCGCCACCGACCGCGCACGGATCTCGCAGATCGTCGCCGTCACCTTCACCGAGAAAGCCGCGGGCGAGCTGAAGCTGCGGCTGCGCGGAGCCATTGAGAAAGCGCGGCGCGAGGCGACCGGAACGGCCGTCACGCGGCTCGACGCCGCGCTGCGCAAGCTCGAAGAGGCGCGCATCTCGACCATCCACGGCTTCTGCGCCGATCTGCTTCGCGAACGGCCGGTCGAGGCGGGTATCGATCCATTGTTCCGTGTCCTGACCGAACCGCAGGCGGATCGTCTCTTCACGGGCGTCTTCGATCGATGGCTCCAGGAGCAGCTCGCCGATCCGCCCGAAGGCGTGCGGCGCGTCCTGCGGCGCCGTTCGTCGCGGATGGACGAGGAGGGATCGGTCGAGAGCCTGCGCCGGGCAGGATTGGAGCTGTCGTCCTGGCGCGATTTCGGGACGGCGTGGACGCGTCCCGAGTTCCCGCGCATCGAGCGCATCGATCGTCTGGTCGACGAGGCGCGCGCCGTCGCCGATCTGCTTCGCGATCCGCCGTCGAAATACGACGCGCTGCACCACAGCGCCTGGCCGATTCGCCGGCTCGTCGAGGACGTCGTGCGCGTGGAAGCGGTCGCGAATCGCGATTACGACGGACTCGAGGCCGAGCTCGTCGGGTTGTCGCGGCATCGCGATCTGCCGCGACTCCGCAAGGGCAGCGGCGCGCAATACAAGGCCGGCGTCACGAGGGACGAAGTCTGGCAGGCGGTCGAACGGCTGCGCGGCTCGCTGAACGGCTTCGAAATGGACGTCGATGCAGACATCGCGGCGCTGCTTCAGCGCGAGCTGCGGTCGCTCGGCGAACGCTACGCGCGCGCGAAGGCCGACGTCGGTGTGGTCGACTTTCTCGATCTGCTGCTCCAGGCCCGCGATTTGATTCGTGACAATCCCGACGTCCGGGCCGACTTCCAGCAGCGATTCGCGCGGATCTTCGTCGACGAGTTTCAGGACACCGATCCGCTGCAGGCCGAGATTCTGCTGCTTCTCGCGAGCGACGACCCGACGGTTTCGGATTGGCGCCGCGTGCGTCCGGTCGCCGGCAAGCTGTTTCTGGTTGGCGATCCGAAGCAGTCCATTTACCGCTTCCGTCGGGCGGACGTGGGCGTCTATCGATCGGTCTACGACCAGCTCGAGGCGGCCGGCGCCCGTCGCGTCACGCTGCGAGCGAGCTTCCGCGCGCGGCCGAACATTCAGCGCGCGATCAACGCCGCGTTCGCGCCGCTGATGACCGGCGATCAGCTGTCGCAACAACCGCAATACGTCGGCCTCGAACCGGTGCGTCCCGCTGTGCCGGAGCAGCCGTCGGTCATCGTGCTGCCGGTCCCCGAGCCGTATGCCATTCAGCGGGTCGCGGGATCCGCAATCGACAAGTCGATGCCTGACGCCGTCGGCGCCTTCGTCGACTGGCTGGTCCATCAGAGCGGGTGGACCGTCGAAGTACGCGGTGAAGACGGCGAGGCGAGCCTGGTGCCGATTCGCGCCGGCCACGTCTGCGTGCTCTTCAGACGCTTCGTCAGCTACGACCGCGACGTCACGCGTCCGTACGTCGAAGCGTTGGAGGCACGAGGAATTCCTCACCTCCTCGTCGGCGGGCGCTCGTTTCACAATCGGGCCGAGGTCGAGGCGCTGCGCGCCGCCCTCGGCGCCATCGAGCGGCCGGATGATGAGCTGTCGGTGTTTGCGGCGCTGCGAGGACCGTTCTTCGGGATCAGCGACGACGACCTGCTGCAGTACCGGCACCGGTACGGGCGTTTTCATCCGTTCCACCTTCCGCTGGACCTCGATCCGCAAGCGATCGTGGAACCCGAAGTCGCAGCGCTGCGGCCGATCGCCGATACCCTCACGCTGCTCCGGTCTCTGCACGAGCAGCGCAATCGCGTCGCGGTCGCGGCGACGATTGGCGCGCTGCTCGACGCCACCCGGGTCCACGTGCGCTTCGCGCTCGAGCAGGGTGGCGAGCAGATCCTCGCCAATGTCCTTCGTGTCGCCGATCTGGCGCGGCAGTACGAAGCGGAGGGCGGCATCTCGTTCCGCGGATTCATCGAGGAGCTCGACGAGCAGGCCGAGAAGGGCCAGGTCGAAGAAGCGCCGATTCTCGAAGAAGGCAGCGACGGTGTGCGGCTGATGACCGTCCACAAAGCCAAGGGACTCGAGTTTCCGGTCGTCATCCTCGCCGATCTCACCGCCAGGCTCCGGCCCGCGGTGGCGAGCCGGTACCTCGACGCCGATCACCGGCTGTGCGCCGTTCGCCTGGCCGGCTGCGTGCCGACGGATCTGCTGCAGCAGGGCCTCATCGAGATCGAACGTGATACCGCCGAGGGCGTGCGCGTCGCGTACGTCGCCGCCACACGCGCGCGCGATCTGCTCGTCGTCCCCGCGGTCGGCGACGAGGAACGCGAGGGGTGGATCGATCCGCTCAACGCCGCCGTCTATCCTCCGATCGATCGCCGCCGATCGCCGGCGGCCGCGGCCGGATGCCCGCTGTTCCGCTCCAAGGACTCGGTCCTCAACCGTCCGAATGGCGATCCCGCCACGCGATCAACGGTCAGTCCCGGTCTCCACCAGATGGGTGGACACGACGTCGTCTGGTGGGATCCGCGCGAGCTTCATCTCGGCGCGGCGCCGGCGGCGGGTCTGCGGCATGCGGATCTCATCGTGAAGAAGGACGTGCCCGCGGAGGTGATCCAGGCGGGACTCACGACCTATCAGACCTGGGTAACCGACCGGGCGCACGCGATCGACAGCGGATCGCAGCCACGCTTCATCGTCCAGACGGTGACCGACCGCGCGCGAATCCCGGCGCCGGACCGGGAAACCGCCCACCCCGAGGTCATTCGAGTCGAGAGCGCCGCCGCGCGTCCGAGCGGACGCCGCTTCGGCACGCTCGTGCACACCGTCCTGGCGTCGGCGCCGTTCGACGCCGCGCCCGCTGTCATCGCGGAGTTGGCCGCCACCCATGGCCGGGCACTCGGCGCGCAGCCGGCCGAGATCGACGCCGCCGTCGAGCGCGTGATTACTGCGTTCGCGCATCCGTTGATCGTTCGCGCGCGCGAGGCCTGGGCGGCCGGCCGCTGCCGCCGCGAAGTGCCGGTCGTCTGGCGGTCACCGGAGAATTCGTTGATCGAAGGCGTCGTCGATCTCGCCTTCGAGGAAGCCGCCGGCTGGACGGTCGTCGATTTCAAGACGGACGAGACGCTGGATTTGAAGCTTGCGGCGCACCGTCGCCAGATCGATGTGTACACCGCCGCGATCCGGCAGGCGACTGGACAACCCGCCTCGGGAGTGCTTTTGTACCTGTGAATCGAGGATCACCGGTCTGACGGCTCTCACGATCGCGTTGCTCACACTGGCCGGCACGTTCGGTTGCGCGGTCGCCGGGACGTTCGTCCGCAGCTGGTTACCGCCGCCGCACCTCAGCAAGGAGTCGCAGGACGTAGTGCGGCTCGGGATGGGGCTGGTGGCGACGATGAGCGCGCTCCTGCTGGGTCTCGTAACCGCGTCGGCGAAGAGCACGTTCGATTCTCAGGACGCGGCGATCAAAACCAGCGCCGCCAACATCCTCACGCTGGACCGCCATCTGGCACGCTACGGGCCGGAGACCGCGCCGACTCGCGAGTTGATTCGCCGCGCCCTGGCGTACCGTATCGAGACGATCTGGGGGACGAACGGATCACCGGGTGCCAGCGTCGATCCTTCGGTCCAGACGCCTGCGATCGAGGAGATTCAGAATCAGATTCTCCGTCTTTCTCCGGAGAACGACACGCAGCGCTGGCTCAAGACCGAAGCCCTGAAGCTGAGCGATGAAATCGTGAAGACACGATGGCGGGTCCTGGGCACCGGCGGTGGATCGGTCGCGCGATCGTTTCTGGTGGTCGTGATCTTCTGGCTGGCGGTGACGTTCACGAGCTTCGGCCTCTACGCACCGCGGAACGCCACCGTCCTCGCGGTTCTCTTCATGGCCGCGACGTCGGTCGCCGCGGCCGTGTTCCTGATTCTGGAGCTCGACGGCCCGCTCGACGGCCTGATCAAGATCTCGAGCACGCCTCTCCGATACGCGCTCACGCAGCTCGGCCAGTAGTCAGTTCTTCACGTACTGGTTCGGCGGCGTGACCGCGTCCCACGTCCAGCCCGGGTAGACGACCGAGTCGAGCGTCGTCGTGTAGGTGCCTGACGTCGGGGTGTAAGTCCAGAAGATCGCCTGGCCGTTGGTGCCGGTGAGCTGAGTGTCTCCGCCGACGACCACGCCGTTGCGCCGAATCGTTGCCTTCACCTCCGCGAGCCGGACCGGCAGGCCACTGCCGTCGACGATCGTCGCGGTGACGACGAGCGTCTTGACGCCGCGATTGTTGTTGATGCGGTACTCGATCGACTCCGCGCCGATCGTGCTTGGCGGCGTTTGCGGCCACTCCAGTGCGTCTGCGGCAACCGGCTTGACGAGTCCGTATCCGTACCACGTGTCGCGTCCCGCGAGGCCGAGATCCACGGACGTCGCCGTCAACGCGGTCCGCACATCGTCGTTGATTCGCCCATTCGCGTTAGCGTCGCCGATCCCGCCGCTCATGACGAGGGCGGCCGCTCCGGCGACGTGCGGCGACGCCATCGACGTGCCGCTGAATGACGCGTAGCCCCCACCCGGTACCGTCGAGAGAATGCTGACACCAGGCGCCGAAAGCTCGGCGTCCGGACCGACGCTCGAAAAACAGGCACGCGCATCGGTCGAGTCCGTAGCGCTCACCGCGATCACCGATTCGTACCACGCCGGGAAGCCGATGCCGGCCCCTTTCCCGGCGCAGTTTCCGCCGTTGCCCGCGGCTGCGACGTGGAGGATGCCCGCGGCATACGCGTTGGCGAACGCCATGAACACCGTGACTCCGGGATCGAGGTTGCTGCCGTAGCTGTGATTGGTGACGTACTCGCCAGGATGATGCTCCTTGTAGTCCGCCAGCCAGTCGAGGGCGGCCACGACGTTACTGAACGACCCGCTGCCCGATGCGTCGAGCACCTTCAAGGCGATGAGCTTCGCTGCGGGCGCCACGCCGACGACGCCGCTGCCGTCATCGGCGGCCGCAATCGTTCCCGCGACGTGCGTTCCGTGACCGTTGTCGTCGTACGGATCCGAATCGCCGTTCACGAAGTCATAGCCGTCGAGGTAATTGCCGGCCAGCTCCGGATGGTTGTAATCGATCCCTGAATCGAAGACGGCGACCGTCACGCCCGCGCCTTTGTTGCTGTCCGCGTGAAGGTCCCCAGCTCCGATGTGTTTGACGCCCCACGTGTTGTCGAGCTCCAGATCGGACGCCGTGATTTCGACGTCAGGGTCGACGGCAATCACGCGCGGGTTGCGCTGAAGCGCGGCGACCGCGGGCTCGGGTAGGCTGGCCGCAACCGCCGGTACGATCCGATAGGCGTGCCTGATCTGTCCGCCGAGGCGACGCACGTCATCGAGGTCGCCAGCGCCAGGGTGATCCGCGAAGAGCACGAGGACGTCGATCCGATTCCCCTGCTGCGTCTCGGGTGCCGCGGCGCGCAGAGAACGATCCGCGGCGGGCAAGACAAGAGCTGCGACGGCGACCGCGAGCGACACGAGGCGTACGACGCAAAGCGTCCGCAGCATGAGTTGGCCCTCCCTGGAACCCGGAGATTCTAGTCTCGGATGCTGCGGCCAGAATCGTCGATCACCTCAGATTCATCTTCGGAGACAAACGTCACACGATTGCGAGACAACTTCGGGGTTCAGACGTCAGTTTTCAAGCAAATTGTTCGCCCGTCGCAAGCGGTCGTACTCGCGCTCCGCGTCGAGCAGGCACGGCAGATCGCGATCGGCATCCTTCCATGCACTGAGAAAACTCGCATAGGCGCTGAGACTGGCGGCGGTGTTTCCCGTCATGGCGTGTGCCCGCGCCAGACCCAGCGGCGCGACGGCGTGAAACGCCGAAAACGGATCACTCCCCCGGTGATGGAGGAGACGCTCAAACTCCAGACACGCTTCCCCGCCCTCTCCGGCCATCAGGAAGGCCTGCGCGCGGAGATGGATTGGCGCGAGAGCTGCGATGAAACCGAGTTCCGCCGTGCCGACGCACTGAAGGGCTGCGATGGCTTCGGCCGGACGGCTTCGTCCTAACTCGATGCCCGCGCGGACGATTGGCGCGAGCACAACGTTGATGAACGTATGATCCGGGTTTGCGCTCGTCAACTCGCGCGTGATCCTCTCCGCCTCCTGATCCGCTCCCGTCAGCGCGAGCGCAAGCGCGGCGCGGAGTTTCGGATCGTAGCTGGGCGCCCGTGCCAGGACACGATGCGCGTCGTCGCGTGCGCCAGCGACGTTCCCGAACGCGATGTCCATCCAGGTGGCCCACGCAAGATGGCTCGTGCCGACATCCGGAAGCTTCCGCGAATCCGCCATGTCGCAGGCCCGCTGGTAGAGCGCGCGCGCCTCGCTGACCTTCCCTGACCACCCTGTCACTTGCGCCTGCGCGCCGACCATGTCGAACTCGCGGGGTTTGTCCCTGGCCCATTCCAGGTGCGACCTCGCCGCATCCGTGTCGCCGCCCAGGACGGCCAGTTGGTACAAGAGCCGGCGAGTCGGCAACGTCTCGATGCCCACCGCCACAGCGCGCGCGGCGGTTTCACGAGCCTCGTGAAAACGGCCAAGCCCACGATACGCGTGCGCCAGGTTCGAATAGGGAAAGCCGTGCGCGGGATTCCGCCGAACGGCTTCAAGCCCTTCATCGACCGCCCGATCGAAGCGCCCGAGGAAGTTGTGGATCAACGTCAGACTGTTCACCGGCCGGAAGTCGGCCGGAAAGGCCCGCTTCCACTCTTCGAGGGTCTTCGTCGCCTGTTCTTGATCGCCGCTCACTTCGAAGTGGTACTGATAGTCAATTGACAGGCGTTCGCGATCGCTCACCTGGGCGCGGCACTCATAGGCGAGTCTCGCGTAAGTCTTCGAGCGCTCGACTTCTCCAAGGTTGCTGTAAATCCGCGACAGGCTGACGTACGCCCACGCGTAGCGCCCGTCGAGCTCTACCGCCCTGAGAAAAAACGGAATGGATTCGGCCGAGTGCGTCTTCCGCATCAATGCATCGGCCTGCGACGCCAGGAGTCCCGCCTCGGCGGCCCGTCGGGCCATGAGGTCGTACGCCTCGGCCGAGTGCTCCATGTCGCCGAGCGCGTAATAACCGTTACCGATGCGTTCGAGCAGTTGCAGCTCAATCGCGTCCCGATGGTCGGCTGGAATCCGGGGGAGCAGCGCGCACGCGTGATCCAGCACGCCAATGGCTTCAGCATGGGCATACCGGGCTGTCGCATTCTGAGCGGCCGCGATCAGATGTGGAATCGCGCGCTCGTACTCCTGCCCCTCCTCGAAGTGCAGCGCGATCTCGGCAGCGGTTTCGAACGGCAACGGCGACCGCACGGTCTCGAGGCCTTCCGCCAGGGAGCGGTGAAAGCTGACGCTTTGGGACGGTGTCATCCGACGTCTGAGGATCTCGCGGTACAGCGCGTGCCGGAACTGATACTCAGGCGTTCGCCTGCCGTCCGCGAGCTCGCGCAGGCCGGACGGCTTGATGAATTGCTGACGATCGGCCAGTGATTCGCACATCTCCTCGATGCGTGAGAGGTCCTCGCTCGGCAGCATGGTCGCGACCGCCCAGGCCGTGAAACGGTTGCCTGCAACACTGGCGCACTTGAGAAGCCGCTGCTCTGCATCGCTCGCGGTTCGAATCTGCGCCTCCAACATTTGTTTCAAGGTGTCTGGCACGCCGGGATCGATCGCGTCGGCCGGGACGTTCAGCGTCCATCGCCCGGCCGTCAGCGAAAGCACGCCTTGGCGCTTCAAATGGTCGAGCAGGGCGATCATGAACAACGGATTCCCGTCTGAATGTCGGTAAATGATGGACGCCAGACCCGGGGGAAGCGCCGTTCCTCCCGTTTCCCCGATGAGATAGTCCGTGACGTCGGACTCCTGCAGCGGCTCCAGAGCGATCTCGGACGCGTAGCGATGGACCACCAGGTCCTGCTTCAGCGTCTTCAACGGGCTGTCGGACAGGATCAAATCGGCCGGTCTCAACGTGCCAATCACCAGCAGCCGCGCGTGCTCCGGGCGGCGGGCGAGCGCGGCAATCACGTCGAGCGTGGACCGATCGATCCAGTGCAGATCTTCGAGGACGAGGACGAGTCCCATCGTCGCCGTGATGGCCTCGCAGACTTCGCAGAGTTCTCGCACCATCCGCTCCCGCGTGGCCCCGAGAATCTCGCGCTGCAGCAGCGCCTGCTGCTCGGGCCGGACGAACGCCGGAAACTGAATCAACCACGTCGGGGCATGCTTCGCGAAGAGATCGATGATCGTCGTTCCGGCGTCGGTCCGAATCAAACGGCCGAGCGCCTCGAGCAACGGGTAATACGGCTCCTGACTGCCGAACCCTTCAGCGCACTGGCCGCGTACGACGCGCACGACGGGTCGATCCGACAGCTGATTCTGAAACGCGTCCACCAGGCTGGTCTTGCCGATCCCGGGTTCGCCGACGACGAACACGACCTGCCGACGTCCGTTGAGCGCGAGGGTCAGATGCTCGTGCAACTCGCCCAGCGCCGGCGTCCGGCCGACGATCCTCGCGCTCGGAATCGCAACGGATGACACCACGCCAGGCTCGCGCTCGTCCGTGACCGGGGCGATGAATTCGTAACCGCGCTTGGGAAACGTCTTGACGAATCGCGGATCGCGCGGATCATCGCCGAGCGTTCGCCGAATCTCGAGGATGTACCGACGAAGCACTTCCGGCTGCACGTACGTGTCAGGCCAGATCGTCTCGACGAGCTCGTCGTGACTGACCAGACGGCCAGGATGGTCGACCAGATACCGCAGCACTGCGAATGGCTTCGGCATCAGCGAGATACGGGTGTCGCCGCGCCACAAACACTGGTTCACGGTATCCAGCCGGAACGCCTGGAATGACTTCATGACGGATGGTGGGCGGAGGACCGCTCCAGTCTACTCCCCGGATGTAACGGCCCGCCGGTCGACCGCTGCGCGGCCGGGGTCGAATTTCACAGGAATTACACGGCACTTTCACACGTGCCGGCAGCGTTCACCCATACGCTGAACGGGTCCCATGAAAGACGCGTTTGTACTACGGCTTGGCCGGGAGAGTGAACCCGAGCGACGGCATTTCGTGGGATGGATCGAGGAAGTCGATACCGCTCGGGAATTCCGGTTTCAGTCGACCGAGGAGCTGTTGACGTTTCTCAGTGAATGCCTGACCGACATCCGGCATCGCCACGAAAGCGAGCCACGAAACCGCGGCGGTCAGACATGAATCCTCGTTCGCTGACGATCGAGGGAATCATATGCACGCAACTCTGGACGTTCCGCCTGATCCGGCTCGCGACATCCTGAACAAGGAGAAGTCCTCTCTCGACGAAGAGATCCGCACGACGTACAACTTCGAGGACATCGTCGGCGACAGCGCTGCGCTCAGACGGGCGCTGCAACAAATCGAGATCGTCGCGCCGACCGATTCCACGGTGTTGATCCAGGGCGAGACCGGCACGGGCAAGGGCCTGATGGCTCGGGCCATCCACGACTTGAGCCGGCGCAAGTCGCAGACGTTCGTCAAAGTCGACTGCGCCGCGATTCCGGCGGATCTCCTCGAGAGCGATCTCTTCGGCCATGAGAAAGGCGCCTTCACGAGCGCGATCGCCCAGAGGATCGGCCGTTTCGAGCTGGCCGACCGCGGAACGCTGTTTCTGGACGAAGTCGGGGAGATTCCGCTCGAGCTGCAATCAAAGTTTCTGCGGGTGCTCCAGGAGCAGGAGTTCGAGCGGCTCGGTGGCACGTCGACCATTCGCGTCGATGTCCGGCTCGTGGCGGCCACCAACCGTGACCTCTCGGCCATGGTTGTTGAGAAAGCGTTCCGCAGTGATCTCTACTACCGGATCAATGTCTTTCCGATCGTCAGTCCGCCACTGCGCGATCGGCCGGACGACCTTGCGCGCCTGGTCCCGTTCTTCATGCAGAAGTTCGCGCGACGCATGAACAAGCGGATCACGATGATTCCGTCCGCCACGATGACGGCGCTGGCCCAGTATCACTGGCCGGGGAATATCCGCGAGCTCGAGAACTTCATCGAGCGGGCCGTGATCCTGACGCGGGGGCCCACCCTCGAGGCGCCGCTGACAGAGCTGAAACAGCGCGCACGGCAACGTTCGGCGCCGGACATGCCCGATATCACCACATTGGAAGAGGCGGAACGCGAGCATATTCGACGAGTTCTGCAGGAAACCAACTGGCAGATCGGCGGTCGGTCCGGGGCCGCGGCGAAGCTCGGCATGAAACGGACGACGCTGCAGTCGAAGATGGTCAAGCTGCGAATTCTCAGGCCACGGTAGTCAACGGCCGAACCGCGCTTGTGGGAGGCTCTTCGGACTCGAGCGTAAATCCCAGGCTCAGCCTTTTCAGTAACGCAAGCGTCGACGGTGTCGCGCCGAGCATGCGACGAAATGTGCGCGTAAGGTGGGCGGCGTCCGAGAAGCCGGCTCGATGGGCGGCGCTGGTGATGCTGGCGCCTCCAACGAGGTCACAGGCCGCCCGCTGGAGCCGCAACCAGAGAATGTAGGGTCGCAGCGGCACGCCGACTGACTCGGTAAACGCGTGCATGAAGCGCGACGGCGACAAGCCTGCGATCGCCGCCAGCGTCCGCAGAGACAGATCGTCGAACACCGTTCGTGGCGCCTGCAGGTGGCTCAGCACGCGCCGGACCCCTGGATGGATCGCGGCGCCACGGCTCCGGACCGGCAGGAATTCAGTCAGCCAGCGTTCGGCGCGCGCTTCGTTCGGCGCGGGCCCGAGCACGGCGCGCCACCGGGTCACCTCGCGTGCAGGGACGCAGGCGATCTCGCCATCGATGCGGTCCGACAGCGCGACACCCATGTCGCTCTCGGCGTTGATGAACCCGATCAGCAACTGCGTGGCACGGGCGTCCATTTCGTGCGTGGCATCAGGCCGGACCCATGCCGCGCCGCACTTCCTCCACGCTTTCGTCCGCCCGCCACGGACCAGCAGTGAACCATGAAGCGCCAGCAGCAGTTGGACGCAGTGATGGCGATGCGCCGCGGTCTTGAAGCCCGGGCCCCAGACGATCATCGCAGCCGGCCAGGGCGCCAGCCCCTGGCGCGCACGGAGCGGCATGACCGGATTCTGGCATCGCACGACGCTCCCGGCAAGATAGCCAGTTCGTTCAAGACGCGGGCAACTAGCGCTCCTTAGGATGAAGCCATTGGACGGTCCCGTGCCGCGATCCAGAGGTGTTCGAGGTGATTCAACAGAAATTGAACAGGACTTTCACGCCTCCTGCGCCGCGCTCCTCGTAGTTTGACCTGAAGGCGCCGCATGATGTTCTTCCTCATCCTGTCGACCCTGTGCTCGCCGTCCGTACTGCAGGATCAGACGATCACCCTGGCTGAGGCGGTCCGCGCCGCAGAAAGCCACAATCGAACCATCCGGGCCGCCGAACTCGAACGCGACAAAGCACTGCGCGACGTCGACGTCGCACGTACGCATCGATACCCGATCTTCTCCATCACAGCGCTTGGATCCCAGCCGCTCACGCAATTGGGTATCACCCTCGAACGCGGGAGCTTGGGCGTGTACCCGCACGACGGTCCCATTCCCGGCCAGACTACGACTCTGCAGAGCCCATTGCAGTTTGGATTTATCGGCTATGCCAGTGTCGCGCAGCCGCTCACGCAGCAGAAGAAGGTTGGACTCGGTATCCAACTCGCCCAGGTGGGTGTCGAGGCCACAACGGAACAAATCCGGGCGACGCGACAGGGCGTCGTCAACGAAGTCCGACGGCTCTACTACGGGATCGCTCAGGCCGAGAGCGGCAGGAAAACGCTCCAGGCGACCGTCGATTTCCTGAGGCAGCTCGATCGAGAGACCAGTCAACAGGCAGTTCAGCGAGTTGCGCTACAAGCGGATGTGTTGAACGTGAAAGCGCAACTCATCGAAGCGGAATACGAACTGCTCAAGATGGACGACCCCATCGAGACCCAGAAGGAACAGCTCAATCGTCTGATGGGACGACCCATCGATGCCCCGTTGGACATCGATGTCTCGAGCATCGTCGAGAACGAGCCCGTGTCCTTGGCGGATGCGTACGCTGAAGCGTTGACGTCGCGTCCGGAGATCCGCTTGGCGAAGGTGCAGCAGCGGAGGAGACAACTCGAACGTCGGCTGGCGAGCGCTGAGCGAATCCCGGACGTCAGCCTGTCGTGGATCGCGCTACGGACAGCCAATTTCAGCAGCGTCTTCCCGCAGAGCGTGAGCAGCGTCGGCCTTCAGGCGACGTGGGACGTCTTCGATTGGGGAAGAAGGCGACAGGAGGTGGAAGCGAAGCAGGACGCCGAGGCTCAGGCGGCGTTGGAGCTCAAAGACACGGAAGCGCGCGTCATGGCCGACGTCGCGCATCAGTACCGTCGGATTGTCGAGGCGCGTAAGGCACTCGAGCTCGCGCAGGCTTTGCAGGCCGCCCATACAGAAACCCTCCGTGTGACCCGCAATCGATATCTGCAGCGTGAGGCCGTCCTCAGTGACATGGTCAGACTGCAATCGAGCGTTGCGGAAGCAAACCATCGCTATGTCCAGGCATTGATGGACCTCGCCGCGGCGCAGGCCGATTTCGAAAAAGCCATGGGCCGGGACCGATGAATCCGCGACGAATCCCAACGACGCTGATCTTCGTGACCATTGCCGCGTTCCAGACGTGCGGATGCGTGGGTCAGGCGGGCTCGGACACCGATGCCCGCCCGGCGAAGGCTGTTCGCCTCGTCACCGTCGAGACCTCGACCGCCGCAGAGTCGGCGACGTACTCCGCGACCATTGCGCCCAATGCGCAAGTCGACCTCGCGTTTCGTGTCCCGGGATATGTGGTTGATGTTCGTCGAACGAAAGGCGCCGACGGGCGAATCCGTGCTGTAGAGCCAGGCGCCGCCCTGACACCAGGACTCGTTCTCGCTCGCATTCGGGCGATTGACTATCAGGCGGTCGTCGACAGAGCGCAGGGATCGCGTGACGAATCGAGCGCAGGCATCACGGCGGCGGAGGCCGGACTCGCCGAAGCGCAGGCCGGTCTCGCGCAGGCGGAATCCGATTTTGGACGCGTCGCCACGCTCTGGCAACAAGAGAGCGTCACGAAGCCCGCGTACGACGCCAGCAAAGCGAGACTCGACGTCGCGCGGGCCAAGGTGGACGCCGCAAACGCAGCAGTCATGGCCGCACGACAGCGAGCCGCCGCCGCGGCGGCGCAACTGCAGGAGGCGAGAATCGCGCTGGGCGACACCGAATTACGCGCACCGTTCGACGCTATTCTCCTGGAACGCCACGTGGACATCGGCACGCTCGTCTCGCCAGGCACGCCGGCGTTCACGATCGCGGATCTGCACCTCGTGAAAGCTCGCTTCAGCGTGCCGGATACCGCGCTCCACTTGTTTCGCGGCGGAGCCGCGCTGCCATTAACTGTCGACGCATTCGCGAATGAACGCTTGGAAGGGCACGTCCTCTCGGTCGCGCCGGCCGCCGATCCGAAGGCGCGATCGTTCGAGATCTCGGTCGCGATCGACAACCCGACCTTGAAACTGCGATCCGGAATGATTGCCTCCATTCGAGTCGCCGATGAGTCGGCGGATCGTCGCCCAGTACGCATCCCGATCGATGCGCTCGTCCACGATCCCATCAGTGATCGATATCTCGTGTACACCTTGGAACAGAAAGACGGCGGCATCGCAGCGGCCAAGGCCGTGTATGTCCGCCCCGGACCGCTGGTCGGCAATCAAGTGTCCATTCTCGACGGGCTTACCGCTGGCCAGCGGATTGTGGCGTCGGGAGCGAACCTGCTTCGCCCTGGCGATGTCGTGAAGGAAATCCAGTAGGTGGGGCATGCACGCTGATGTCGAGACGAACCCGCCGCGGCACA
>JBLNGH010000353.1:0-4826 GCA_050264575.1 Acidobacteriota bacterium | reverse complement strand
AACGCCCGCGCCAAAGCCAGGCGGAACGTCGACGAGCTCCGCGGCGACCGCCAAACCTGCCCTGGTGGACCTGCTGGTCACGACGCCCGCGGGCATGACGGTTCCCGGCGCCACCGTGAAGGCCGAAGGGCCCGTCTCACGTCAGGCCACGACCGGCGCGGACGGCCACGTGATTTTTCAGAATGTGACCGCGGGCACGTACCGGTTTCGCATCGAGCACGACTCGTTCGTGACGCTCGAAAAAGAGGTGGTCGTCTTCGGCGGCAGCCGCACGGCGGCTCAAGCGGCGCTGACGCCCGGAGCCAAACCCGCAGCCGCGCCTGCTCCCCCGCCGCCTGCGCCGACGCCGGCTCCGGCGGCCCCCACGCTCGCACCCGGTCAGCCGCGCATCATCTCGCTGACCGACCTGGCCGAACAACTCCTCCGCGGGCAGGAACCGATTGCCGAACGCGCACTTGGCTGTTCGGGCGCGACATCGAGCCGCCTGATTCGAGTACGCGAGTCGCTGGAGGCGCACACGCACGCCGACGCCGACGAGCTGCTCTACATCGTCGCCGGCGATGCGACGCTCAAGCTCGGAGACAAGGAACAGAACATCGCGCCCGGCTGGTTCAGCATCGTCCCGAGGGGGATGAGTCATTCGTTGACGAGACGCGGCAGGAATCCGGTTCTCATCCTGTCTGCGACCTCAGGGCCGCCTTGTCAATGACGTTGATAAGCCTGGAAGCTCGGAAGCTGGGAAGCCAAGAAGCTCTGACTTCTGAGCTGAGCTCCCAAATTTCCCGGCTCCCAAACTTCCCGGCTCCCAAGCTTCCCGGCTTTTCCGTCCTCAGCTGAGGTCACGCGCTCATAGGGAGCGCACGGCTGGCTCGAAGAACCACACAGGGTTTTTGAAATTCCGGATGGCATCGGCATTGCTCCTTCAGGTGCTGCCAGGCGCTGAAGGAGTACCATGCGACGCATTTTCGGCGCGGCGGCATTGGCCGTCGCCACACTCGTCGTGCCGGCTGCCGCACGCGCGCAAGGCCCCGGCAACCTTCAAGTTCAGGGATTCGGCGGGATCACCGTCCGCGGGTTGAGCACGTCTGAAACGTTCGGCGGCAATATCGCCGTGCCGCTGACGGACAACATCCAGGTCGTCGGCGAGGGCGGGCGGATCAACGACATCATGTCCCCGACGATCGCGTCGCTGCTCGACTTCACCCCAATCGACATGCGGCTCTCGGCCACGTACGCCGCCGGCGGCGTGCGCGTGCTGACATCCTCACGCTCGCCCGTCCGCCCGTACGGAGAAGCGACAATCGGCATCGCCCGCCTGCGCACGGGCTTCGGCGGCCCCGAGGCAGACGAGTATCCCTACGTCAACATCGCGCTGCAGTATCTCGATTCGACGCAACCGATCCTCGGCCTCGGCGGCGGCCTGATGATCCAGGGCGGACACGTGGTCGTGGATCTGGGCTATCGCTTCAACAAGATCTCCGGTGGCAACGTCGTGCAGTCGGTGCTCACCGGCGGCGACTTCGATGTGCATCAGTTCCGGTTTGGAGTCGGAGTGAAATTCTAGAGGAGGCTCGGAGCCTCGGAGGCGCGGAGGCTGGGAGCAAGATCTTCCGGCCTTCGAGCTTTCCGACTTTCGAGCTTTCCCGCCTCAGTGCCTTCGCGCCTTCGCGCCTCCGCGCCTCCGCAGCTCCCGTCAGCTAGACTGTCTCGAGAGGTTGCATCATGACTCGCATCGTGACCGTCATTTCTCTCGGGCTCCTGCTTGCGGTGTCCACAGCTGTGGCATCGGCAAGGGACGGCGCGCAGGCGGCGCTGCCGACTCTCGATCAAGTGCTCGACAAGTTCATCGCCGCGAGCGGTGGCCGTGCAGCGCTGGAGAAGATCACGTCCGCTCAGGCGAAGGGCACGATTGACATTCCGGACGCGAATCTCAGCGGCACCATCGAGCTGATTCAGAAAGCGCCGAATCTCTCATCGACCGTCGTCGAGCTTCCCGGCGTCGGGCGCCAGCGTGACGTGTTCGACGGCACGGCTGGATGGACCGAGGATCCGATGAACGGCGTACGGGACAAGAGCGGCGTCGAGCTGGCCGAAGCCAAACGCGCGGCGATCTTCGGCCGCGAGCTCAAGTTGAAGACGCTCTATCAGACGATGACCGTCAAGGGGCGAGAGCAGGTGGGCGGCCGGGACGCGATCGTCGTGGAAGCCGTGCCGGCCGAGGGCAGCCCGGTGAAGATGTCCTTCGACGCCGAGAACGGTCTGCTGGTCAAGCAAATCGGCACGCGGCAGACGCCGCAGGGACCGCTCGACGTGACGGTGACGTTCGAGAACTATCGCGCCGTGGACGGCGTCCAGCACGCGTTCACGATCCGGCAATCCACGAGCATGTTCACCGCGGTCATCCAGCTGAGCGAGATCAAGCACAACGCGCCGATCGACGACGCGGTGTTCAAGAAATCGTAACTACTTCCGAATCGTTCGTTCCAGCGCGTCGAGAAGGTCGCTGGATCCGGATCCCGTCGTCGCCAGACTGACCACGCGGCCGGCGCGGTCGAGCAGGAGGTGCGTCGGGAAGCCGAGGATCCGCAGCCGGTTCTCGACGAGTTCCTTCACGCTGTCCGGTGTCGCGTTCGTCCACGGGACGTCGTGCGCCTTGAGGAACGAGTGAACGCTGTCGCGGACGGCCGGCGTGATCTCGCCGTGTTCGTAATCGATGCCGAGGATCTCGAAGCCGCGATCGCGAAAACGCGCGTCCGCCGCCTTGAGCGTCGGGATCTCGGCGACGCACGGACCGCACCACGTGCCCCAGAAATCGAGGAGCACGTACTTGCCCTTGAACTCGGACAGCCGGCGCGCCCGGCCGTTGAAGTCGGTGAACGCGAAGTCCGGCAGCGGCTCGCCGGCGCGGACTTCGATGAACACGTACTCCTCGGCCGCGTGCTCGCGCAGGACGAACGTTCGTGCGCTGAAGTCGGCTGACTCGAAGGAAACGTAGTGATCGCCCACGTGGAACATGACGCGGTCCCCGTTGGCGAACATCGCTTCGGATCCGGATAGTCCGGCGAAATCTATTCGGCCGTCGCCATTCGCGTCGACGCCGATCATTCCGCGGCGGATCCCGACGGTTCCGGATCCGACGTTGAATGGCAGCGAGACCAGCGTTCGACGGCCGCCGATGTCTGCGTACCCTTCTGCGCGGAAGCCGGCCGTGAACTGCAGGAAGTGCTGCACCAGGCCGACGACGCGACAGCGGAAGGCGATCGTCGGGTCGCCGGGGTGGACCGGCGGGAGGTCGATGGTCACCTCGCGCGGGGGAACAGGCTGCGTCGCCGTCCCGTACTCGAACCGTTCACGTTCGGTGAACCGCCCATCCCTGTCCACGTCGACGAAGAGCAGCGTTCCGGTTTTCGTCTCGACGAACGCCACGGCCAGCCCGTCCGGAGCGCCCGGCGGCCGGAACTGCGGCGTGTTCGCCTTGAACACGCGATCGTCGTCGTCGATCCCCGGTAAGTCACGGGAGGTGGACAGCCGCAGCTCGATCTGCGCCATCCCCTCGCTCGTCAGGTTCTCGTTGAACGTGCCGGTGATGAATTTCGGCGCCGGATTCTGGACGCCGGCGACGAGCGCCAGGCATGTCGAGAGTTGGAGCAGGCGAATCATGTCGGGCTTCAGATTCTCCGGCTATCGTACGCCCAATGCAGTGCCGCCTGCCGCTGCCTTCGCCGGCACTCGAGATCGCGCGTGTCGCAGTTCCTTTGAATCGCCGTCACGTGGCGGCGGATGGCGCGCCATCGCCGAATCTGCCGGGCGTCGTCGGCGCTCCGGCGACCCATGAAGTACCGGCAGTACCACTGGAACCAGCCTCGCGGATCCTGAGGACGGATCCACCCCTTCCGCCGCCACTCGGCCAGCGACTGCGAGGCGTTGACGCCGAAGCAGTTCAGGCGCGCGTCGTGCCTGGCCGCGCAGAGCTTCGCGTGCGTGAACCAGCCTCGTGGAAACTCCCGGCGGCAATCGGTCATGTACTTCCCGCCGAACACGCCAAGTCGAAGCATCTGCTTCGGCGTCAGCTCAGGCGTGAACCCGGGCGCGAAATTCCGGCCGGCCGGCTCCGTGCGGTAGTACACGTATCCGCGCTGCATCTTGTCGTTGACGATGACTCTCTTGCGCATTGATGAGGCTCTCCGGATTTCGAGCTTTCCGGCTTTCCAGCTTACTGAGCTCTCAACACAATGACCGGATCGATCCTGAGCGCCCGGCGCGAGGGGATCCACGTCGCGAGCGCGCCGGCGGCCAGAATGATCGCGACCGGCGTTGCGAACGCGATCCATTGCGGATCCATCATGCCCCCGCCGCCCCCGACCGCGCGCACAGCGCGCACCTCCAGGGCACGCTGGATCTGCTGATCCTGCGGACGCTCATCTTCGGCCCGCAGCACGGTCAGGGCATCGCCCGGGCCATCAAAGCCGAATCTGAGAACGTGCTGATCGTCGATCACGGCGCGCTGTACCCGGCGCTTCAACGGCTCGAGGAGCGCGGCTTCATCGACGCCGAGTGGGGCACGTCGACGAACAACCGGCGCGCGCGCTTCTACGTGCTCACGCGCCGGGGCCGCCCGCGAACTCGTGCACGAAGAAAGTGAGTGGCGGAAGATCGCGTCCGCCATCATGAGAGTCCTGGGAAAAGAAAGTACCTGAGAGCACTGTCGGTTCCGGGGTTCTGGAGTTCCGAGGTTCGTCTACGCTCGTAGCGCGGATTGGTTTCCAAATCCGCGCCGCAGTAGAGTGGGACATCCCCAGTCCTGCGAGGCGGACCATGAAGTACCT
>JBLNGH010000352.1:0-12020 GCA_050264575.1 Acidobacteriota bacterium | reverse complement strand
GAGGACCTGCAAGGCTTCAGACACTAAAAGAATCCGAGCGAAAGTTTCGCCGCTTCCGACATCCGGTCCTTGTCCCACGGGGGATCCCACACGATCTCCACCCACGCGTCGGTGACGCCCTCGACGGCTTTCACCTTGTACCGGACCTCGCTCGGCAATTGCTGCGCCGACGGGCACGCCGGGCTCGTGAGCGTCATCTTCACCAGCACTCGACGCTCGGCGTCGACGATGATGTCGTAGATGAGACCGAGCTCGTAGATGTCGACCGGAATCTCCGGATCGAAGACCGTCTTCAACACCTCGACGATCGGGCCTTGCAGCGCCGCGGTCTGCGCCGGATCCATCGGCCCGATGTTCGGCTTGTCGCCGGCGGTCTCCGCCGGCGGCGCGGTGAGCGCGCTCGTGTCGAATCCGTCCCAGCTCGACGGCGGCGCCGCGAGGTCCGGTTGGTCCGCCGCCGGAGCCGCGACGGACGCGTCGTCGACGCGCGGCGTCACGTCGCCGGTGGGATCGGGATTCTGAGGATCGGCGTCTCGATCACGTGTCAGGAACGAGAAGATTCCCACGGCTATCCCAGAAGCGCGCGTACGCGGCCCAGGGCCGCGACGAGCGCGTCGACCTCTTCGAGCGTGTTGTACATCGCAAACGACGCGCGCGCCGTCGCCGGAATCCCGAACCGGTCCATCACGGGCTGCGCGCAATGATGGCCGGTGCGGATGGCGACGCCTTCGCGATCGACGATCGTCCCGATGTCGTGCGGATGCACGCCGTCCATCACGAACGACACGACGCTCGCCTTCCGTCGCGCGGTGCCTACGATGCGGACGCCCGGCACGCTCTCGAGCGCCGCCGTGGCGCGCGCGACCAGCGCGGCTTCGTGCGGCTGGATGGCGTCGAACCCGATGCCGCGGACGTAGTCGACGGCCGCGCCGAGCCCGACGGCGCCGGCGATGTTCGGTGTTCCCGCCTCGAACTTGTAGGGGAGATCGTTCCAGGTGCTTCCCTGGAACGTCACGGTGCGAATCATGTCGCCGCCGCCCAAAAACGGCGGCATCGCGTCGAGCACGGTCTCACGGCCGTACAGAATCCCGATACCGGTCGGACCGTACAGCTTGTGGCCGGTGAAGACGTAGAAGTCGGCGCCGAGCGCCGCGACGTCGACCGCCATGTGATACGCGGCCTGCGATCCGTCGATGAGCACGGCAGCGCCGGCCCGGCGAGCCAGGGCGACGATCTCCGCCACCGGATTGATCGTCCCGAGCGCGTTCGAGAGATGCGCCGCCGCGACGATCTTCGTCTTCGATGTGATCAGACGCGCCAGATCGTCCATGAGCAGGTCGCCGCGATCGTCGATCGGCGCGACCTTGAGCGTCGCCCCGGTCCGCGCGCAGAGGAGCTGCCAGGGCACGATGTTCGAGTGGTGCTCCATCGCCGTGATGAGCACTTCGTCGCCGGCGCGCACGTTGGCGTCGCCCCAGGCGCGCGCCACGAGGTTGATGCTTTCGGTCGCGTTGCGAGTGAAGACGATCTCATGCACCGACGCGGCGTTCACGAACGCGCGGATCTTTTCGCGCGCGCCTTCGTACGCTTCCGTCGCGCGCTCGCTCATCATGTGGACGCCGCGGTGCACGTTCGCGTTGTCGCGCTCGTAGTACCGGCGCAGCGCCTCGATTACCTGCCTGGGCTTCTGCGTCGTCGCCGCGTTGTCGAGATAGACGAGCGGCCGGCCGTGCGCCTGCTGGGCCAGCGCCGGAAAGTCCGCGCGGATCGCGGAGACGTTGAAGACCGTGGACAAAGACTGCATCATCCCTCTAACCTCTGCCCTTTGCCCTCCGTCAGGCCTGAGGCAGCCTGAGCTTTTCCTCGAGCCATCGCATCGTCCGCTCCCGCACCCCGTCCACCTTGACGCCCGACAGCACGTCGGCCGCAAAGGCGTGGATCAGCAGGTTGCGCGCGTCCACCTCGGCGATCCCGCGCGCCCGCAGGTAGAACATCTGGTCCTCGTCGAGCTGGCCGATCGCCGCCCCGTGCGTGCACTTCACGTCGTCGGCGAAGATCTCGAGCTGCGGCTTCGTGTTGATCTGCGCATCGTCGGTCAGCAGCAGCGCCTTGTTCGTCTGCTTGGCGTCGGTCTTCTGGGCGTCCGGACGCACGATGATCTTGCCGTTGAACACCGCCTTCGCGCGGCCGTCGAGAATGCCTTTGTACAGCTCGTGGCTCGGACAGTGCGGTTTGGCGTGATCGATCGTCGTGTGGGTATCGACCAGCGTCTCGCCATCGGCGACGTAGAGGCCGTTCAGCACGCATTCGGCGCCCTCGCCGTCGAGCACCGCAAAGATGTCGTTGCGGGCGATCCGCCCGCCGAACGTGATCGCGTGCGACGTCAACGTGCCCGCCCGGTCCACGCGGGCGGACATCTGCGCGAGGTGAAAGGCGGTGGCCCGCTCGCGCTGAATCTTGACGTGATCGACGATCGCGTTCGGCCCGACGCGAAGATCGGTCACCGCGTTCGCAAACGTCACGCCGTCGCCGGTCCCGGCATAGCTTTCGATGATCGACACCTGCGATTGATCTCCGGCCGTGACGATCAACCGCGGCGACACCATCGCCGGCACCGGCCCGCCGACGGAAACGAAGAGCACGTGGATCGGCGACGCCACGATCGTTTTCGGCGCGACGTCGATGACGATCCCGTCCTCGGCGAACGCGAAGTTCAGGTCGGCAAAGACCGTCGCGGCCGGTGCGCCGTTGCGGCCCTTCGCCGGGTCATCGTCCGGACGAGCCGACGTCTGCCAGTGTTCGCGCAGGCTCTTCACGGTCACGCCGGCCGGCAGTGCGTCGAGTGAGGACACCGTTCGCGACAGACGGCCGTTGACGACCACGATTTCGGCGGCCGCTTCGGCGCGGAAGGACAGCGCTGCGAGGACCTCGCGCGAGATCGCGGTCGTCCGGGCCCGCTCGAATGACGTGCCGGCAATCGGCGCGACGTTCGTAAACCGCCATTCCTCGTCCCGCGTCGTCGGAAATCCGCGATCGAGAAATCTGGCGAACGCCGCTTCACGGCCGGCGCGCAGCCACTCCGGCCCCGCCTCGGGTCCGCGGCAAAACGCCTCGAAGCTCGAGACGTACGACTCGTGACGCTCGGCCACCGCCATTATCGCGACCCCACGGCGGCCGCCGGCGCGTCGGTCCAGCCGTAGCCCTTTTCCTCGAGCTCGAGCGCCAGCTCCTTGCCGCCGGACCGCACGATACGTCCATCGTTCAGCACGTGCACGATGTCCGGGACGATGTAGTTGAGGAGGCGCTGGTAGTGGGTGACGACCACGATGGCGCGGTCGGGGCTTCGCAGCGCATTCACGCCGTGCGCGACGATCTTGAGCGCGTCGATGTCGAGGCCTGAATCGGTCTCGTCCAGGATCCCCAGACGCGGCTCGAGCACGGCCATCTGGAAGATCTCGTTGCGCTTCTTCTCCCCGCCCGAGAATCCTTCGTTGACCGATCGCGTGAGCATCGCCTGATCGATCTCGAGCGCCTTCGCCTTCGCGCGCACGAGCTGCATGAACTCGACGGCGTCGAGCTCCTGCTCGCCGCGGTGCTTCCGGATGGCGTTGAGCCCGGCCTTCAGAAAGTAGGTGTTGTTGATCCCGGCGATCTCGACCGGATACTGGAAGGCCATGAACACGCCTTCGCGCGCCCGCTCTTCCGGCTGCAGGGCGAGCAGATCTTTCCCGTCATAAGTAATCGAGCCGCTGACGACCTCGTATCCGGGATGGCCGGCGAGCACGCGCGCCAGCGTGCTCTTGCCCGAGCCGTTCGGACCCATGATGGCGTGCACCTGGCCCGCATCGACCGACAGCGACAGGCCTTTCAGAATCTCCTTGTCCTCCGCGCGGACGCGAAGGTCTTTCACTTCGAGCAGCATGAACCGTCCCTTGTAGCCCGGGCCTTCAGGCCCGGCATGAATCGCCGGGGCTGAAGCCCCGGCCTACGTTTACCCGACCGATCCCTCGAGACTGATCGACAGCAGCTTCTGCGCCTCGACCGCGAACTCCATCGGCAGCTCCCGGAAGACTTCCCTGCAGAAGCCGCTCACGATCATGTTCACGGCGTCTTCGGTCGCGATGCCGCGCTGGCGGCAATAGAAAATCTGGTCCTCACCGATCTTCGAGGTGGACGCTTCGTGCTCCACTCGCGCCGACGTGTTCTTGATCTCGAGATACGGGAACGTGTGGGCGCCGCACTTATCGCCGATGAGCAGCGAGTCGCACTGCGAGTAGTTGCGGGCGTGCGTCGCGTTCCGGCCGATGCGCACGGCGCCGCGATACGTGTTCTGGCCGTGGCCCGCCGAGATCCCCTTCGAGACAATCGTGCTGCGCGTGTTCCGGCCGAGATGGATCATCTTCGTGCCGGTGTCGGCCTGCTGCCAGTTGTTGGTGGTCGCGACGGAGTAGAACTCGCCGACCGAATTGTCTCCCTGCAGGATGCAGCTCGGATACTTCCACGTGATCGCCGAGCCGGTCTCCACCTGCGTCCACGTGATCTTCGCGTTGCGAAGCGCCTTCCCGCGCTTCGTCACGAAGTTGTAGATGCCGCCCTTGCCGTCTTTGTCGCCCGGATACCAGTTCTGAATGGTCGAGTATTTGATCGTCGCGCCGTCGAGGGCCACGAGCTCGACCACCGCGGCATGCAGCTGATGCTCGTCGCGCATCGGCGCCGTGCATCCCTCGAGATAGCTGACGTACGCGCCCTCGTCGGCGATGATGAGCGTCCGCTCGAACTGCCCCGTGTTCCGCGCGTTGATGCGGAAGTAGGTCGACAGCTCCATCGGACACCGCACGCCTTTCGGCACGTAGACGAACGACCCGTCGCTGAAAACAGCCGAGTTGAGCGTCGCGTAGAAGTTGTCGGTGTACGGCACGACCGATCCGAGATACTTCCGCACGAGATCCGGGTAATCCTTCACGGCCTCTGAAAACGAGCAGAAGATGATGCCGAGCTCGGCCAGCTTCTCGCGAAAGGTCGTCGCGACCGAGACGCTGTCGAAGACGGCATCGACCGCGACGCCCGCGAGCAGCTTCTGTTCGTCGAGCGGGATGCCGAGCTTCTCGAAGGTGCGCCGCACTTCCGGATCGACCTCGTCGAGGCTCTTCAACGCCGGCTTCTTCCGCGGCGCCGAGTAGTAGCTGATGGCCTGATAGTCGGTCGGCTGGATCTTCAGGTTGTGCCAGGTCGGCTCTTTCATCTCGAGCCACGTGCGGAACGACTTCAGACGGAAGTCGAGCAGCCAGTCAGGCTCCTGCTTGATCGCCGAGAGCCGCCGGATGACGGACTCGTCGAGACCGGGAGGAAACGTCTCCGCCTCGACCTCGGTCTCGAAGCCGTACTTGTACTCGCGTGTCGCGAGCTGTTCGATGGTTTCAGTGGATGTCGACATAGCTGCTAACCGCTGTCGGCCGGGCCTTCAGGGCCCGGCGACTGTGGCGGCCCTGAAGGGCCGCCCTACACAGTAAATGACGTTCCGCACCCGCAGGTGCTCTTCGCGTGCGGATTCTCGAAAATGAACCCCCGGCTGAGCAGGCTCGTGTCGTAATCGAGCGTCGTGCCGTCGAGCAGCCGGTGACTCCGCGGATCGATCCAGACCCGCACGCCGTTGGCCGATTCAAAGACCAGATCGTCCTGCCGCGGCGCCGCCTCCCAGACGAACACGTACTCGAAACCCGAACACCCGCCCGCCTTGACGCCGACGCGCAGGCCGCTGGCCTCGACGTGCTGCTTTTCGAGCAGCTTCCGAATCTGAGCGGCCGCGTTTTCAGTCACGGTGATCATGTTTCCTCAGTGCTCGCCTTACTTCCTGACAACCGCGACGGGTACCGCTCCCGGCGTCGCCATGTCGGCTGCCAGATCGGCGACCGACGTCGCCGACAGCGCCGAGACGATCCGATCCTTGATGCGCCACAGCGGATCCCGGATGTTGCACTTCGCAAACTGATCGCAGCTGTGATCCACCTCCGAGCAGGCGGTCACGGTGAGCGGCCCGTCGATGGTCTGGATGACCTCGGCGACAGACATCGCCGCAGCCGGGCGGCTGAGCACGTAGCCTCCGCGCGTGCCCTGATGCGACTCGAGCAGGTGGGCGTGAACCAGCCTTTGAAGGACCTTGGCCAGCAGCTCCGGCGGAATGTCGTACGTTTCCGCCAGCTCGCGCGCCGAAACCGCGTTGCGGTCGGCATGCGCAGCCAGGTGTCTCAGCGCCAGCAGCGCGTAATCCGCCTTTTTCGACAGTCTCAACATTCCGGCGCGTCCCCATCGCGCTAGGCCCGGAAACCGATATCCGACCTAAGCAGTCCATTTTAATGCCTGAGCGGTCCAGGTGCAAGCTTCGGCGACTCGGAATGTTGCTCCGAATCATGCCTCTAAACTGCTGTTTTTAAAAGAGTTGGCTTGGTATTACGGCTCGATGGCCTTCCACGCGCGGATACCCCCCAGGAGGTTGTGCGCGACGTAGCCGTGCCGTCGCAGGATGTCAGCAGCCGTGGAGCTGCGCCCCCCGGACTGGCAGTGGACGACGACCGGGCGATCGCGCGGCACGTCCGTCAGCCGGCTTTCGAGCGATCCCAATGGAATGAGGACCGATCCGTCGATACGTGCCTGCGCGTGCTCGAAGGGCTCCCGCACGTCGATCAGCGTGTGTTCTCGTCCGGCCCGGCGCCAGTCGCGAAACTGCTCGGCCGAGAGGTCGGCCGGGTCGCCGGGAGCGCACACCTGATCGTACGCAGTCAGTTCGCGGATCGTCGGTCGGTCGCCGCAGACGGGACACTCGGGATCGCGCTGCAGCACCACCTGCCTGAAACGCATGACGAGCGCGTCATACAGGAGGAGCCGGCCGACGAGTGCTTGCCCGATACCGGTCAACAGCTTGATCGCTTCCGTCGCCTGAACGGTCCCGATGATCCCCGGCAGCACACCGAGCACGCCTCCCTCGGCGCAGCTGGGAATCAGGCCGGCCGGCGGCGGCTCGGGGTGCAGGCAGCGGTAGCATGGGCCGCCTTCAACCGCAAAAACGGCGGCCTGCCCTTCGAATCGAAAAATGCTTCCGTAGACGTTCGGCGTCCGCGTCATGACGCAAGCGTCATTGACCAGATACCGGGTTGGAAAATTGTCGGTCCCGTCGACGACGACGTCGTAGGCATCGACGAGGCGACGGGCGTTCGCGACGCCGAGCGGCTCTTCGTGAAGCTCGATCGCCACGTGAGGATTGATCGCTTGCAGACGCTCGGCCGCGGCGGCAAGCTTCGGGCGGCCGACGTCCGGAGTGCCGTAGATGATCTGGCGGTGCAGATTCGACTCGTCCACGGCGTCGAAGTCGACGAGTCCCAGCGCGCCCACGCCTGCGGCTGCCAGATACATCGCCGCCGGCGATCCCAGTCCGCCCACGCCGACAATCAACACCCGCCCGCGCGCCAACCGTGCCTGTCCCTTTTCCCCGAACTCGGGCAGGGCCGTCTGCCGGGCGTAGCGGACGACCTCGGGTGTCGTTGGCGATGCGTTTCTCACAGTCGAAATGTAGCTCACGAAACCCGAGGTCTTACAACCCCTACAACAACCGCCAGACCGACTCGATCGGCTTCCCGGACTTGAAGCGCGCATACCAGACGCACGCCGGGTAGATGGCGACGAGCGCGCCGAGCCACACGGCATACATGACGCCGAACGACGTCCCGTGCCGGAACAGCCAGCTGAGCGCGCCGAAGACGTAGAGATGCACCAGATAGAAAAACAGCGGCGCCTGCCCGAAGACCTGCACCGGACCGCTGAGCACCCTCTGCCATCGAGCGAGGGCACCGAGCAGAACCAGATCGATCCCGAGCGTGATCGTCAGGAAGTCGAGACTCGGCGGGTATTTCGTCAGGCTGAGAAACCCGATGAACCCCGGCGGCGCCGCGTGATAATCGCCGAATCCCGCCGCACGGAGCGCGATGAACCCCGCAATGAGAAACGCACCGGCCAGCGCCGCGCGCCGCTCCAGGAACGCCGGCTCGCGGCGAACGATGCGGCCGAGCAGGACACCGAGACCCGCCGGTGTGAGCCACGGAACCACGGCATACGCAACCTCCACGAACGAGCTCTGACCCGGGATGAAGAGCAACCGCATCGGCAACGAGTAGGCGTCTTTCGCGTGTTCCGGTCCTGGTGTCATGAACATGCTGCTGGCAAGAGCCAGGACGCTGATCGCACTGACGACCGGGCTAGACGTGCGAATGAGAAGTCCCCACACAATCATGGAAACGCCAAGGGCAGTGATCACGGCAAACACGGTGTAGACATCGCTGCTGTCGCCAGGCACCGGCGCAAGCGGGGGCAGGTCGGGACTCGCCGACAAGACTCCGAGGAGCCAGGCAGGATTCTCGACGAAGTGCTGGATGAAGAGCAGCAGGAGCCCGCGGGTCACGAAATACCTCGTGATCCGGCGGTCACTCCAGCCGGCCTGGCGCCGTGAAGCGGCAAACAGCGCCATTCCCGCACCCATCAGAAGAAAGAACCCGGGTGCGCAAAGGTGTGTAATCCAGCGCGTGATGAACGCCGTCGTGGACGCGTAGTAGGGCGGGCCGAACGCCCAATTCTCGGACGGATGGACGCGGGCGATGAAAAAGCTCGCGTGATCGATCGCCATCAGGACCATAATGAGTCCCCGGAGACGATCGAAGGCGCCGATACGGAGGGGTGTGACCGCCCCTGTCACGCCGGCATCATAGAACTCCAGGATGCTCGACTCACCGGTCCTTGTCCTTCTCGCGCTGTTTGGCGGAGCTGGCGTCGTCGGCCTGCTGTGGATGCGCGATCGACAGGCCCTCATCCGCGACACCGCGCGGCTCGCCGCCGAGCGCGACGCCGCGGAGCGGTCGCTGGACGAACAGCGCGAGACGCTGGCGCAGAATCAGGCGCAGCTCCGCGACGCCTTCGATGCGCTGGCGCGATCGGCGCTGAGGGAAAACCGGCAGGATTTCCTCCACGACGCCGGCCAGCTCTTCCAGCCGGTCCGCGAGACTCTCGACAAAGTTCAGACGCAGCTGGCGCAGGTCGACAAGGCCCGCGAGGGGTCGTTCCGCGAGGTCGCCTCACAGCTCGGCTCGCTGGCGCACGCGCAGGAACAGCTTCGCGCCGCGGCGGACGGCCTGTCGCGATCGCTCAGGTCGCCCAACGTGCGCGGCAAGTGGGGCGAAGTGCAGCTCCGGCGGATCGTCGAGCTGGCCGGCATGCTCCAGCAGTGCGACTTCATCGAGAAGGAAGCCGCGACCAACGATGAAGGCAGCCGCCAGACGCCGGACCTCGTCGTCAAGCTTCCCGGCGACACCAGCATCGTCATCGACTCGAAAGTCCCGATCGAGGCATATCTCGCGTCGACGAACGCGCGCAGCGAAGTGGAGCGTCAGGAGCTGCTGTCGGCGCACGCGCGACAGATTCGCGAGCACGTCCGCACGCTCGGCGCCAAGGAATACTGGAAGCAGTTCGAGCCGGCGCCGGAATTCGTGGTGATGTTCCTGCCGCTCGAACCGCTCCTCGCCGCCGCGTTCGAGCAGGACAGCATGCTCCTCGAGCAGGCGGCGACCGCGCGCGTCATTCTCGCGACACCGATGACGCTCCTCGCGCTGCTCAAAGCCGTCTCCTACGGCTGGAAGCAGCGGCAACTGGCCGATAACGCGGAAGAGATTCGGCAGATCGGCCGCGAGCTCTACGATCGCCTCGCGACGATGGTCGACCACCTGGGCGGCGTTGGCAGGAACATCAAGCAGGCCGCGGAGAGCTACGACAGGTTCATCGGCTCGCTCGAACAAAAAGTGCTGCCCGGCGCGAGACGCTTCAAGGATCTTGGGGTGATGTCGACGAAAGATCTCGAAGTGCCCGAGCCGCTGCGGCTGCAGGTGCGCCGGGTCGAGAAGCCTGAACTGACGCTGCTGTCAGAGCCGCCCGACGGAAAAGAGCGCCTGGCGTAACCAGAAGATCGCTTGAATTTCTTTCAAAGGTCCGAAGGTTTTAGCCTCAGGATCTCCTTCATGACCTTCATGTCCTTCATGCTCTTCATGTGTGCTTTTGGCATTCATGGTCTGGGCTGTGCGGTTTGGCGCGCGACTCTCGCGGATTCAGGAACCAATCCGCGCTACTTGCCGGCAATCGCCACCGTCAGCGTCACAGTCGCCTGAATCTCGATTTCACCCGGAGTGACCGGCGTCTGCGCGCTTGCCTGCGCGGTCTCGGTGCGCATCGTCATGTACGGGACCGGCCGGGGAATCTCACCAAGCTCGTCGATCCGGATGATGGGACCGAGCGTGGCGCCGGCCCCGGCGGCGATCGCTTTGGCGCGGGCCATCGCGTCCTGCACTGCAAGCGCCAGGGCTTCGCGCTCGACGGCGCCGCGATCCTTGAGATCGAACCGCAGACCCGCCATTGACGTCGCCCCCGACGCGCCGGCGGCGTCGATCACCGCGCCCACACGTTCGAGCGCGTCCACCCGAACCTCGATCTGATTGCGGGCGATGTAGCCGCGCACACGCGAGCGGCCGCCCGAGTAGTCGATGTCCGGCTGGAGCGAGTATCCGGTCGTCTTCATCTGGTCGGTCGCGACGCCTGCTTTTTTCAGCGCCGTCTGGACGGACGTCATGGCATCGGCCGCCAGCCGCTGCGCTTCGGCGGGAGTCGCCGCCCGCGTTTCAGCCGCGATCGTCACCCACGCTTGATCGGGCGCGCGCTTCAGCATCGCCTGACCGCGCGTGACGATCGACGGCGGTCCCGGCGGGCCCATCTGGCCGGCAGCAACCGCCGGCAGCGAGAGGAGAAGGACAATGAGAACGAGACGGGCTTCCATCACTTGATCGCAGCCGTGAGCACAACAATCGCGCGAATCTCGATCTCACCCGGATTGATCGGCGTCTCTGTTGCGCTTCCACGGCCTCCACCGCCGGCGCCGCCCATGGCCACGCGGTACGGCGCGCTCGAAATGCGTTGTTCCTGCAGCCGAAGAATCGGACCGAGCGCGCGGCCGGCACCGGCGGCGATCGCCTGGGCGCGCTCGGTCGCGTCCTGCACCGCGCTCCGGAGCGCTTCACGTTCGACCTGCGCGCGCGCCTTCACGTCGAATCGCAGGCCGCTGATCGACGTCGCGCCGGATGCCACCGACGCATCCATGACTTTCGACAGCAGATCCAGATTGTCGACCCGCACCTCGACCTGATTTCTGGCGAGATATCCCTTGAGCCTCGAGCCGGTCGCCGGCGTGTAGTCCATTTCAGGGGTCACGGCCAGGCTGGACGTCCGGATGTTGGCCGGCGGCACCGTCGCCTTGAGCGTGCCGAGCACGGCCGCCATGGCGTCGGCGGCCTTCTGGCGCGCCTCTTCGGGTTTGGCGCCGCGCGCCTCGACGGCAATCTGAACCCAGGCCACGTCGGGCGCCTGCCGCACGGTCGCCTCGCCCTGCGCCACGATTACCGGCGGTTCCTGCGGCGATGACGTCTGCGCGCTCGCGGCCGCGACGCCGAGCGTCGCGCAGATCACGGCCAGTCCGAATCGAAGCATCCCGTCCCCCTCAGCTACACTTTACGCCCCGCTCATGAAAGTTGCCTTGCTCTTCGTGGGATTCGGACACGTCGCGCGGCGGTTCGTCCATCTTCTGGAAGAATCGCGGCCCGCGCTGCAAGATCTATCAATCGAACCGGTGGTTGTGGGGATTGTCACGCAGCGCCACGGCGGCGTGTTCGATGAAGCGGGCCTCGACGCAATTCGAGCCGCGGAAATCCGTGCCAAAGGCGGCGCGTTTGGGCCGGCGTCCGTGCCTTCGGCGCTGGAGTGGATCTCGCGACTACGCTCCCAGGGCGCCGAGGCCCGCGTAGTAGTTGAGACGACGACGCTGGACATCCGGTCTGGCGAGCCGGCCATCGGCCATGTTCGGGCCGCATTTGGCGCGGGGGCGCACGTGATCACGGCCAACAAGGGCCCTGTCGCCTTCGCCTATCGTGCGTTGCGCGACG
>JBLNGH010000351.1:0-2984 GCA_050264575.1 Acidobacteriota bacterium | reverse complement strand
AAGCGAACCAGCTTGTCGATGTCCTTGGCGCTCAGGGAAGCCTGATAGAATGCGACGCCAAACTGCTGCATACGGATTGCGGCAACGTGAATCATAGGGGGCATTTATAGGCTTGAACGGGGCGCCAACTCAAGGCGCCCGGGGGACGTTCTGCCTGCCCTGTCACGCCATTTCACACACCTGCAAGGAGTTAAGTATGGTCGGGACGCGTCGTTCGGCCCTTCTGGCCCTGCCCGTCATCGTGGCGCTCGCGGCCGGCACCGCCGCGCAGCAGAGCGTGCTCCAGACGCGGGACCCGGCCCAACCTCAGGACGCGGGCTTCGCGCAGGCGGTGAAGGAATGGACGACGCGACCGGAATTCGTCAGCCCGCTTGTCGACCACCTGCCCACGTCCACCGCGGTGCCGCAACCGAAGGACCTCCTCGGCTACTACATCGGCGCGCCGAAGAAGCTCACCTACTACCCTGACATCGTCAACTACTACCGCACGCTCGCGTCGAAGTCGCCGCGGGTCAAGGTCCAGTCGATCGGCAAGACCGATGAAGGACGCGACTACGTCATTGTCTACGTTTCGTCGGAAGAGAACATCCGTGCGCTCGACCAGTACCGCCAGTACCTGAACGATCTCGCCGACCCGCGATCGCTTTCTGATCAGCAGGCGCGGGAGATCATCGCGAAGGCGAAACCCGTCTACCACCTCATGGGCGGGCTACACAGCGCGGAGACCGGTCACTCCGAGATGCTGATGGAGCTGGCTTACCGCCTTGCTGTCGAGGATTCGCCGCTCATCAAACAGATCCGGAACAACGTGATCGTGACGATCACGCCGGTCGCCGATCCGGATGGCCGCGACCGCTACGTCGATTGGTACTACCGCCACCTGATCGACATCGAGGACGAGAACGATCGCGTCGCGGGGCCTCCCTACTGGGGCAAGTACGTGCTCCACGACAACAATCGCGACATCAACTTCTCGCAGGTGACGATGCGCGCACTGCTCGACTGGTACATGCAGTGGAAAGCGCCGATCGTCCACGAGCTCCACGAGTCGATTCCATTCCTCTACACCTACAGCGGCCAGGCACCCCAGAATCCCAACTTCGACCCGATCCTCTACGGCGAGATGCCGTGGTTCGCCAACTTCGAGATGGCGCAGATGACGAAGTACGGCATGCCAGGCGTGTGGACGCACGGATTCATGGACTCGTGGTCGCCCGGCTACCTCGGCTCGATGGCGTACAACCACAACGCGATGATGCGGATGTATGAGGTGTTCAACAACGGCGGCGCCACCACGATGAAGCGGACCATCGCGCGCGAAAACCCGTTCGGCGGGGGCGGGGGCGGACGCGGTTCGCAGGTGTCGCGCGAGTGGTACCGTCCGATGCCACCGTACAAGGACGTGGTCTGGTCGATGCGCAACAACATTAATTACGCGGAGACCGGCGTGCTCAGCGGCCTCCAGCTCGCGTCCGCCTTCCCGAACATCGTCCTCGAGAACTTCTATTTGAAGAGCCTGCACTCGGTGGAGGCCGGCAAGAAGGAAGCGCCTTACGCGTACGTGATCCCCGGGGGCCAGCCGGACCAGACCCGCGTCGCGTTCGTGGTGAACATCCTGCGGTTGCAGGGCATCGAGGTCGGCCGGACCAGAACGGAACTGAAGCTGAAAGACAGCACGTTCCCCTCCGGGTCCTTCATCGTGAAGGGCGGGCAGCCGTACTGGCGCCTCGCGAAGATCCTGCTCGAGAAGCAGAACTATCCTGACCCGGCGCTCCAGACCTACGACGACAGCGGCTGGACCATGGGGCTGATGGCGCAGGTTGACGTGAAGGAGATCGGCGATCGGGCCGCGCTCGACGCGCCTGCGGAACCCGTGCGCGACTACAAGCCCTCAGGGACGGTGGCCGGAACCGGCAGCGTCGTCGCCGTCGTGCACAACGGATCCAACAACCTGATCACGCTGCGATACCGCCTGAAGGACCTCACGGTGCGCGCCGCCGGCAAGTCATTCAAGGCCGGTGACCGGGAGTTTCCCGCCGGATCGCTCGTGATCGACGCGGGCGCGAGCGGCGACCGCGTGCGAAAGGAAGTTGAGTCGCTCGGCCTCGTGGCAACGGCACTCGCGACCGCCCCCGACGTGCCGATGCACGATCTGGACATACCGCGCATCGCGCTCTACAGCACGTGGGGCTCGACACAGGATCCCGGCTGGGTCAGGCACGCGTTCGACAAGTTCGAGGTACCGTACGACCTGATCTACAAGGAGCGCGTCCGCCAGGGCAACCTCCGCCGCGATTACGACGTGGTCCTCGTTCCCAGCCAGGGCTTCAGCGGGAAAGCCATCGTGTACGACATCGATGTGAAGGGGAAGCCCCTCGCGTATACGAAGACAGATCGGTACAAGAATCTCGGTGTCTACGGCGAGTCGGAAGACATCCGCGGCGGCATGGGCCTCGAAGGCGTGCTGGAGTTCCAGAAGTTCCTGCAGCAGGGAGGCCTGGTGATCACCCTGGGAATGGCAAGCTACTTCCCGCCGGACTTCGGCATCGTGGACGACGTGGAGGCCTCGAGGACGTCTCCGCAGTTCTACGCGCCACGGCCGATTGTCGAGGCGGAGATTCTCAAGCCCGATCATCCGATCTTCTACGGCTACACCAGGACGAAAGTCCCGGTGAAGTACGTCAACGGCCCGCTGCTGACGGTCGCCGAGCAGGAGCGCGATCGCGCGACGCTGATGCGGTACACGGGCGGCGAGGCCGGTGTGCTGAGCGGGTTGATGCGCAATCCGAATGAGATCCGCATGCGCCCGGCGATCGTCGACATGCCTGTGGCTACCGGCCGCGTGCTGCTCTTTGCGACCAATCCGATCTATCGGTGGCAGAACTGGGGCGAGTTCAACATGCTGTTCAACACGCTGCTGAACTTCAACGACATCAAGACGCCGCCGGAGCGGCCGACGCCGCCGACGGCGGGGCAGCCGTAAC
>JBLNGH010000350.1:0-5058 GCA_050264575.1 Acidobacteriota bacterium | reverse complement strand
GACCGTGGCGGGGTCTTCAGAATCGCCGGCTTGTCGCCGGGGCTAAAGCCCCGGCCTACATCTGTTACATGCGGCTCGCGATCGATCTCGCGCTCGCGTAACCAGGAGAAGATGACGGGCGTTACCACGAGGACGAGCAGCAGCGACGAGACCATGCCGCCGAGCACCGGCGCGGCGAGCGGCTTCATGACCTCCGCGCCGACACGCGTGCTCCACATGATCGGCAACAAGCCCGCGACGACGGTCGAGACGGTCATGACTTTCGGGCGGAGGCGCAGGAGGGCCCCCTCGATGACCGCCTCGCGAAGCGCGTCGCGTGAGAGACGTCCGCCATCGGCTGCGCGGCGACGCGCGACCGCCTCCTCCAGGTAGATCACCATCACGACGGCGGTCTGCACGGCGGTCCCGAACAGCGCGATGAATCCGACCCAGACAGCCACCGAGAAGTTGTAGCCAAGCAGCCAGACCAGGAACACGCCGCCGGTGAGCGCAAATGGTACGGCCAAGAGGACGTGCAAGGCCTCGAGCGCGGAGTGGTACGTGAAATACAGCAGGATGAAAATCACGGCCAGAACGATCGGCACGACGATCAGTAACCGCTTGCGAGCATGTTCCTGATTCTCGTAGCGTCCGCTCCAGCCGATGTAGTACCCGGCAGGAAGCGACACTTCGCGAGCAACCGAGGTTCGCGCGTCTTGAATGAACGTGCCGACGTCGCGACCCTGAACGTTCAAGAGCACGGTCGCGACGATCAGACCGTTTTCCGACGAGATCATCGCCGGCCCTCGCGACGGTTCAATCGTGGCAACCGCGCGCAGAGGCACCTGCTGACCGGAGGGCGTGACGAGGAGCGTTTCGGCGATCGCCTGCGGATCGGCACGATACCGCTCGGCGTAGCGCACGCGGATCGGGAACCGCTGTCGCCCCTCAATGGTCGTCCCGACGACGGTTTCGCCGACGGCGTACTCGATGACCTCCTGCACGGCTGCGACGCTCAGGCCATAGCGCGCGGCCCCTTCTCGGTTGACCCGTACGTTGATGTACTGCCCGCTCGTCAACGGTTCGGGATAGACGTTCCTGGCGCCCGGAACCGCCCGCACGACTGCGGCGATTCGACGGGCCAGAGTTTCGAGCACGGACAAGTCCGATCCAAAAACCTTGACGCCGACCTCGGACCGGATTCCCGTCGTCAACATGTCGATCCGGTTGATGATCGGCATCGTCCAAATCGTGCTCACGCCCGGCAGCTCGACCGCTTTGCCCATCTCCGCGCGAAGCCGCTCGATGGTCATGCCAGGCCGCCACTGGTTGGCGGGTTTGAGGCGGACGATGGTCTCAGTCATGTTGAGCGGCGCCGGGTCGGTTGACGTGTCGGCCCTTGCGACTTTCGCGACCGCAGACTCGACTTCCGGAAACGCCAACAGCGCGGCATTCTGCTGCTTCGCAATGCGGGTGTTTTCCTCGAGCGAGATACTCGGATCGGCAATCGGCATGAACATCAGGTCGCCCTCGTTCAGGGGCGGCATGAACTCGCTGCCAATTCGCGTGGAGAGCGCGAGCGCGCCGACGACGGCCAGAACCGCCAGGCCGACCGTGACTCGCCGAAATCTCAACGCGGCTTCGAGCACTGGCTGATACAGCCGCCGCAGCACGCGCATGACTGGATTGGCCTCTTCGGCGTGTATCCGGCCGCGAAGCAGCACCGTGCAAAGCACAGGCACAAGCGTCACCGCAATCACGGTCGCCGCCAGCACGGCGAAGGTCTTCGTGAACGCGAGCGGGTGGAAGAGCTTGCCTTCCTGCCCCGTGAGTGCGAATACGGGCACGAACGCGAGCACGATGATCACCATTGAGAAGAAGACGGGCCGTCCGACCAGGCGGGTCGCGTCGCGGACGGCTTCCCACACCCGACGGCGGTCCCGCGGGTCGATCCCTCGGTGCTCGACCTGGCGAAAGGCGTTCTCGGTGACGACAATGCCAGCATCGACCAGCACACCGATCGCGATGGCGATACCAGCCAGGCTCATCAAATTGGATGACACGTTGGCTGCGCGCATCGCAAGAAAGGACATCAGCACCGCCAGCGGCAGCGGTAGCGTGACGATCAGGATCGAGCGGAAGTGGAGGAGGAACACGATGTGCGCAAGGGTCACAAGCGCTATTTCTTCCAGCAGCGCGATTCGCAGCGTCCCGACCGCTTTCCCAATCAACTCGGAACGGTCGTAAAACGGAAGGATGCGGACTCCGGCCGGCAGGCCCGGCTGAATTTGAAGAATGCGGGCCTTCACCGCATCGATGACCTCCTGTGTGTTGACCCCGGCGCGCGCCACGACGACGCCTCCGACAGCCTCGTGCGTGCCTTTGACGAGTGAGGCGACACGAAAGGCATCGCCCACCTTCACGTCAGCCACCTGTCGGACGTAGACGGGGACACCCTCGCGCGCGCGGACGACGATGTCCTCGATGTCCGCGACGGACTGGATCAAGCCGACGCCCCGAACGATCGACCAGGCGCCGTTCGCCTCGACGACATTCCCGCCCACATTGGCATTGCTGTCCCGCACGGCGTCGAGCACAGCGCGGAGTGAAATCCCGTAGCTTCTCAGTCGATTGGGATCAACCTCGATCTGGTACTGCTGCACCGTGCCGCCGACCGAGGCCACTTCGGCCACGCCTGGAACGGCATTGAGTTGGTACCGAATGAACCAGTCCTGGAGGCTTCGGAGATCGCGCAGGGAATGCCGGTCGCTCTCAACGGTGTACCAGAAGATGTGTCCGACGCCGGTTGCATCCGGACCCAACGTCGGGAGGACGCCGCCTGGCAGCGCCTTGGTCACCAGACCCAGGCGCTCGAGGACGCGCGCGCGTGCGAAGTACAGATCGACGTCATCCTGAAACACGACGTAGATCATCGAAAAACCGAACGCCGACTGCGATCGAACGACTCGCACGCCGGCGAGGCCTTGAAGATTCACGGTCAGCGGATATGTGACCTGATCCTCGACCTCCTGGGCGCTATGTCCGGTCCAGTCAGTGAAAACGATCACCTGGTTGTCGGACAGATCTGGCAGCGCGTCAATGGCGCTGGTACGAAGCGCGGCATAGCCCGCAAAAGCGAGGCCGATGTAGAGCGCGATGACGATGCCCCGATGACGGAGCGACAGATCGATCAGTCTGTTGATCATGGCCACCTACAGGCGCACGAGCTGCGAAACGTCGGAGGCGGACTTGAGCCGCCGCGGGTAGACGTCGGCGGTCGCGACGAGCCGGGTTCTGGCCGGCGTTACGTCACGCCGCGTACGCGATGCGGTCTAGACCAGAAAGACCGAGAGGAAAACGTGGAGGGGTATGGACGCTGGTGCAGGTGGAGCGTGATCGAGGCGAGGACTGTTGAGACTGTCGAGACGGACGAGCTCAGCGTGGGGGACGGTAGAAATGATGACGACCGGCGCAATTGCAAAGGATGCCGACGCGAGCTGTGAGGAATCGCGCTGACTCTTCTCTTCCGATCTCGCGCAACACTGATCTGCGGCTTCCTGAGAAATGTCGCCGTGATCGACCGTCTTCCGCAGCATGGAGGGGCACGTCCCCTTCTCGCAACAGTCGTGCCGTGCCTCGGGCGAGCCCTGCCAACCGGCACACGGCACGCCCGCGGTCACAAAGAGCGCCATGATTACGAAACCCGCGACGAATCGAACGCCCATCGCTATCAAATTAAGAGTACTTCGCCCTCTGCCGGAATGCCAGTGGCCACCGACTGACGCGGCTACGCCTCAATGACGATTCTCTAAACTGTTCCAGGCGCCTGGTTACTAGACGCCTCCGCCGGGTTGGTCGCCGGAACGCAGCTGCGTCGCTCGCCCGACCCAGCCTGTCCATCTCGGCCAACGCTCTTCTAACCACTCATGAAGCACAGGGAGCACCACGAGCGTCAGAGCCGTTGAAGTCACAAGACCGCCGATGACGACCGTCGCGAGCGGCCGCTGCACTTCGGCGCCCTGACTGGTCGAAAGCGCCATCGGCAGGAACCCGAAGCTGGCCACGAGCGCCGTCATGAGGACGGGCCTCAGCCGCACTTCAGCGCCCGTCCGCACGGCGTCCTCGAGTGGCCGCCCGGCCTGGCGAAGCTGATTGATGTACGCGACGAGGACGACGCCGTTCAGCACCGCCACTCCAAACAGGGCGATGAAGCCGATCGCTGCGCTCAAACTCAGATTGAGATGACGGAGCCACAGCGCGGCGACGCCACCCACCAGCGCGAACGGCACGTTGAGCATGACCAGGACGGCTTGTCTGCCGTTGCCAAAGCTCGCGTACAGGAATCCGAGAATCAGCAGCAACACGGCCGGGACGATCAGCGAGAGGCGTCGCATTGCCCGCTGCTGGTTTTCGAATTGACCGCTATATCTGACGAAGTAGCCGTCCGGCAGTGAGACGCGGGTCGCGACTGCCCGCTGGACGTCGGCGGCGAACGAACCGAGATCTCTTCCGCGCACATTGGTCTGCACGATGATCATCCGCTGCCCGTCCTCATGAGTGATGCGTTCCGGCCCTTCGACAATCTGGATCTTCGCGACCTGTGACAGCGGCACTCGGGCGCCCGATGCCGTGTTCAACAACAATTGCCCGATGACATCAGGCGCGTCCCGATACGGCTCGGCCAGCCGAACGACGACGGGAAACCGTTTGCGCCCCTCGATGATCTCGGTAGCCGCCCGCCCGCCCACGCCGGTCTCCACGGCGCGTCGCACGTCGGCGACGTTCAGACCATACCGGGCGAGGGCGGGCCGATCGATGACGACCTCAACCTGCATCGCACCAGCACTGACACCAGCGGAGACGTCATCTGCCCCAGGCACTGCAGCAATCACCTCGGCAATTTCGGCAGACTTCCGCTCCAGGACTTCGAGGTCGTCCCCGTAGAGTTTGATGCCGAGGTCCGTGCGCACGCCGGAGATGGCCTCCTCGAGCCGCATGGCCATGGGTGCGGAGAATGCGTAGACCATCCCCGGAACGGTCTGCAGGGCTTCATCCATCCGTTCGATGAGTGCTTCGATT
>JBLNGH010000349.1:0-2588 GCA_050264575.1 Acidobacteriota bacterium | reverse complement strand
GATCCCGCCCCATGCGCGCCGTCCCCATCTCGTGATTGGTCCCCCCAGGGGTACTGGGACCGCCGGAGGGCTCGATGTTCGTCGCACCCGCCACTTCGAGCAATTCCGCCGCGGTGACGTTCATGTCGCGATGGATTGCGAGGTCGTTGGCTCCCCAGCGGCAGTCGATATGTAGTGAAGGAATGCCCCACTTGTCGGCGAGCGTCGGGTGGATCGTCGCCCGATTGTCGGCCTGCGGCAGCATCTCGCCGAAGCCCCAGAAGCTCATGGACCAGGGACCCAGGTCGTGGAGCCGCTGCTTGAACGCGGCGCCGATGCCTGGAGCGCGCAGGGCCGAACGCCAGCCCGGACGGTCCGCGGCTCCCTGAAATCCATAGCCGCGGATAAAGTCGGGATGCCGCGCGGTGACGTTGCGGAATCGCGGCACATAGATGCCGTTGGGCCGCTCGCCGATCTCGCGCCGGTCGCTCCAGCCGTCGAATCGCCCGGTTGCCCCTCCCCACTTGATGTGGTCCATGATGTTGCGGCCCACCTGGTCGCTCGAATTCCCTACGCCAGAGTTGAGCATGATCCGCGCGCTCTCGAGCGCCGACGCGCATAAGAAGACGATCCTGCCCGTGTACTCGCGCTCGGCTTTGGTCTGCGCGTCGACGATCCGCACCCCGGTGATGCGATTCCTGCGCTGATCGTAGATCAAGCCGCGCACGATGCTGAACGGCCGGAGTGTGAGCCGTCCGGTGGCGCGGGCGGCCGGGAGCGTCGCGTTGACGCTGCTGAAATACGATCGCGTGATGCATCCGCGCTGGCAGGGGCCGCAATAGTGACACGGCGCGCGGCCATTGTGCGGCGTCGTCAGGTTTGCCACGCGGCCGATCGTCATGATCCGGTCGCGCCCAAACCGCTCCCGCATCCGCTGCCGGATATGCTGCTCGACACAGTTGAGGTCCATCGGCGGGAGGAACGGCCCGTCCGGCAAATGCGCCAGGCCCTCGGCTTGGCCGCTCACGCCGATGAAGCGCTCCACGTGATCGTACCACGGCGCGATGTCGGCGTAGCGAATCGGCCAATCGACGGCGATGCCGTCGCGGAGATTCGCCTCGAAGTCGAGGTCGCTCCAGCGGTAGACCTGCCGGCTCCAGATAATCGACTTGCCGCCGACCTGGCGCGCCCGAAACCAGTAGAACGGCCGATCGGCGGGTGTGCTGTACGGATTGTCGACATCGTCCGTCCAAAACACGTGACTCAGCTCGTCGAATGACACCGAGTTTCGTTGCGTGGGCTGCCGCGCCAGGGTGGCGCGACGATCTCCCAACCCGCGGAATGGCATCTCCCATGGAGGCTTGTGCTCGACGTAGTCCTGCTCCGGCGCGATCGGGCGACCCGCCTCGAGCACGAGTGTGCGCAGGCCGAGCTCGGTGAGCTCCTTCGCCGCCCAGCCACCGGTCATCCCGGAGCCGACGACGATCGCGTCGAAATCAGTGCGCGGTGACTGGAGCACAGCCATCGTAGCGCCAGGGAAGTGGGAACAGCCCGAGCGCTCGCATTCCCGGCTCGGACGTGCAGTAGCCGTAGACGGTGAGGTACTTGAGCCGCGCGAACCAGTGTTCGCCTGCCGCTACTGAGCGCGCCTCGTCGTCGAGCGCCGTCAGCACGGCCACCTGATCGCCTTCCGCGCAATCGATGAAGTTCTTTCCAGTGCGTGCGCGACAGCGGCGGTCGAGCTCCGGGATTCCGGCGAGGAACCGGTCTCGCTCAGCCGGCGTGTGCCAATCCGCGAGCATCTTGTCGATGAACGCGCTGACCCCTGCATCGGTCGCGCCCGGCGTGTCCGTGGCGGGAATGATTCGCTCGGCCGCGACCGTCACGGTCTGGAGCGCGTGCGCGTCGAGCGCGCGGCCGGCGCCGGCTCGGGCGTGTACGTCTCGGCCCAGGGCCAGCAGGTCCTGCGGCGCGAGCGACTCCAGGCAGCGGAGTCCCGCCGTGGCAGCCAGCCACTGGATCAGCTCACGTCGTTCCATCGATTCATACTCTCGAGGTCAGGGGGGCGCCGGCTTGGATCGTCCGCAGCGTTCAGGTTCAGCCTCATAGTTGCCGCTCCTTGTCTGCGCGTGGGCCGAGCGCAATCAGCAGAAACCCGATGACGAACGCGATCGCGCTGGCGCCGGCCGCGCCGTACACATAGATGACGGGAACCGGCTCGTCTCGATCGAACAATCCGGCCGCAACGAACATCAGCACGAAACCGAGCCCCGACAGCTGGAGGCCGCGCTTTTGCCAGCGCCACGATGGTGGCGGTGTGGTCGCTGGTGGCCTGAGCTTCGCAACGACGGCCCGTGCGCGCGGGAGATCGTCATCATTCAGCACGGCTACCCGCATGTCGCGCCACAAACCGTGCATCGCGAACGAGTGCTGATCCAGGACCGTGGCGGCGATGCCCTCGCTCTCGAGCGTGATTCTCACGCTCTCGGCCCAAGAAAGCGAAGACGTATGCAAGACGTCTTTCAAAAGCTCCTCCGTCCCGGCGTGACGACTCGCAGAACCGACTCCTGGCGGAACCTGCGCTTGTATTCGACGATGATCGCCACGAT
>JBLNGH010000348.1:0-3645 GCA_050264575.1 Acidobacteriota bacterium | reverse complement strand
GTCGACGCCCGTGCCGAACAACTCGAACTCGAACGTGGTTTTCAGGTCGCCGAGATCGGTCGGCGTGGTCGATCGCACGCCGAGCCGGCTCTGCCGGACGCCGGCGAACGTGTTGTTGTCGCAGCAGAACTCGTCCTCGAACGACGGCAGCCTGGTCACGCGCATCGTGTCGAACCAGTTCGGGTTGATCTGTTTGAAGTTGTGCCCGATGTCCATCATGGCGAAGCCGTAGATCTCGAAGCTCGGCTTCGACGCCTGAGCAGGCGCGCCGGCGGTGGCGGCCGGCGCAGGCGGTGCCGCGGCGTCCTGCGCAAGTGCGCGTTGCACTCCCCCGAACAGCAGAATCACAGGCAGAAGCCACAGCCCGTGGATTCGGCGTTGCGTCGTTCGTCGCATGTTGACGTCTCCTTTTCGAGTGACCATCGTCATTGCACATTGGCCTTTTCCCAGGCGCGGACACGCCGCCGTCCCTCGTTGAAAAGGCGTTCGTAATTGCCCTTGCGGACCTTGAGGCTTGCTTCCGGCGTGAGCAGCTTCCAGACGGGCGCCCAGATGTTGAACACCGCGTAGTACGGGTCCGGACCCGCGGGCGCGACGGTGTCCGTGCCGAACAGGAACCGATCCGGATACTTGTTGAGCATCGCCGCGACGCGTTTGATGGCTTCCGGTGACGCGACGGCGTACTTGGCGACTTCGTCCCAGGAAATATCGAAGCTCACGTGATTGAGCGACGGATCGGTCAGCATCGCATCCACGATCGCCACATGCCCTGGACTGCGCTCGGCCGCTTCGGCGGACACCTGCACGGGATGCACGATCCGGCCAAGACCGATATGCGCCCAGATGATCGCCGTCTTCGGATGCCGCTTGAGCACCGCCTTCATTTGCGCGAGGTACACCGGCTCGGTGTCCTGCTTGGCGAACGGCATGTCGATGTCGTTGTGAAGGATGACCACCAATCCCGCCTCAGCGGCGAAGTCGAGAATCCGATCGAGAGCCGGATTGGTCAGACTCGCGGTCTCACCCGCTACCTTCGAGGACACGAATTCCTTGTGGATGCTGAACTCACCGATTCCGGTGAAGACGCCGGGAAAGGCCTTCAGCACGCGGCGGATGTGATCGACGCCGTACATGTCGGCGGGATTGAAGCCGGTGATCATCGGATCGAATCGCGCCTGATCTTCTTTCGACAGCAATCGGTAGACGCTCGCGATGTACGCGTCCGTGAAGGAGTAGTAGTAGAGCGGCGCATCGCTCTGCAGGTAGTACGTCGGCGCGAAATCGCCGGAATTGGCGTACGACCACTGCTGCTGCAGCGGTATGCCGAAGAGCGTCGAACGCTCGACGCGCGTGCCCATGATCTTCAGGAAGTCGCGAACCTCGATCCCCTGCTGGATGTAGTTCGTCAGGTGGAAGTGCGAGTCGTTGAAACTATCTGCGGCTGATCCAGGCGTCTGGCGCGCGTGCACGCCGCCTGCGATCGACGCGAGCGCACCGGCGAGCGCGACGATCAGCCAGAGCCGTCGAACGGGTCCGCCAGGGTCGCGGGCCGTGTCACTCGTGGTGACTGGCGACACGTTCATGAATGCCTCCACGCCATCTCAGATGGAGAACGGCGCACAAAAGCGCCACGCGCGCAAGAAATGTGAATCCAAGAGAACGGTCGCGCGGCTGGCGCCATCGAGACGGCAGAGCATGATCGGCAGGTGCATTGAGCACACGCGGTGCCAGCGTGACCGGAGTTGAGAATCCGGCGGAAGTCGTTGAGGACAAACGGATCCGCGAGCGCGCCCCGCCATCGACGGGGAACTGCTTCGCTCCGTCTTCTCCGTCATACCGGAGGATCTCCGGAGCCGCGACACGAACTCGGCGAGTCCAGGGCCACGAAATGCCGCAGATCCTGTGCCGCAAGAACGAGTTAGGGCAGATTCATGCGCCGTCTTTCGCTGGCATGCTCCCTGCTCAACAAGCGTGCGGAAAGGACGGGTCTCATGCGGCAGAAGTCACGATTTGTGTGTGCGATCGCGGGCATGCTCGCCCTCGTCGCGACGAGCGCGTACGCGCAAGATGTCAGGCCAGTTCAAGTTTCATTTGGCGCCGGAGTGACGTGGCCGAACTCCGACGTGCGTGACCATCTCGGGAATGGGTACAACATCAACTTCGGCCTTCAGTTCAACGTCACGCCCCTAATCGGCATCGAGGGCCTTTACAGTTTCAACGGTCTGGGTGACAAGACGCTGAATATCAACACGGTTGAGAACCCGATCAACCCGGTCCCAGTTCCCACCCCTTTCACAGCTTCCATGAACATGCAGTATGGAACGGGGGCGGTCGTCATTCAGAGCCCCCACGGGAAGGCCAGGGGATATGGTCTGGTCGGTATGGGGGTCTATTACCGGCCAATCAAAGTCACGACGCCGGGCATCGGTTTTGTTCCGGGATACTGTGATCCCTGGTGGTACTACTGCGTACCGGGCGGGTTCGTGCCGGTCGATAACGTCGTTGGCGACCGCAGCTCCACCGATTTCGGCATGGTGTTCGGCGGCGGCGTGAACATCACCTACTTCTACACCGAGCTCCGCTATCACTACATCTGGGGACCGACCGTGGAACAGCAGACGATCGGCGGCGGCACGGTGCTGCCGACGCCAATCACGATAGAGCAGACCAAGGCTAACGGACAGTTCCTGCAGTTGACGTTCGGCGTTCGCTTCTGAGGTTTCTGACACACCGGTGCGGGGCTGCTCCTCCGGCTCCGCATCGGTGACCCTCCGCGTGCCCCTGCTCGATCGGAACACCTGCCCCGGGCGAGCCAGGCGATTGACGTTCGGCCGGCGAACGCGAAGAATCCAGAGCCATGACCCTGCCGGCAGGAGACGCGCCCGCTCCCCCGCGAGGCGGATGGGCAGTCCTCGTCGAGAACATTGAACGGCTCTGGCGGCGTGCCGACCGGTACGTGAGGAGCCAACTCGTCTGGAACAACCTGTACCGGACGACGAGCTATCTCCGGTCGGCTCTGTGGATCGTTCCGATCCTGGCGATCCTGCTCGTGCTGGCGGTCGTCCCAATCCTCCGCTGGTTCGACACCTGGCTGGCGTGGCGAGTGTTCGGGCTGACCGTCGCGGGCGCCCAGTCGCTGTACGAGTCGGTGATCACGCTCACGCTGTCGTTCCTGGTGTTCACCTTCGGCTCCCTGCTGGTGGCGATCCAGGTCGCGAGCGGCCAGCTGACGCCGCGCATCATCGCGACGACCCTCCTGCGCGACAAGGTCGTGAAGTACAGCGTCGGCCTCTTCGTCTTCACGCTCGTCTTTGCGGTGATGGCGCTCAACCGCGTCGAATCGGGCGGTACCGACCTGGTCGCCATCGTCATCGCTCTGCTCGGAATCGGGAGCATCGCCAGTTTCCTGTTCCTGATCGACTACGCCGCCCGGTTGCTGCGGCCGGTGAGCATTCTGGCGCACGTCGGAGACGAAGGACTGGCAGTGATCAAATCCGTCTACCCGGCGGCGGCCGGCGACGCGCCGGACATCACCGGTGAGATTCCGATCTCCAAAGACGGTTCGCGCCGGACGGTCGTCCACGACGGTCCGGCGGCAAGCGTCCTCGCCGTCGAACTGGGGACCCTCCTCCGTGAAGCCCATCG
>JBLNGH010000347.1:0-7335 GCA_050264575.1 Acidobacteriota bacterium | reverse complement strand
CTACGACATCAGGGCCGCCGATTTGCAATCGATTGTGGCGACGTTCGCGGCCGTGTTTCCCCGCGGCACGCTGTGGCTCGTCGGCGGCGGCGATCTGCTGCTGATCGGATCGGACCGATCGCTCGAGACCGATCTCGGCCAAATCGCCGACCGCATGACGCGTCCCGGCGTCGCCGCCGATCTCGCGGACGTCGCGGTCGACGATGCCGGCGGGCTGCTGTCGATGTACGTCGGAGGACCGGCAGCGCTTCAGAAGTTCGCCGGCGCGGCGCGGCTGCAGTCCGACGATCTGACGGCACTCGAGTTCACGGCGCCCCGGGGGTTGTACGAAGTCACTGCCGACAACGCCGCGACGCTGCGCAGGCTTGCCGCCGAGGCCGATCTGCCACCGGTTGTCCGTGAGGCGTTGACCGGCCGATTGGCGACGCCGGCCTCGTGGCGCAGCCGCGGACGGATGTTGCTTCAGGCCGACGCGTACGAGGCGGCCCTCGAGGCGTACGCGCGCGCGTTCGATCTCGCGCCGGCCGACACGGAGTCCGCCGACGGCATGGTCCAGGCCGCGGCCGGCGCGGGTCAGAACGCGGTCGATGCGACGCTCGCGCGGCTGCGCGAGGTGGCCGCCCGGGACGCCCGCCATGAGCAGGTCGCGGCGCGCGTGGCGTTGTCGCAACTGCTCGGCGCGCGAGGCGCGATCGACGAGGCCGCGAAGGCCGTCAGCCCCCTTGACGGTTCTGCTCCCGATCCTCGTGCGATCGAACAGCTCGCCGCGCTCCATGCCGATCAAGGGGATGCCGAGCGGCTCCGGTTCTTCGTCGATCAGCTTCAACAACGCTGGCCGGATCGACCGGCGACGGCCTACTACCGCGCAACGTTCGCCATGCTGATCGGCCAACCTCAGGACGCCATCGCCGCCGCCGAGCCGGCCTCGCGGCGGCATCCCCTCGACGCGCGCCTCCAAAACGTCCTCGGTGTTGCGTATGCGAGCGTCGGCCGTCGCGACGATGCCCGTCGCGCGTTCGAAACCGCGCTCGAGCGTGATCCTCGCGACGCCGCGACGTACACCAACCTCGGTCTTCTCGATCTCGAGACTGGTCAACCGGAACGCGCCGTCTCGAGACTTGGCGAGGCGCTGTTGCTGGATCCGGATTCCGCGCGCGCGCTCGCCGCGCTCGCCGACGCGTTGGATCGACTCGGTCACTCGCGCCGCGCGGCGAACATCCGCGCGCGGCTACGTTGAGCCGAGCGTCAACGCTTGCCAAGAGCCAAGCTCACATGAAGGACATGAAGGGGAATGAAGGACATGAAGAAAACAAAAGACATACAAATTGGCTTTTCTTCATGACCTTCATGATCTTCATGTCCTTCATGTCTGCTTGTCGCTCTTGGCGAGCGATTCGTGCCGAGCTCAGATCTACTTCCCGGGGAGAGCAGCGAGGAGTTTGGCGGCCTGCTCCGCATACGTCGAGCTCTTCGGAATCGCGGTGAGGAGATCGCGGGCATCCGGGACGCGGCCCTGCGCGAGCCGGCAGACCGCCAGGAAGTACCGGGCGGCGTGAAGATTGGCGTCGAGGCGCAGGCTCGCCTCGAGCGATCGCGCCGCCTCGTTTGCATCCTGGCTCATCAAGTGGAACTTGCCGGCGTCGAGGAGCACGCCGGGATCATCGGCCAGCAGCGTCGCCCGCGTCAGGTAGTCGCGTTTCGCCTGGTCGAATCGCGGCGCCACTTCGGGCGGAATTGTCGTGACCCGAAGGTTCACGAGCGAGAGCATCGCGCCGATCCGCACGACACGCGCCGTGTCCGAGAGCGCGGCGATCAGCGCGGGCGCGACGGAGTCGGCGGCGAACCCGGGCTCACCGAGCCCGAGCACGGCGGTCGCCCGGATGATCGGCTGATCGCTTGCGGCCGCGGCGACGAGGGCCGCGCGAGCGTTGGCCGCCGGAAAAAATCGCAGGTATCCGACTGCGTTGGCGCGCGCGATCGGCGGCTGACGCGGATCGGCGGCGAGCGCCAGCAATAGCTCGACCGCGTTCGGGTCGCGCCGCCGTGCGGCACTGAACGCCGCCGCCCGCTCGATCAACCGCTGCCGCCGCCCGTTCGGGTACCAGCGTTCGAGCGTTTTCACCGCCCACGCGGCGTCCTTGTCCTGGTGGCATTCGCTGCAGGCGTTCGGGATGTCGTATCGAACGGTGTTCTCCGGCGCCGGCACGCCGATCGTGTGATCCGGCATCCGCGTGCGCAGGCTGACGACCGTCGCCGGCATGTGGCACGCAATGCAGGAACTGCCCTGGCTGCCGGACGCGTGCCTCGTGTGGCTGGGGACATCGCGTCCGATCGCCTCGTGACACCGCGTACACAGATCGTTGTTGGGTCGCGCGAGCGCCGGATTGCGATCGATGTCGGGCTCGTGCGGGTCGGCGTGGCAGCTCGTGCACGTCGCGCCGCCCTTCACGAAACAGCCGCTCTGCCAGAATCCGATCGCATCGTTCGAGAACCGGCGCGGCCGGCCGTCCACCCAGTACGCCGGATCGCGATCGCTCTTCTGCCCGTACTCGAGGACCGGCATGAAGTGATCGAAGTAGTCGGCGCCGGCGGTGAAACCGGGAACCGTCACGTCACGCAGCGAATGGCACTGCGCGCAGACCATCGTCGATCGCTCCGCCGTGAGACGCGTGGGCACGACGATCGCCGCGGGCCCAGGCGGCGGCGATGCCGCCGCGTACCGCGCAGCGTGCGCCGCGCCAGGACCGTGACACCGCTCGCAGTTCGTGCCGAAGTCCGTCCACGTCGTGTCGTAACGCCGCCGCGCCGGATCGAATCCCTTCACTTCCGCCGACACGTGGCAGCCAACGCAGTTGCTGTTCCACACCTGTACGGGATTCCGCGTCGCCTCGTCGGGATTGACGATGTCGAGATTGTGGAACCACTCGCGTTTCGCGACATCCCAGGTGGGAGGCAGGACGACGATCCGCCCGTCGGCAAGCGTCGTCAGGTAATGCTGCACACGGCGGCTGCCGAGCGTGTAGTCGATCCTCAGCGTTTCTTCGCGCGCCGTTGGAAATGGACCACGGATGACGTAGCGATCGCCGCTTCGTTCAAGCCTGAACTTCGTGCCGCGCAGCGTGACAGTACCTTTCGAGAAATCGCCGAGCACGGTCTCTGGTGTGGCGGGCTGCAGCATCTTCGAATGCCGCCCTCCGGCCCACTTGCGGTGAATGCCTTCATGACACTCGCCGCACGCCGCCGCGCCGACGAACCCTTGCGATGTAGCCTGTGCCGTATTTCTGAATGCTCGCGGGGCCCCTACCCCCGCTCCCGCCTCCACGAAGGCTACGGCGGGGCTCGCCGTAGCGCCTTCGGCGCGAAGGCGGCCGCCGCGCTCCGGCGCTCCCAGACTCGCTATCCTCGCGCGGGCCGCAGACGCTCCGAACGCCCCCATCCAGGCCGCCAGCGGCAGGACCACACACACGACCCGCAGGGCTCTTCGCAGCTGCATTCACGCACTAAACGGGAGTATGCGGCGAGTCTAGCACCAACCTCGTCCGAACCCGGACGATCTCACGTCAACACTGTACGGCTCGTCCGAATCTCGTTGCATCGTGCCCGGATTAGGACTAGCTTACGGGTACTCATACCCAGAATATCGGCTCTGTTTCTACTAAGGCACCACCCGCCGCCGGAGCTGTCCGGACGGTGGATGGCTCATTTGGCACGAGGAGGAGGAGAAACATGAGGAGGTATGGTGTATCCATCGTCCTGATGTTGCTCGTCGCGATGCCTGCGTGGGCACAAACGACGGGAAGCATCACCGGGACGGTCACCGACAACACCGGCGCGATTCTGCCGGGCGTGACGGTGACGGCAACGAGTCCGGCGCTGATGGGAACCCAGACATCAGTGACGAACGAGAACGGGCAGTACCGATTTCCATCACTCCCACCTGGCGAGTACACCCTGAAGTATCAATTGACCGGGTTCGGCGCGGTCAATCGTGAAGGCATCATTGTCGGCATTGGATTCAACGCGGCCGTCAACGTCCAGTTGGCCGTCGCGAATGTGAGCGAAGTCCTGACGGTCACGGGCGCGTCGCCGGTCGTGGACGTCAAGAACCCGAACATCCAGACCAACATCACGCAGGAGATGCTCAAGGACATCCCGAACTCGCGGGATATCTGGACGGTCATCGGACAGGCGCCCGGATTCAGGGTGAACAGCCTTGACGTGGGCGGATCGCGCGCCGGCACGCAGACCGGCTACTCGGCATTCGGCTACTCGGGCCAGGTGCGTGTGCAGGTGGACGGTGTCAACACGACCGAGGGCACCGGCGGCGCCGGGTTCTACTATGACTACGGGTCGTTCCAGGAACTGCAGCTCGGCGCCGACGGGAACGACGCGTCGTCGGCGACGCCTGGGGTTCAGTTGAACGCCATCGTCAAGTCCGGCGGCAACACGCTCAAGGGCGATTTCTACATGGATTACGAGAACAGCCACTGGCAGGGACGGAACGTCACCGACGACCTCAGACGGGTGGGCGTCGGCGAAGGCCAGCGCATGACGATGTACCGGGATCCGAACGTCACGATCGGCGGGCCGATCAAGCGCGACAAGTTCTGGTACTTCGGCTCGGCCCGGGATCAGAAGACGGGCGTCACCGTGCCCGGCTTTCCGGTAGACGCGCCGAGCGACTTCGAGTTCATCACGAGGCTGACCAACTACACGTACAAGTTGAACTATCAGCTGTCTCCGAACAATCGCCTGGGTCACTACATCCAGTGGGGACGCAAGTTCCAGCCGCATCGCGGTGCAAGCAGCACGAGCTATCTCGACACGCCGCAGCGCCAGGACAGCTGGTCGTGGGCGGCCAACGTCGACTGGAACAACATCAGCAGCAGCCGCTTCGTCCAGAGCGCCCGCTATGCCACGTTCGGGTACGACTGGCCGGACGGCGCGTACGGCATCAATGGCGAGATCAACGCCAACCTGCGCCGCCGCATGACCGACAACGGAACCGGGAACACGGCGGGCGCATTCAACCGTCGCCAGAACGATCGTGCCCGACAGCAGTTCGAGTGGCAGGGCCAGCTGTTCAAAGACAACCTCTTCAAAGGCGACCATGCCTTCAAGATGGGCTGGCTCAGCGAATGGGAGATGCAGGGATTCACGGACTACGGCTTCGTGGACAACATCAGTTTGACCTTCAACAGCGCGGCCGGCGCCCCCGACTTCACGACGCCGCAGCGGGTGGTGATTCGGAACACACCACGACACTCTGAAGACGACAACTGGCATCACGCCGCGTACCTGAGTGATCAGTGGGCACTGTCGAGCCGGGTCACGCTCACGCTCGGACTTCGTTGGGATCGGTACTCGTCGTACTACCCTGATCAGGAAATCCTGGATGCTCCGTTCCGGGACTTCTTCTACGCCGGCAAGCCTCTGCCGAACGGGTTCTCCATTCCCGCCACGCCGTACGGCGACACGTTCGTGATTCCCGGCGCCGGCGGTTTCCGCAACCATTCGTCGGTGGCCCCGCGCCTCGGGATGTCGTGGGATCTCTTCGGCAACGGGAAGACGGCGATCAAGGCCAACTGGGGCCGCTTCTACTTCAATACCGGTCTGGCCGGATCGGACGTCAATCCAGCGCAGAGTCTCACGTATACCTTCAACTGGGTTGACAGGAACAATGACAAGCAGTTCACGATGGATGAGATCGGCACGTTCAACAGCAACGCCGGTGGAACGGGCAACACGATCGATCCCAACATCAAGCACACCTATACGGACAGCACGAGCGTGTGGGTCGAGCACGAACTGGTCAAGGACATCAGCGTCCGGCTCGGCTACACCTACAAGTCGGACGGTAACAGCTCGCAGGCTGTCGAGCAGCAGCGGCTGGGGTCGCTCTACACCAGCCAGGTGCTCGTGGCCGATCCAGGCGTCGACGGGCTGACAGGCACCGCTGACGACGGACCGTCTTTCATCGTCTTCGACACGGAGACGACGCCGCCGGCGAGCCGGACGATCCTGCAGACGGTTGACGGGATCATCGCGATCGATCGCGCCATCGATTTCACGATCACGCGGCGTCTGCGCAACAACTGGTCGGTCATGGTGAACTACCTGTACAACTGGGACCGGGACAGAGGCGCACCGCAGAACCCGAACCAGGAGCGGTTCAACGACAACACGGTCACCAATCAGGTATTCAGAGTCGTCGGCAGCTACCACGCGCGGTGGGGGATTGTGGTGTCGCCGGTCCTGCGGTTCCAGGGCGGCGAGGCGCTGGCGCGGAACGTCTCGGCGACGCGAGGCGTCGATCTCGCCACCGGCCAGGAGCGCAACATCCGCGTCGGGACGGTGACCTACCAGGCGGAACGGGAGGGCGCATACCGTGAGAACAACGTCGTCCTCTTCGACACCCGCGTAGAGAAGCGCTTCCGGGTGAACGGGATCAGCCGCGGCAACACGCTGGCGCTCTTCTTCGACGCGTTCAACATCACCAACACGAACAGGTCGGAGAGCAACGACACCACGGTCGGCCGACGGACGGTCACCGTGAACGGCGAGCTGGTCAACTACCAGCGGTTCCTGCGTCCGACCGGCACGATGCCGCCGCGGGTGTACCGCGTCGGCGTGAAATACTCGTTCTAGTTCGTCGGCATTTGGGAGGCAGGAGTCGACTGGCTCCTGCCTCCCGGCGTTTTACGTCTGTCCCCCTCCAGTCCCTTTCTGCAATACTCTCGCGATGACCAGTCCGGTGGATGTCACGGTGGAAATCGAGATCGGTGCCGCCCCGGCCGACGTGGCGGCGGTGATGTTCGATCCGCAGCGGGAACCGCAATGGATGAAGGCGGTCACCGACGTCGAGTTGATCGACGCCGCGTTGGCGCCCGGGGCCCGCGTCCGCCGCCGCGCGTCCTTCTTCGGCAAGGAAATCGGCTGGACGACGGAGGTCGAGCGCGTGCACTTTCCGCATCTCCTGGTCCTTCGCGTCACCGAGGGGCCGTTCACGGGAACGATCCGCTACGAGATCCAGCGCGGGGCAGCCGGATCGCACGTCACGATTCAGAACGTCGGACAGCCGACGGGTCTCAGCTTCATTCCGGCCGCGATGATCGCCGCGCCGATGCGGACGGCGCTGACCGCGGATCTCGAGCGGCTGAAATCGCTGGTGGAGTCTGGAGCCGTGTCAATCTGAAATCTGGAATCGGGGAATCTGCAATCGGATCGGGCAAGCGGAAATCGGGGAATCGAGAATCTATCGGGAATCTGAAATCTATCGGGAATCTGAAATCTATCGGGAATCTGAAATCTATCGGGAATCTGAAATCTATCGGG
>JBLNGH010000346.1:0-8587 GCA_050264575.1 Acidobacteriota bacterium | reverse complement strand
GCAGACTCCCGCGCATCATGGCCGGCGTGAGAATGGCCGCCTGCCAGGCGGTCGTCAGCGTGTCGCGGCCGAAGAGCGCGACGTAAATCGGAATCCCCGCCGCCATCGTCCAGGCTTGTTGCCCGCGGTCGAGGTCGGACAAGCGAAGATCGCGAAGATCTGTCTCGGCCCGGTTGATGATTTGGGAGACTGCGGCCGTTCGCTGGTGATCGCCCGGAAACTCGAATCGTCGCGCCGGACGACGAACCGGTGGCGGACTCACCGTGGCGCGCGCCAGGCGTGACTCGACGAACGGAGTGATTCGAAGATGGCCCGTCCAGCGGGCGCCAGGCCGCAGGGCAATCTGAAAAGCCAGGCCGCTCTCCGATCCGGTGACGCTTCCGTCTGCGTCGAGCACGGTGAGCGTCACGGAACGGCAATCGTCGGCCGTCCCGGCCTCGTTCCCGTGATCGAACGCGTGCCGTCCGCGCCAGTCGAAACGCAGCTCGCGCCGGGCCGGATCCCACGATCGATCCACTCGGCCGAGATTCACGCGTTGACCTCGAAGTTCCGGCAGGCCGAGAAAGTCGCCCTTCACGATCAGCGTGAGGTCGAAGGCGGTCGGTTGATCTGAGTAATTCGTGACGCTCAGCTGTTCGTCGACGCTGTCAATCCCGACGAGGTCGGCGAGCGTCAGCCTCGGGCGGTCCGCGGGCGCGTCGATCCGGCGCCTGATCGTGACTTCGAGCGTGTGTTGCGTGTCTTCGGTCAGGAGTCCGCTGCCGCGATCGGGCGCGTCGCGATCGCGCCCGGGAGGCAGGATCACGTAGTAGCCGTGAGACTCCCGCGCGGTGACCGCGGAGACCCCAACCGGGCGCAGCTCGTTGCCGTCGATGAGAACCCGGTATTCCGAGAGGACCTGCGCTTCGTGGGCGAAAAGACCCTGTTCGCCGCCGCGGATGAATCCATCCAGTCCGGTCGACAGGACCACGTGGTTGCGATAGAGATGCAAGCGGTCGCCGGACGGCCGCAACTGGACGAGAGTGTCGCGTCGAGACACAACTAGTACGGAAACAGGTGACTCACCTTGGCCGGCGGACTGGCCTGTCTCGGCCGTTACTTGCACTGCGGATGTCCGCACTCGCACCTGAGCTCGCTCAAATCCTTGGCATCGCGACAATGCTCGCTGCAGTACTTGCCGAATGGGCCTTTCTCAGGCACCTGGCAGCTGCAGCTCGGATGCGCGCACTTGTTCGTCGTGGCCATGCTCACCCCTGGGCCAGACAGTGCAAAGGGTGTTCCACGCGGGCTCTGACGACGCTTGACCGTGCGTAGCGGCGCCCACAAGATGGTCGGCATGGATTTGCTCGAGCTGGTGCGCGGCTGCACGTTCGACGACTTTCTCCTGACGCCGCAGCGCGGCGTGGTGCCCCGCCGCGATCCGGCCGTCATCGATCTGACGTCGCACGTGTCGCAGCATCTCTCGCTTCGGCGTCCGCTCGTTTCGGCCAACATGGACACGATCACGCGCGCGGCGATGGCCACGGTGCTGGCCGAGGAAGGCGGCATCGGGTTCATCGATCGCGGGTTCCGGTCCGGCGACATCGAGCCGCAGGTCACCGAAGTCTCGGCGGTCAAGCGGACGCAGCACGGCGTCATCGCCGATCCACACACCATCGCGCCGGACTGCACGATCGCCGACGCCTTGCGGGTCATGGAGCAGACCCGCGTCGGCACGCTCGCCGTCGTCGACGCGCAGCATCGGCTGCTCGGCCTGTTGACGCAGCGCGACGTGCGGTTCGTCGGCGGCGGCGCGTCGGTGGCCGACCGGATGACGCCGTTCGATCGCCTGGTCACGCACGAGGGGGCCATTTCGCTCGAAGCGGCCGAGCGCCTGATGGCCGAGCGCAAGATCAAGAAGCTGCCGCTCGTGAAGCCCGACCGCACGCTGCTCGGGCTCATCACCTCGAAGGATCTCGTCACGCATCACCAGCAGCCGTTTGCCACGCGCGACGAACACGGGCGGCTTCGCGTCGGCGCGGCGATTGGCGCCACCGGCGACTATCTCGAGCGGGCGGCCGAATTGACGCGCGCGGGCGCGGACGTGATCGTCATCGACATTGCCCACGGGCACTCGGTGGTGATGGAGCGCGCGATCGAGCAGGTGAGAAAAACGTGCGGCCGCGTCGAGCTGATCGCGGGCAACGTGGCGACGGCCGAGGGCGCGCGCTTTCTCCTCGACCGCGGCGTCAACGGCATCAAGGTCGGCATTGGTCCGGGCGGCGGATGCACGACCCGCATGACGACGAACTTCGGTGTGCCGCAGCTGTCGGCGATCGTCGAATGCCGGCTGGCGGTGGGCGACCGCGTGCCGCTCATCGCCGATGGCGGTGTCAGGCGGGACGGCAGCATCGTGCTGGCGCTGCTCTGCGGCGGCGCCACCGTGATGTTGGGCAGCGCGCTGGCGGGCACGCAGGAAACGCCGGGCGACGTCGTGCTCAAGCCGGTGCTGATGCCGGAGTCTCAGAAAATCGTCCAGGTGCCGTTCAAGGTGTTTCGCGGCATGGCGTCAATCGGTGCCGTGCGCGATCGGCTCGATCTCGAGGATGCCGATCCGCGCGAGCTCGAGGCGATCGGCGCCGAAGGGCTCGAGGTGAGCGTGCCCGCGCGGGGATCGGCGCGCGCCGTCATCCAGGACATGATGAAGCACCTGTGCTCGGCGGTGAGCTACGGCGGCGCCTGCACGCTCGACGAGATGCGTCGGATGTTCTGGGCCGATCCGGCTCGATATCTCATCAAGCTGTCTGATTCGGCGAGGGCGGAGTCCTTCGACAGATAAGGGCTCTGCCCTTTGCCCTTGATAAGGTTCACTTCTGCCTCGGCTCCTCGAGATCGCGATCGGGCGCTTTGTACTCGCCCGTACGAATCATGCGGATCATCTCCATCAGACTACGCGCGGCGTTGCGGACTTCGTCGAAGACGTCAGGATCGGCATCGAGATCCGCGTGGCTCGTCGCGTACGGCTCGTAGTACCCGATGTACGTGTCGAACACGCCCGCCGGCCCGGCCTGGATGAGCCCGATGTCGGACAGCCAGTCGGCGAGAAAGCGGCGCAAGTCCTCGGGTCCCGCCGCGTCGCCGTGCGTGACGACCGCGAACGCGCGGCCGGCCAGATGCTTCGGATAGTCCCAGCCGGCCAGCTCGATTTCTTTGGCGGCCGCCGGATCCTTGCTGCGCGTCCTGGTCGGATCCGGGTTGCCGCCATCGGCGCAGACGAGTCGATCGATCATCAGCTTGAGGCTGGCCGGCGCCTGATACCAGTGCACGGGGCAGAGAATCATCACGCCGTGCGCGGCGACCCAGCGCGGGTACAGCTCCGCCATCCAGTCGTTGGTCTGACCGAGCGCGTGGTTCGGATAGCAGGAGCACGGCCAGTGACAGAGCGGCATCGCCGTCGAGACACACCCCTTGCAGGGGTGAATGATCTTGTGCGGCTCGTCGGCCAGCGTGCTCAGGTCGAGGAAATCGACCTCGAACCCCTGCGCGCCGGCGATGACCTCGCGCGCGGCATAGGCGAGCCGGCGGGTCTTCGAGATTTCACCCGGGCACGTATGTTCGCTGCGGGTCGATCCGTTGACCACCAGCACGCGCGACGGTGACGCCGGATCCCGGAACCGCGCCTCGGCTTCACGGACGCGATCGCGCGTCTCCAGCCATTCGAGCGGCAGAGGGAACGACGGATCGGCGAATTCGACGCCCGCGGGCCGCGTGCGAGGCGACTTTCGATACTTGTCGTACCCGTCCCACGCTTTTTCGACCACCCGGTCCAGCTCCTCACGTACGCTGTCGAACGCGGGGTCGTAGAACCGCTGCATGAAGCGCCGCCGGAACTCGTCCTTGGACAGCGGCACGAACTTCTCGAGCTTGCGGACATTGGGAGTCGACATAGAGATCCTGGGGTAATTCGAACAAAGCTTGGAGCAGGTTACAGCAGGCAATGGCGCGTGTCGGTTCCGGCGTTCCGGAGTTCCGGAGTTCGAACCTCGGAACCCGGCTCTTGAGAACCTCGGAACCTCGGAACCTCGGAGCCCCGGAACCACTAGGGGACGGAGGTCACCTGTGGAAAACTCCAAACTGATGATGCGGGAGTTTTCCACAACTTGACCTCCGTCCCGTCCATTGTTCAATTCGATCGCGTCAGCTTCGCGTATCCGGCGCGGGCGCCCGTTCTCCAGGACGTGAGCTTCGGTGTGCCGGCCGGCGACGTCCTCGCGCTGGTAGGACGAAGCGGCGCAGGGAAGAGCACGATCCTCAAGCTCGTCAACCGCCTGTTGCTGCCGCAGTCGGGACGCGTCGAAGTCGAGGGGCGAGACACGCGCGAGTGGTCCGGTATTCCGCTGCGGCGGCGAATCGGGTACGTGCTCCAGGACGTCGGCCTGTTCCCGCACATGACCGTTTCCGAAAACGTCGGCCTCGTGCCTCGACTGGAAAAATGGGATCCCGCGCGGACGCGTACACGTGTGCGCGCGCTCCTCGATCTCGTCGGGCTGCCGGCGGACGCCTACGCGGCCAGGCGGCCGAATGAGCTGTCGGGCGGTCAGCGGCAGCGCGTCGGCGTCGCGCGCGCGCTCGCCGTCGATCCGCCAATCCTGCTGATGGACGAGCCGTTCGGGGCGCTCGACCCGATCACCCGTGTCGAGATCCGGCGGGAGTTCACGCGGATCCGACGCGAGCTTGGGACGACAGTCCTCCTGGTCACGCACGATCTGTCGGAAGCGTTCGCGCTCGCGACGCGAATCGGGGTGCTCGACGATGGCGCGTTGATTATCTGGGACACGCCGGCGGTGGTCGCCGCTTCCCGGGATCCTCGCGTCCGGAAGTTCCTCGACACGGTCACGCCGCTGCCCGACTTCGACGCAGATGGCGGACGTCCTGCCAGCTCGCCAGCATCATGACCGCGCTCCTGCAATTCTGGTACGCGCACGCCGGCGAGCTGCTCCAGCTCGTCCGCCAGCACCTGCTGCTGGTGATCGTCTCGACCGTCGTCGCCACGGCGATCGGGCTGCCTGCCGGCATTCTCGCCGCCCGCCGGCCGGCCATTGGCCGTCCGCTTCTGGCGATCGCCAACGTGGCGCAGACGATTCCGAGCCTCGCGCTCTTCGGATTTCTGCTGCCGCTGCCGTTCATCGGCGGTGTCGGGCCGCGGACCGCGTTGGTCACGCTGACGCTGTACGCACTGCTGCCGATCGTGCGCACGACCGTCGCCGGATTGCGAAGTCTCGATCGCGCGGTACTCGACGCCGGCGTCGCGATGGGGATGACCGCCCGCCAGTTGCTGCTGATGGTCGAGTTGCCGCTCGCGCTGCCGTCGATCGTCGCCGGGATCCGCGTGGCCGCCGTCGTCGGCGTCGGCACGGCGACGATCGCCGCGGCGATCGGCGCGGGCGGCCTGGGCGAGTACATCTTTCGCGGCCTGTCGATGGTCGATACGACGATGATCCTGGCCGGCGCCGTCCCGGCGGCCGTGCTCGCGCTCATCGTCGACGGCGGCCTCGCCGCGCTCGAGGGGGTGATGCGCGCCGAGCGGCCGCGGCCGCGCACCCTGGCGGCTGCGGGCCTCGCCGCGCTCGTCGTGCTGGTGGCCCTGGTCTCTCCGGCATTCGCCGGCCGCGCCGGCGCGATCGTGACCGTCGGGTCGAAGAACTTCACCGAACAGATCATTCTTGGCGAAATCGTCGCGCAGGCGATCGAAGCGGAGGGGGGCGCCGTCAATCGCAAGCTGAATCTCGGCGGCACGTTCATCTGCGACCGCGCGGTGCGCTCGGGCGACATCGATCTCTACGTCGAGTACACCGGCACCGCGGTGACGGCGGTCTTTCACGACACGGTGCCGCACGATCCGGCCGCCGCGCTCGATCTCGCGCGCCGCCGGTACGCCGCCGCCGGGCTCACCGCCGGCGATCGGCTCGGCTTCGACAACACGTTCGCGATTCTGGTTCGCGGCGCCGACGCGCGCGCGCTGGGACTTCGATCGATTGACGATCTCCGTCGCGTCCAGGCGGACTGGACGCCGGGGTTTGGCTACGAGTTCCTGCAGCGCGCCGACGGCTATCCCGGCCTGGTCAAGACCTACGGGCTCTCCTTTGCCCATCCGCCCCGCGCGATGGAGTTGTCCTTGATCTACAAGGCGCTCGCCTCGCGGCAGATTGACGTCATTGCCGGCGACGCGACGAGCGCGCTGATCGACGCGCTCGATCTCGCCCGGCTCGACGACACGCGACGCTACTTTCCGCCGTACGACGCGGTGCCCGTCGTCCGGACCGCGGCGCTTCTGCAGCATCCGACCATCTCGCGTGCGCTGCAGCGTCTCGCCGGCGCGATTTCCGAGAAGGCCATGCGGGCGATGAACCGCGCCGTCGACGTGGATCATGAGGATCCGCGCGACGTCGCGAAGAGATTCCTCGCGACGAGACGCTAAGGACCTCGGGTTTCGTGAGCTCCCTCTCGACGTGAGTGACGTGTCGACAACGAAACCCGAGGTCTTAGAGCTGGACCAGCGTGACGGCGAACCGCGCGTCCTGATCGATCCATTGCGCGCGACGCCGGAACCCGCAGCGCTGGAGCATCCCGAGGACTTCCGCGGGCCGGTATTTGTAGGAGCTTTCCGTCCAGATGATCTCGCCCGGCCGGAACGTCACCTCGATGCGCGACGCCGGCACGCGCACGCGCTGCGGCCGGAGGCTGACGAGATGCATCTCCACGCGGGACGCCGCCGCGTTCCAGATCGCGCGGTGTTTGAAACTGTTGATGTCGAAGTCCGCGCCCAGCTCGCGGTTGATGCGCACGAGCAGGTTGAGATTGAACGCCGCCGTGACGCCGAGCGGATCGTCGTAGGCCAGGAGCAGGTCGCGCTCGGGCTTGACGAGATCGGCGCCGAGCAGAAACGCGTCGCCGGGATGCAGCAACTGCGCGATTCGTCCGAGCAGCGCGTCGGCGGCCGGCGGATCGAAGTTGCCGATGTTCGATCCAAGGAACAAAACGAGCGTATGTCCCATTCTTGCGGTGCGGCGCTTCGCACCCGGTGCGACCGCGCGTGAGCCGTTCGCCGCGACGTCGCGCACGGCCGCCTCGAGCCCGTCCTCGTAGGGCGCCTGGTGGGCGATCACCGTCACGGACGGCGCGACGCCGACGGCAAACGCCGCGGTTTCGAGCGCCTCGCGTGAAACGTCGACCAGGTGTACCTGGAGCGGTACCCGCGTCGACGGACGGGCGTCGAGCAGCACCGCCAGCTTTTCGCCGCTGCCGGAGCCGAGCTCGACGATCCGCGCGAGCGGATCCACATCCCGGAAAATCTCCGCGCCGTGGCGCGCGAGCAGCGCCGTTTCCGCCCGCGAGATCTGATACCAGGGCAGATGCCGGATCGCCTCGAAGAGCGACGATCCCAGCGGGTCGTAGAGGTAGCGCGACGGGAGTTGCCGTGGCGTCTGATTGAGATAGAACGCCACGTCGGCGGCGAAGCGGGTCGCCGATCGCTCCGGGTCGGAGGGCCGAACCGAGACGGTGACGGCGGCGTTCGTCGCGCGCACGCCGGCTACCGCTCCAGGTCCTTCACGACACGGAACGTCGCATAGACGAACGGATAACGCGGACGGAACCAGTTGCGGAACGTGGGCCGCAACAGCTCGCGCGCTGTGGCCGGCGACGCGCCCTTCATGACGAAGTGCTCGCCGTCGAAAAAGTCGGCGGAATACTCCGGATAGGACGGAATCGGGACGAATCCGGGAAACGGCTCGAAGACGGTCCTCGTCCACTCCCATCCGTTGCCGACGAGATCGTCGACGCCCCAGGCGCTCCGTCCGGCAGGATGCGATCCGGCTGGATGCGGATCCCAGGACGTGAAGTCGAACACGCCTCGATCGGGCGAAGGCGCCTCATCGCCCCACGGATACGTCCGCTCGCTGCCCTGTGGCGTGCCGTACGCCGCACGCTGGAACTCCATTTCGGTCGGCAGACGCAGGCCGCGCCACCGCGCGAACGCGAACGCCTCGGCCCAGGTGGCGTAGACCGGCCAGGAGAGCGGCAGCGGAATCAGCTCGAACATGCCCCGCCAGAACCACTGGCTGCCGTGCCGTTCCCAGAACAACGGGTGCGCGATCCCTTCGGTCTCGATCCACGGCCGATCGTCCGGACGCCACAAGCGGTCGTCGGCGTAGCCTTTCGCCTCGACGAATTCCAGGAACTCCGCGTTGGTGACGTTGTGACGGGCAACGGAGAACGGCGCGACGTCGGCGGCGTGAGCCGGGCGCTCGTTGTCCCACGAAAACGGACGCGCGCCGGCATCGACCCCGAGCGTCGCCCGGCCCGCCGGGACGTCGATCCACGCCGGCGGCGGCACCGCGCCGGCGGTGACCGGCAGGTATCCGTCCGGCTTTCGTTTCTGCGCGAACGGGAGGCGGTGCCACATGTACAGCAGCGTCTCCTGGTGCATCGCTTCGTGCTCGAGGATCGCGAACGGTGCCTCTGCCCGATCGAGCACCGGGTGTCCGGGTCGATAGAGGTCGTCGGTCGTGACCGCCGCCAGGACCTGCGCGTCGGCTTCGTCGGCGAA
>JBLNGH010000345.1:0-10796 GCA_050264575.1 Acidobacteriota bacterium | reverse complement strand
CGGACCGTCGTCATTCGATCAACGGCATCTCGTGACGGTGCAGTTCCAGTACACGACCGGCATGGGAGTCGCCGGCGGAACGCTGGTGGAAGGTGTTCGGGGAACGCTGTTCAAGGACTGGACGATCACGAGTCAACTGAATGCCGGAAGCGGCCTGCCGCTGACGCCGATCTCGTTTCTCACCGTGGCCGGCACCGGGTTCGTCGGCGTTCGTCCGCGGCTCACCGGCGTGCCGCCCGATGCGGTCGCCGACGGCTCGTATGCGAACCCTGACGCGTACGCGACGCCATTGCCGGGGACCTGGGGCGATGCCGGCCGCAATTCGATTCGCGGCCCGTCGCAGTTCTCGCTCGACATGAGCCTGTCGCGCGTGTTCCGGCTCGGCGGCAACTGGAACCTGGAATGGCGCGTGGCGGCGGCCAACGTCCTCAATCGCGTCACGTTCGCGACGATCGATACGGTGGTGACGAGTCCGCAGTTCGGGCTTCCGACGATCGCCAATCCGATGCGACGCATTCAGACGTCGTTCCGTCTGAGGTTCTGAGATGCGCCGGCGCATGCTGAGGATCGGATTCGTGATGCTGGCCGGACTCCTTGCCGCCGCGCGACCGTCTGCGCAGCCGCCTGCGCCGCCGCCGAAACCTCAGACGACGTTCCGGGCGGCGACGCATCTCATCGTTCATCCGGTGACCGTGAAGGACAAGGAAGGTAAGCCGGTGCTCGGCCTTACCGCCAAAGACTTCGTCGTCACCGAAAACGGCGTGCCTCAGAACATCGCCTTCGTCGAATACGAGGCGATCGACGCGTCGCCGGGCTCGGCGACGACATCCGTGACGACGGTTCCTGCCGAACCGCCGGCCGCGAGCGCCGGCGTCGCGCCGACGACGCTGGCAGGCGTGTCACTTCCGCGTCCGGGCGACACCCGGTATCGGGGACGCCGTCTTTTGATTCTCTATTTCGATCTGTACCGGATGCCGCCGTTCGAGCAGATGCGTACGTTCCTGAACGCGGACAAATACGTCAGCACCTTGATGACCCCGGCCGATCTCGTGGCGGTCATGCTGTTCGAAGGCCGCGGCATCGTCCTGAAGCAGAACTTCACCGACGATCGCGGCGCGCTTCGCGAGGTCATCCGTGAGCTGACCGTGGCCGCCGATGCGCGCGCGAACGGCATGGCCGAGAACTGGGATCCGGGCGGCGCGTTTGGCGAGAACGACGACGCGTTCAACTTGTTTGCGACCGATCGCCAGCTGGCGGCGCTGCAAACGGCCGTCACCGATCTCGGCCCCCTGCCCGAACTGAAGACGCTCGTGTACTTCGGCAGCGGTCTGCGTCTCACCGGCATCGACAACCAGGCGCAGCTGCGCGCCACGGTCAACGCAGCCGTGCGCTCCAACGTCACGCTCAATCCGGTCGACGCGCGCGGGCTCGTCGCGACGCCGCCGCTCGGCGACGCCACGCGGCCGTCTCCCGGTGGTGTCGGGATGTTCTCAGGCGCGATCGCCCAGTCGATGACGACGAGATTCCAACAGTCGCAGGACGCGCTCTACTCGCTCGCGAAGGACACCGGCGGCCGCGCCATGTTCGACAACAACGACCTCGCGCTCGGGATCGTGCAGGCGGCCGGGGCGGTCACGGGCTACTACCTGATCGGGTACTACACGAACAACACCGCGACGGATGGCCGCTTCCGGCGGGTGAAGGTCACGCTGAACGGCGAACTCTCGGCGGACGTGTCGTACCGGCCTGGGTATTACAGCGACAAGGAGTACGGACAATTCACGAATGCGGACAAGGAACGCCAGCTCGCCGACGCGCTCCGGCTCGAGGATCCGATCACCGACATCCCCATGGCGATGGAAGTGAACTACTTTCAGCTGAGCTCCGCCGAGTACTACGTGCCGGTGTCGGTGCGCATGCCTGGCCGCGAGCTGACGGCCGGGCAATCACGCGAATCATCGCGCATCGAGATCGACATGATTGGCGAGATCAAGGATGAGCACGGCGTCACGAATCGCAACATGCGGGACAAGATTCAGGTTCCCGTCGATGCGTCCGGGACCGATCGGCTGGCGAGCCGGCTCATTCAATATGAAACCGGTTTTACGGTCCTGCCCGGCACCTACGTGATCAAAGTGCTCGCGCGGAACGCAGCGACCGGACGCATCGGGACCTTTCAATCCTCTTTTGTGATCCCGAATCTCGAGCGGGAGCGTACGCGGCTACCCATCAGCAGCGTCGTCCTCTCCAGCCAGCGTGTGGCGAAGGGCGATGCGCTCTTCACGGTCAAGCAGCGTTTGGCGACTGATGACGTCAATCCGCTGATCCACGACGGCGCGAAGCTCGTTCCCAGCGTCACGCGCACGTTCAGCGCGACCCGTCCACTGTTCGTGCTCCTGCAGGCATACCCGCGTGACGCAACTGCGATGCGTCCGCTGGCGGCGTTCGTCACGTTCTACCGCGACGGCGCGAGGATCTTCGAGACAGAAGCGCTCGGCGTGACCGACGGCTGGGATCCGGGATCACGCGCCGTGCCGATCCGGTTCACGATCAACCTCGGCGGGCTGACGCCGGGACCGTACGACTGCCAGGTGACGGTGCTCGACCCGGGCGGCGGGAAAGCCGCGTTCTGGCGCGTTCCGGTCGTAATCACACGTTGAATCCAGGAACGCGTTACATCGACTTGACCCGCGTCAGCACCGCGGCCATGTCGCCGTTGTGCGCCGACAGGACGCCGTTCATCGTGTCGGCGTCCTTCAGCTTGCCGACGAACGACATCTCGCCAGGCCCACCGCTCACGTCGAAGCGGAGCTTGCCATCGGCAACTTCGCCGGTCAGTGTCATCGAGCCCAGATGATCGCTCGCCAGGGTGCCGACGATCTTCTTCGCATCCTTCGGATCGGCTTTGAGATCCACCGCCAGCGACATCTTGCCGTGCGGTGTGTCGACGTCCATGGTCCACTCACCGACGACGCTCGCCGGCTTGTCCTGCGCCAGTACTGGTGCCGCGACCGCGAGCAGCGTCATCAAGATCAATATTTGTTTCATCTCTTCGTCTCCTTTGCCGGCCCTAAAGGGCCGCTTTGCCTGCCGGCCCTTAAGGGCCGGCCTACAGATGTGGGGCGGGGCTTCAGCTCCGCCGATCATGTTCACTCCTGCCGCAGCGCCGAGACCGGATCGAGCCGGCTGGCGCGATGCGATGGCAGCCACGCCGCGAGTGCCGCCACGGCGATGAGCACCGCCGGCACGCCGATGAAGATCACGGGATCAAATCCGCTCCCCCCTGTGGCGTCGCGATCGATGAGCAGCGCCAGCACCCATCCCGCGAGCGCGCCGAGCCCCACGACCCGCAGCGTTTCTCCGACCAGGCCGGCGACGACGCGATGCGGAGTCGCGCCGAGCGCCATGCGCATGCCGATTTCCGCGCGCCGCCGCGAGACCGTGTATGCCACGACGGCGTAGATGCCGAGCGCCGCGAGACCGAGAAGCAGCGGACCGAGCACGGCGAACATCCGCGCGGGAATCCGCCGGAACACCAGGTTCGTTTCGACGTGATCGGTGAGCGTCCGCACGTTGTAGAGCGGGACGGTCGGATCGATCTGATGCAACACGCGGCGGACATCGGGGACCACTCCGACTTCGGCGCCGGGCCGCGTGCGCACGTGAATCTCTCCCTGCGGCGACGGACGATCGCGCCAGGACAGGTAAAGCATCGGCGCCGGCGGCTCGCCGAAGGCGTTCACCAGCGAATTCCGCACGACGCCGACGATCGACACGCGGTTCCCGAGAAGTTCGATGCGCTGGCCGAGCGGCTCGGATTCCTGCAAGAACCGGGTCACAAAGTCTTCGTTCACGATCGCTTGCGGCGGCGCCGCCGGATCTGCAAGGTCCGCGAAGTCGCGTCCAGCGACAAATGGAATGCCCATCGTCGCGAAGTAACCGGGCGTGATTGTGTTGGCCGCCGCCTGGTCGAGCTCGCCGTCGGCGCGCCGCCGGCCCTCGATTGCGAAATATCTAACCGGCATGCCGTGAATATCGAGCGGCACGGCCGCCGCGATCGCGGCCGACTCGACGCCCGGAATCTCACGCACACCCGCGAGAAGACGGGCGGCGGACGATCGCGCGGTCGCCGCGTCGACGCTCCGGCTGCGGCCGCGCAGGTCGTACGCGCTCAGGACGACGCCTTCGCGACGGAACCCGGGATCGATCGATCGCGTTTCGAGAAAGCTGCGGACGAACATCGCGGAGACGACCAGCACCAGGAGCGCGATCGCGACTTCCGCCAACATGATGCTGTCGAGAAGCCGGCTGCGTCCGGTCGCGTGGGTGCCCACGCGAAGCGCGGACTGCGGATCGACTCTCGCGAGCTGCAGGGCCGTCGGCAACCCGAACGCCAGGCCCGACAAAAGGCCGAGCATCATCGCGAACGCCAGCGTGAGGCCGTCCACGCCGGTGTGGAATTGAATCTGAAATCCGCCCGGCGTCGGCATCGGCACCGCGCGGAGCGCATCCGTTCCCCAGACGGCCATCGCCGCGCCGAGGAGCGCACCGATCAGCGCAAGCATCACGTTCTCCACGAGCACGAGGCGGATGAGCCTGGCGCGGCCGGCGCCGATCGCCAGGCGGATCGACATCTCGCGCCGGCGGACGCTCGCGCGCGCCAGGAGAAGATTCGCCGTGTTGCCGCAGACGGCGAAGAGAATCAGGAGCATCGCGGCCTGCAGGGTCGCGAGGGCGCTGGTCATGAATCGTTGCGGCCCTCGGGGCGATTCCCAGAACGCGAGGATCTCGGCCGTCACCGTCGCATTCGTATCCGGATACGCGCGCGCGAGCTCCTCCATCGCGCGATCGAGCTCCTGTCGCGCGTGATCGCGGGTCCGGCCGCCGTTGAGGCGTCCGAGCGCGGAATATCCGCGCTGAGCGCGGCTTTCGAGCTCGCGCGATCCGTCGAGCAGCACCGGCGCGAGCGTCGCGGGCAGAAAGATATGGAACGCGAGCCCCATCGCCGTTCCCTCGAATCCCGCCGGCGCTACCCCGATCACGGTGACGGGACGATCGTTCACCCTGAGGGTTTGTCCGACCGCGCCCGGCGAACTGCCGAACCGCGTCCGCCAGAAATCGTGCGAGATGACGACGACCCGTTCACCGCCGGGACGAGCCGTGTCACGGTCGTCGATCAACCGGCCGGCCGCCGCCGAGAGGCCGAGGGCGCGGAAGTAGTTGCCTGAGACAAGCATGCCCGGAGTCCGCTCGGCCCAGTCGCCGGAGCCGACGTTTACCGGGATGGTGCGCGAGGCGATGAGATCACTGAAGGCCGTCAGGCGGCCGGCAAGATCGCGGTATTCGAGCCACGACATGCCGGGATACGTGCCGCGCTCGCCGCGCGGCTCCACGAGCAGGAACTGGGCGGAGCGGCGCACGCCGGCAATCGGATACAGCATCCGCGCCTGAATCCACGAAAAGACGGTCGCGTTGACGCCGATGCCGATCGCCAGCGAGACCACGACCACCGTCGTGACTCCCGGCATTCGACGAATCGCCCTGAACGCGTGACGGACGTCCCGAAACAGCCCGGCGATCATCAGTGCGCCGGTCCGCCCGCCCCGTGCAGCGATCGCAGCCCGGCCATCAGTGATCCGGAAAAGTACCGAATCGCCACGGCGGCGATGATGAAGAGGATGATGCCCAGGATCAGTCGCTTGGATGGAAGTCGTGACATGGCTTCGTCGATGCGAAGCCATCGTAGGAAAGCGTCACTGAACGGATCCTGAACGCAGCGTTCAGCCGCCGTTCAGCAGCCGCGTTAGGCGACTTGGAGGGTCAGCATCGCTCGCAAGCCGCCCAATGGCGAGGCATCCAGCGCGATCGCACCGCCGTGCAGGTCCGCGAGGTCGCGAACGATCGCCAGACCGAGACCGGACCCGGGCGCGCCCTGATCCGCCCGCACCCCGCGTTGGAGCACCGCGTCACGCATCGACGGATCCAAACCCGGTCCGTCATCGTCGACCACAATCGTGACGACGCCATCGGCGTCGTGCGATTCGACGCGGACGCGGCTCTTCGCCCACTTGCAGGCGTTGTCGAGCAGATTGCCGAGCATCTCGTCGACATCTTCGCGGCGTCCGCGCACGACGTGATCGCGCGCGACGTCGAGATCGATGGTCACGCCGCGATCGGCGTGGAGCCGCGCCAGCGCGCGGGCGAGTCCGGACGCGCTCTCGTGGACCGCGCAGCGCGCTCCCGGCGTCGCGCCCGACGCCGCCGCCCGGGCGTGCGCCAGGTGATAGTCGAGCTGACGCTGCATCCGATCGACCTGCTGGCTGATGGCCGCCGCTGCGTCCGCATGACCGGCGGCGCGCAGCCGCTCGGCCTCGTGCGCGAGCACCGCCAGCGGCGTCTTGAGCCCGTGGGCCAGATCCGCGGCCTGCGCGCGGGCGCGGCGGACTGCCTGCTCGTTGTGCTCGAGCATCGAATTGAGATCCTGCACGAGCGGCTGCACTTCAGCCGGATACCGGCCTTCGAGACGCGCCGCCGATCCGTCGCGGACCGTCGCCAACCGCGAGCGCAGCCATTGAAACGGCGCCAGGCCGCGACGCACCTGCACGAATCCCGCGACCATGCACGCGATCGCGGTCGAGAGCAGGAGCACGCTGTGGATCAGCCATCGCAGCCCCGGAAAATGCACCGATAACCACAGCAGGACGACGTGAGAGACCGCGAGCAGTCCCACCGACCAGAGCACGAAACCAATGAGGACACGAGCGCGCAGCGAGCCGAACGCCATCAGGCGGAATCTCCAATCCGGTAGCCGAGACCGCGGACGGTGACGATGAGATCGGCGCCGAGCTTGCGGCGCAGCCTCGCGATGAACACTTCGACGGTATTGGAATCACGATCGTCGCCGCGAGCGTAGATGTGTTCCATCAGCTCCGATTGCGGGACCACGCGAGACCGATGATGCATGAGATACGCGAGCACGCGGAACTCGTGGCTCGTGAGCTTCACCGGGACGCCGGATCGCGTCACGCGCGCCAGCCGCGGATCCAGGATGATCGAGCCCCATCGCAGCTCGGGCGAGACGTGGCCTGCCGCGCGCCGCACCAGCGCGCGCACGCGCGCCAGGACTTCCTCGACCCGGAACGGCTTGGTGACGTAGTCGTCGGCGCCGCCGTCGATCCCCTGGACCTTCTCGTGCCAGCTGTCGCGCGCCGTCAGGATCAACACGGGCACGGTCATGCCCGCTTCGCGCCAACGCCGCAGCACGGTGAGACCGCCCATGCCGGGAAGACCCAAGTCGAGAATCACCGCGTCGTAGGGCTCGGTCTGCCCCATGAACTCGGCCTGCGCGCCGTCGGCGGCCGAGTCGACGGCATACCCCGCTTCGTGGAGGGCGGCCGAGAGCTGCCCGGCCAGCGTCGCTTCGTCTTCGACGACGAGTACACGCATGCGTTCGATCCCGGTACTACGGAACCCGACCTGAACGGAGCCTGAACGTGCCGGCCGGTGTCCAAGTGTACGCGTCCAATCTTCCAACCAGGGGGGACCCATGTGCGGGATTCACGGCGCAGTGGCGCTCTCCGCCTTGCTTACGCTGGCAATGCCGGTCGCATGTCAGGCGGCTCCATCAGTCCCGGCGCCTGACGCGAAGTACGATCCCAAACGTGACGCCGCCCAGGACATTCAGGCGGCGCTGGCCGAAGCGCGTCGCACGAACCGGCGCGTCATTCTAGATGTCGGAGGCGAGTGGTGCGGCTGGTGCCAGACGCTCGACCGGTATTTCGTCGACCACCAGGAACTTCGATCGGATGAAAGAACTCTGCGTGAGGTGGGCGCTGGCGCGCGCGTCCGTGTCCATCTGAAATCTGCAATCTGGGAATCTGCAATCTCGATCGGCAATCTGAAATCCGGCAATCTGCAATCTATCGGGGAATCTTGAATCTATCGGTAATCCTGCAATCGGCGAATCTCCGCAATCGGGACCTGCGAAATCGGCCGATTCTCGATGGATCCCGATTCTCGATTCTCGATTCTCGATTACCGATTCTCCGATTCTCCGATTACCGATTGTCGATAGATTCCCGATTTCCGATAGATTGCAGATTCCCCGATTTCAGATTGCAATTCAGATTGAAGATTCCCCGATTACAGATTTCAAATTGACACCGCGCTGCTATTGATCACGCAGCGCGATCATAGGGTCGACCGCTGAGGCCTGCCACGCGGGAACCCACGTTGCGGTCAGCGCAGCAATAGCGAGCACGATCGACACCGCGGCAAAGCTCGCCGGATCGTGCGGTGACAGATTGAGAAGCAGACTCCCGACGAACGGGGTCACGGCGATTGCGCCGACAAGCCCGATCGCGAGACCAATCGCCGACAGCACGCCGACCTGCCGCATCATCGGCGCGACGACCTGCGCCCGACGCGCCCCGAGCGCCACGCGCAGCCCAATCTCCCGTGTGCGTTGCGAGACCGTGTAGAACACGACCCCGTAGACGCCGACCGCCGCCATGACGAGCGCAATCAGCCCGAACACGCCGAACATCGTCCCCCACATCACGTACATCCAGTAGCTCAGCCAGCGGACCTGTTCCATCGGATAGACATCGAACAGCGCCAGCGAGGGATCGACGGCGCGCACGGCGGCGCGGACGTCTGACACGACCGAGCCCGGCTCGTGGCGGCTGCGGACGACGATGCCGTAGTTGCGCGTGGAGATGAAGCGGTGCGGGACGTACGCCGTCGGCGGCGTTCCTTCGCTTTCGTCGAGCTTCACCGTACGGATGTCGGGCACGACACCGACGACCGTGAACCACGGATTCGTGGCTTCGTCCGCAAAGCGGAAGCGCCGGCCGATCGCGTTTTCGCCGGGCCAGAAGGTCGCCGCGAGTTTCGCGTTGACCAGCGCCACCGGCGCGTCACGAGTGAGCTCGTGGTCGTAGAACGTCCGGCCGGCGATGAGACGCACGTCGAATGTTTCCGGCCACTGGCCGGCGACGCCCGCATAGTGTACGGCCGGCTCGCGCCCGCCGGGCTCGGACGCGCGGCCCTCGATGACGACGTGCGCGTCGGAACCGCCCTGGTCGTCGAGCGGGACGAGATCGGTCACCGTCGCCGCGTACGCGCCCGGCAGCGACTGAAGACCTCCGGCAATCCGGTCGACGGCCTGGATGCGTGTCTCCGCGGATTCGTAACCCGTGCCTGCGAAGTAGACGCGAAAGGTCATGAGCCGGGACGGGTCGTAGCCTAGTTCGATGGCGCGCTGGCCGACGTACGTCCGCACGAACAGCGACGCGGCGGCGAGCAGCACGAGCGCGAGCGCCATCTGGACGACGATCAGCACGCTGTGGACGCGACGCTGCACGCGCCCGCTCGCGGCGCCGGCGCCCTCGCGAAGCGGGCTCAGCAGATGCGGCCCCGCCGCACTGAATGCCGGCGCCAGCCCGAAGATCACGCCGGTAACGACCGCCGATGTCAGCGCATAGCCGAACGTGCGGGCGTCGAGGGACCAGTCGACGTAGTACGGACCGAGCGGCTCCGTCGGGGGCACGGCGTCGTGCACCCAGCGAATGCCATACCAGGCGAGCGGCACCGCGACGACGGCCGCGACGAGCGCGAGCAGCACGGACTCGACGAGCAACTGCCGGGCGATGCGCGCGCGGCTGGCGCCCAGAGACGCACGCACCGCGATTTCGCGGCGGCGTCCCGCGCCGCGCGCGAGCAGCAGATTTGCGACGTTGACGCACGCGATGAGCAGCAGCACCGTCGTCGCGCCCATCAGCGCTGCCGTAATCGTGCGTTCCTCTTCGCCGACGACGGTGCTGCTGTACTTCTGCGCGAATCCCGTGCGTGGACCGCGCGAGCCTCGCCCGGCAGGGAGCACACGCGATCGCAGCTCGGCGTTGGCCTGCTCGAGCGGCATGTCCGGCGCCAGCCGGCCCACGATCGAGATCCCCCGCGACGCGGCGCCCGCTGCACCAAGCGACGGCGTCATCGCGATCCACAGCTCGCTGCGGCTCGGGAACCTGAATTTCGCCGGCATGATGCCGACGATCGTGTACGGAAGATTGTCGAGGCGGATGGTCCGCCCGATCGCCGCCGTTTCGGCCTGATACCGTCGGTGCCAGAGCGAGTCGCTGATGACCGCGACGCCCGCTGCGGAGAGTTGGTCGTCAGCAGCCTCGAACTCGCGTCCTCGCTGCGGCGAGACACCGAGCATTGAGAAGAGACCAGCCGTCACCTGTTGCGCCACGATCCGTTCCGGCTCCCCGCCATCCGTCAGCGTGAACGTGCGTCCGCCGTACGCGGCAATGGCATCGAGCGATGAGAGGGCCGGCCTGAGATCGCGGAGATCGTCGAGCGTCAGGTTCACGCGCCGGCCGGTCTCGGGATGCCGGCCCGCGATCGAGACGAGGCGATCCGCGTCCGTGAACGGCAGCGGCCGCAGGAACATCGCGTCGAAGACCGAGAACATCGTGGTGTTGGCGGCGATCGCCAGCGCGAGGCAGACGATTGCCACGAGCGTGAATATCCGGCCCGAGAGCAGCGTGCGGACAGCGTGCCGGAGTTCGATCATCTCTAAGGGAATTATCGTCAAAGTCTGGAAGCCAGGGAGCCTGGAAGCCAGGGAGCCTGGAAGGCAGAGCATCATGTCTTCCGAGCTTCCGGCTTCCGAGCTTCCAGGCTGACGCTTGGGCTCTTGCAACAGCCGTGATTCCGAATCATATTGGCTGTTTCCAGTCCTCGATCGTGTTGCGCGCCTGTGACGCGATCGACAGCCAGGGAGGTTCACATGG
>JBLNGH010000344.1:0-2856 GCA_050264575.1 Acidobacteriota bacterium | reverse complement strand
GCCGATGGACCAGGGCCCAGAGCAGCCCCTGCTCGGCCGGGGTCACCCGGGCCACAGGGGGGACGGCCACGGCTGGGGCCTCCCGTCGGCGCTCAGCCGCGGCCTTGCGGATCTCGTCGCGGATGACGGTCTCCGTGATCCGCGCCTTATGGGCGAGCCGGTCGGCGAATTGGTCCCGGGCGGCCGCGTCGGGTATGTCTGCGGCCACGCTCAACATCTGGTTCAAGAAGGTCCGCCGGCTGTCCGGCCGGCTCAAATCCAGCCTTTCTGCGGCGCGATCGAGCACAAATTCAAGATACGGACGGGACCCCGTCAGCCGTTCGACGTAGGCGCTGGCCCCCGTGTTCCTGACGTACGTATCGGGATCGGTCCCCTCCGGGAGCAGCGCGACGTTGACCTGGAACCCCTCAGCCACGAGCAGCTCGGACGAGCGCACGGCAGCGCCTTGCCCGGCCGCATCGGGATCAAAACTGAGGACGACTTTCGACGTGAACCGTTTCAGGGTACGGGCCTGGGCGCTGGTGAGCGCCGTGCCGCACGACGCGACGACAGGCTGGACGCCGGCCTGCCAGACCTGTGCCAGGTCGAAATACCCCTCGACCAGCACACAATAATTGTGCTTCCTGATGGCCCCTTTCGTCACGTCCAAACCGTAGAGCGTCCTCCCCTTGACGTAGACGGGGGTTTCCGGCGAGTTGAGATACTTGGGCACCTGACCGGCATCCAGCGCCCGGCCGCCGAACGCGACGATCGTGGCCGTATCGCGCGCAATCGGGATCATCAGCCGGTTCCGAAAAAAATCCGCCACCCGGCCGTCGTCTCGCTGCACGACCAGCCGGCTCTTGAGCTGGAGGTCGAGGGGGACCTTCTGGTCGGCGAATCGGGCGTGCAGCGTCTCGCGTCCCCCGGCAGGCGCGTAACCATATCGCCAGGTCTGGATCGTCTCCGGCTTGAGCCCGCGCGACTCCAGTTCGCGCCGGGCACGGGCGGCGGCAGGCGAGCCCAGCTGCTCTCGATAGAAAGCTGCCGCCTGCTCGTGCAGCTTGATGATCGCGTCGCGCTCGGCCGCGGCTTGCCGATCTTCGGGCCCCCCCGTCGGCTCGGGAACGGTCATGCCCGCGCGCTGCGCGAGATACCGAATCGCCTCCGGGAACGCGATCTTCTGGTGCATCTCGACGAAGCTCACGACATCGCCGCCCACGCCGCACCCGAAGCAATGGAACACGCCTTTGTCGCGGTTCACGGTGAAGGACGGCGTCTTTTCCTGATGGAACGGACACAGTCCCTTCAACGTGGCGCCGGCCTTCTTCAGCGGCACGACGTCGCCGATGACGGCGGCGATGTCGGTCTGCGCCTTCAGGTCGTCGAGAAAGGACTGCGGAAAAAGGGCCATAAGAAAACCAAGAGCTCAAAAGCAAACATGAAGGGCATGAAGGACATGAAGATCATGACGGAATATTTTTCGTTGTTCTTCTTCATGGCCTTCACGTCCTTCATGTGCTTCATGTCCTTCCTTTTGGGGTCACTCTTTCAACTCGACAATAGTCGCGCCTTGGCCGCCTTCATTGTCAGGCGCGGGCGAGACGCTCGCCACGAGCGCGTGTTCGCGAAAGTATGCGCGCAGCGCGTCGCGGAGACGACCCGTCCCGTGGCCGTGCACCACGCGCAGACGCCGCTCGTCGGCAAGGAGCGCGGTATCCAGAAACTTCTCTGCGCGCGCCACGGCGTCCTCGACCGTCGCGCCGATGACGATGAGCTCGGCGGACGGCAAGTGGATTGGATCAGGCGTTCCTGGTTGCCGGACGTCGCGGCTCGGAGATTTCCGCGCGTCCCGGCTTCCTGACTTTCCGGCCTCCAGGCTCCTCAAGTCGTCGAGCGAGACCCTCATCCGTTTTCCGCGAATCTCGACCTCGACGTTCCGTCCTGACACGTCGCGGACGATGGCCTCGCCGAATGGCGAGACGAAGACGTGCGTGCCGACGGCCGGTGACTCGTCGAGGGCGCGACCGCCGCGAGCCTCTCGCGGGTCGTCGCTGTCGATCGATGCGCCGATCGTGTCGAGCGCGGCGCGCGCCTGCGCGCGCAGCCCGCCAACGTCGCCCGTCGAGAGCACTGGTCCGCGGGTACGCGCCTGGCGCTCCGCCTGGCCCACGAGCGCGCCCGCTCGATTCTTGAGATCGGCGACGACGGCGTCGACCTCGGCCCGCGCCTCGCGGAGCCGCTCGTTCAGCTTGTCGTCGAGCCGTTTCTTCAAGACCGCTTCCCGCTCGGCGAGGCGCATCTCACGCTCGAGCAGCGCGCCGCGCTCGCGCGTCAGCCTGGCGCGCTCGTCTTCGGTCAGGCGCTTCTGGCGCTCGAGCGCCGCCAGTTCCGCGTCGACGCGGGCGAGGTGCGCCGCGAGCTGCGATTCGCGGCCGGACCGCCTGGCGCGCGCGTCCGCGATGACGCCGGCCGGCATTCCCAGCCGTTCCGCGATCTCCAGTGCCAGGCTGCGTCCGGGCGCGCCGTAGACCAGCCGATACGTCGGCGCGTACGTCTGCGGATCGAATCCGAACGCGCCCGCGGCGATCTCCGGCGTCGTGGCCGCATACGACTTCAGCACATCGTCGTGCGTTGTGGCGACGATGATCGCGCCGCGCCGGCGGAAATGATCAATCACGGCGGTTCCGAGCGCGCCGCCTTCGACCGGGTCGGTTCCGCTGCCGACCTCGTCGAGAAGGACGAGCGCCGGCAGTTCCAGCGCGCGGTCCATCTCGACGAGGTTGGCAACGCGCGCCGAGAACGTGCTCAGGCTCGCCGCGATCGACTGGTCGTCGCCGATGTCGGCGAAAATCGAGCGGAACGGCGTAAACGTGC
>JBLNGH010000343.1:0-11196 GCA_050264575.1 Acidobacteriota bacterium | reverse complement strand
CGAGATCGGGACGACGGCCGGGCGGCGGCGCGGCAATTGCCGTCGCTGAGCCGGACGAGGACCGTTCCACGATCGCGGCCACCAGCCGAAGCCGTCGCGGATAACCTGGGCGAACGCCGATGCCGATATCCATCCGCACCGGACGCGAGTCCGATGCAGAGGCCGTTGCCAATCTCACCCTGCAGCTCGGCTACGACGTGACGCCCGCGGTCGCGAAAGAACGGTTGGCGCGCATTCTCGCCCGTACGGACCAGCGATTCTTCATTGCCGAGGATGATGGCCGGCCGATCGCATGGCTGCACGCGATCAAGGGGGAGTATCTCGAGGCGGATCCATTCGTCATGATCGCCGGCCTGGTCGTAGACAGGACCTGCCGAAGCCGGGGTATCGGACGCATGCTCATGGATCATGCGGAGCAGTGGGCGAAAGAGCAGCACTGCTCGCTCGTTCGGCTGTCGTCGAGCGCCGGCCGCGTGGCGGCGCACCGATTCTACGAGCGCCTCGGTTACACGGTCGTCAAGACCCAATATGCGTTCGCGAAGTCGTTCGACGCCGACGCGGCGTCGAAGATCACGCGCCTGGCGCCTCGCATCGACGCATGAGTGACGATCAGCCGTTCAGGCTTGTCCTGCTTGTCGTTCTGCTGGTGGTTCTTCCCATCGGCATCTACCACAGGGTCAAGTCACAAGCGACACGCGAGAAGCTCGATCGGCGTCAGGAAGGGACGTTCATCCTGGCGACACTGCGGCCCTTCGGCGCGGCATTCTGGCTGGCGTCGATCGCCTGGATGATCGATCCACGCTGGATATCGTGGGGCTCGGTATCCGTTCCCGTCTGGCTGAGATGGATTGGCGTTGGCCTGATGGCCACCGCTTGTGCGCTTCTGGTCTGGACCTTCCGTTCTCTCGGAGCCAATCTGACGGACACGGTCGTCACGCGCCGAACGCACACCCTGGTTCTTCATGGTCCCTACCGCTGGATCCGGCATCCCTTCTACGACTCGGCTGCGCTCCTGGTGACGGCGATTTCTCTGATGGCGGCGAACTGGGTTCTCTGTCTGACCGGTGTGGCGACGTTCGGATTGCTCGTCCTCAGGACGCGCGTCGAAGAAGACAATCTGGTGGCCCGCTTTGGGGACCGTTACCGGCGATACATGACACAAACAGGCCGTTTTCTGCCTCGGACCAGAGCGAAGGAGCGGCGCGGCGCGGTGCGCGATCAGTAGGCCGCCCTCACGACTTCTTCACCATCTCCTCACGACTTCTGCCCCGCCGCCTGGCTAGGCTGGTGCTCATGAAGAGTCGCAGCAGCAGTCATCGCGTTCGACGCGTGATCATCCCGCTGACGTGCATCTGGCTCGCCGCGTGCGGGAGTAGTCCGCCAGCGCCGAGCGCTCAGCCGATTCCGGTCCGGGTCATCGTCGCCGGCGAGCCCTTTACCGCCAACGTCGCCGGACAGATTGTCTCGGCCGACAACGGCGTGGACGTCGAGTATCAACCTGGCGCTCACGAGGTGTCGGGCACGTTCTCCGGCGAGCTCATGATCGTCGCTTTTGGCAAAGGCACGGCGGCCGGAGGCGTGTTGATCGGGTCGCTTCAGATCGTCGAAGGTCCCGGCAGCCTTCCGACGGGCTACGCGCCGTTTCAAGACGGGTGCGTCGCGGTGTGGGGCGGCCAAGGTCCTCGGCCTCAAGCGTTCCGCGTGCGATTCTCGGTCACGACCGACGCGTCGAGGGCCTGTATTCCGGAGCGAACCGATCTTCGGTAACAAATCTCGCAGTCATGATGTATCGCGACGATTCCGCAGCGGTCGTCGCCACGTAAGCTACACTTGTCGGTACCAGCTCCTGCCCTTTCGCTCACGGCACCTGAGCGACTTGAGGGTGCCAGAGGTGTCAGTGAGACGTCTTGGTCCGGTTGCCGTCTGTGTCATCGCCTGCGCCGGTCTCGCGGTCCGGGCGCAGCAGACTCCGCCACTGCCGCCGACACCGCCTGCGCAGCAGCAGACGCCTCCGCCAACCCCGGCCACGCAGACGGGTCAGCCCGCGCCGGGACAGCAGCAGCCCGTCTTCCGCGGCGAAGTCGACGTCATTCGTCTCGACGTGTCGGTGCTCGACAAGAATCGCCGTCCGGTGCACGGCCTGACGGCCGACGACTTCACGGTCGTCGAAGAAGGGAAGCAGCAGCGGCTCGTCGCCGTCTCGGAAGTGGACATGGCCGAAAACGATCCGGCGCCGAGCGCCTGGATGCGCCACGTCCCGCGCGACGTCGCGGTCAACGACCTCGCCGACCAGGTCGGCGAAGGCCGCCTCGTCGCCATCATCATGGACGACTGGAACATTCCCTTCGACGATCTCGACATCATCATCGGGGCGCGGACGGCGGGGCGCTACATCGTCGATCAGCTCGGTCCGTCGGACATCGCCGCCGTGATCTATCCGCAGCAGGCGGGGAAGACGCAGGACTTCACCGACGATCGCGCGAAGCTGATCGAGGCGATCGACAAGTTCGATCCCCCCGAATTCAAGTTCGTGCAGGCCACGCCAATGGGACCCGGTCCCGGCGGCGCCGACATGTCACAGCGGTTCAGCCCGGCGTTGATGCGGAGTCAATGTCAGCGCACCCAGCCGACGGTTCCGGTCCTCGACACCCTCGCCGCCCGGCTCGCGACGGTGCCGAACCGCCGCAAGACGATCTTTCTCGTGAGCGTGGGGATCCCGAGCGTCGACTTCGTCAACACGCGAGGCTGTCCTGGCGAGCTGAACGACATCATGTTCGACGTCTTCCGGAAGGCCCAGCGCGCCAACATCAATATCTATGGTGTCGATCCGGCGGGCTACCGGGGCTACGAGATGTACCTCACGAACCCCATCCGCCGCGGCGGCCGGCCGGCGGCCCGCACGCTGCCGCTCAACGCGGCGCAGCAGGCGGCCCGGAAGTTGCGCGACTTTCACGAGATCACGGCGGAGTACACGGGCGCGCGGGCGATCGTCAATACGGATGCGCTCGAGGACGAAATCGATCTTGTCTTTGCGGAAGCCGGTTCCTATTACCTGGTCGGCTATCAGACCTCGAACGGCAGGCCTGACGGCAAGTTCCGCAAGGTTGAAGTGAAGTGCAAACGTCCCGGTGTGACGGTCCGATCGCGCTCGGGATATTACGCGCCCAAGGAAGGGACGCTCGCCACCGCCGAACAGCGCGCGACGCCGACGACGAACGATCTGGGCCTGAGCGGAATGTTCAGCCCAGCCGGGCTGGCGCTGCGCGCCGTCGCGACGCCGATTGCCCGCATCGCCAAGCAGGGCAGCCGCGAGGCGGACGTCGCCGTCGTCCTCACCGTGCGTCTGCCGCCGGCCCGCGGCGCGATTCCGGAGACGCTGACCGTCGTCAAGACGCTCTATGACGGCGAAGGGCGCGCGGGTCCGCCGTCGCAGGAAAAACGAGCACTGACGCTGCAGGCGACGAGCGGCGACGAGCTGCGCTACGACGTTTACCAGCGCCTGACGCTGGCGCCGGGCCGCTACACGCTGCGGCTCAATGCGACCAGCGCCGCGCTCGATCGGAGCGGCAGCGTGTACGCCGACTTCGAAGTACCGGACTTCACGCGCCCGGTCATCACCGCGTCGAACATCGTGCTCGGCACGCATCCGCCCGAATCGACGAAGCGCGACGATCCGCTGGTGGGCATCCTTCCGATCGTGCCGACGAGCGCGCGCGATTTCGGGCCCGGCGAGACCGTCGTCGCGTTTCTGCGGGTGTTTCAGGGCGGCACCACGCCGGTGGCGCAGGCGGCGGTGACGATGAAGGTGCTCGATATCGACGACAAGGTGCTGTTCGAGACTTCGCAGACGCTGCCGCCTGACCGCTTCGATGCCGTTCGCAGCGCCGGCGTCGAGATTCCTCTGCCGCTGTCACAGCTGCAGCACGGACCGCATCTGGTCAGCATCACGGTCGCGACGCCGGGCAGCACGGGCGTCAGGCGCGATCTCGTCTTCCGAGTCCGGTAGCGCATGAAGGCGGCGGTCCGCCACCTTCTCTCGGCGCTCGATCAAGCGTACGACCGCCAGTCGTGGCACGGCACCAATCTCAAGGGATCGGTGCGTGGCGTCAGCGCGTCTCGCGCAGCGGCAAGACCGGGACCAGGACGGCATAACATCTGGGAACTCGCGGTTCACGCCGCGTACTGGAAATACGCGATCTGGCGGCGTCTCACCGGCGCGAAGCGGGGATCGTTTCCGCTCGACGGCTCGAACTGGTTCGAGCGGCCGGCGGCGGGCCACTCAGGCGAGCGCGCCTGGCGTCAGGATCTCGCGCTCCTCGAGCAGACGCATCGTCAACTGCGGGCAGCCATTGCTGGGCTTGGCCCCCGCGATCTCGCCCGTCGCGACGCCACCGGCAAGTTCACGAACGCCGATCTCATCGCCGGCATCACTGCGCACGACGTGTATCACGCCGGGCAGATTCAGCTGCTGAAAAAGCTCGTGCCAAAAGCCAGGCACAGGGTCGGACCGTCCCACTGACCGTGACATCCCTGTCTATTGAGCTTTTACCCTCGGCAACAACTTCGGGCGCGCGTCCTGCTGCGCGATCGTCCAGCTCATCTGGTAGACGAGCCGCAGGATCTTTTCCATCTTTACGTAGTTGATGCGATCGGGATCGTCGTTGACGGTGTGGTAGTCCGGGTGCAGGCCGGTGAAGATCCAGATGCCCGGCACGCCGTTCTGGATGAATGGCCATTGGTCGCTTCTGCGCATGAGCTGGGAGACGTTGTTGTCGTAGCGGTACTTGATTTCCAGGCGTGACGCCTTGTTGGCCGTTTCGTTCGCCGCTTCGACCTGCGCCTTGAGATCCGGGCTCCGCACCGAGCCGATGATGTTCATCGCGTTGTTGTTCGACTCTGCGGTCTGCGGATCCAGCCCGTTGAAGCGTCCGCCACCACCGCCGCGGCCCGCGGCTGCTGCTGCCGGATCGGGCGGGGGGACTTCCTCGTTGCGGCCGATCATGTCCATGTTCAGGACCGCGGCGATCTTGTCGAGCGGGGCAGTGGGCTCCAGGGTATACGCCCACGCGCCGAGCAGGCCTCGCTCCTCCGAATTGAACGCCGCGAACAGGACCGACCGGCGCGGACGCTGACCGGCCTTCGCGGCCAGCGCGTACGCTTCCGCGATCTCGAGCAGGCCGACCGTGCCCGATCCGTCGTCATCAGCGCCATTCATGATCGCGGTGCCGTTTGCCCCGTCATGGTCGAAGTGCGCGGAGACGATGACCCATTCGTCCTTCAGCCGGGGATCGGTGCCGTCGATCTTGGCGAGGACATTGCGATCGGGAACCGGCTGACGATTGACGGCTGTCGAAATGTGGACTTCGACACCTGGAAGACGGACGTCCGTCGCGCCGCGTGGCGTATCAGCCGACTTCGAGAGATCTTCGAGAGATCGACCAGTTCCCTTGACGAGCCGGCCCGCAATTTCCGGAGAGATCTGCGCCGCGGGAATCTTGATGCTTTCCATCCAGCCCGCCAGCGAGTACGTCCCGAGACGCGATGGCTGCTGCGGCCAGAAATTCGCGCCGGTGCCCGGCGTGGCGCCGGGGTGGTTGTGGACGTCCGCGACATACAGGATGCCGGCCGCGCCTTTGGCCTGCGCCGCCTGAGCTTTGCGGAGCGCGCCACCGGCGTCGGATGTCACCACGCCGTCGAACGGGCTGTTGGGATCGCGCTCGCCCGGCTCGTGGTCGACGACCAGCACGATCGATCCCTTGACGAGATCGCCCGCGCGATAGTCGTCGTGATCGAGATCCGGCGCCGAGATGCCGTAGCCGGCAAAGACGACCGGTCCTCGCGCTTCGGCGGTGGCGCTGAACCGCTGCGTGGTGAAGCCCTGACCGTGCGTGATGGGCGACGCCGACCCGCCCTCGATGATCTCGAGCGCGTTCCCCTGGCCAAGCGTCACCGTCATCAGGTTGTAGTTCTGGAAGTAGCCCGGCACCGCCGGCGTGAGACCGAGCCGCTCGAACCTGGACTTGATCCACTCGGACGCAATCAGGTTCTCGGGCGTGTTTGTCAGCCGGCCTCGCATCGCGTCCGAGCCCAGGAAGTACAGGTCGGCTTTCAGGTCGTCCTGACGGATGGAATCGAGCGCTGGCGCGGCGCTTTGCGCCTGCATCGACAGCATCGAGATGGCGAGGGCGAAGACGGCGGTTCGAAGGGTCATGTCGGCCTCCGGGAAGGACTGATCATAGAGCCTGGAAGCCTGGAAGCCCGGAAGCCTGGAAGCCCGGAAGCTGGGAAGTCCGGGAGCTCAGAAGGCCGGCCACTGGGGGAAAGTTGGGAAGTCTGGGAGGGCCGGGCAACCAAGGGGAGCCGTCGGCGTATTCTGTTTCTTGGAACTCGATGCGCGTGCTGAACTTCTCGATCGCGCTGATGCTGTCGATTCTGGCCGGCTCACGCACCGTGTCACCTGAAGTCGTAGCCGACGATCAGGATCCCGCTTCCGCCGATCGTGTCGCGGTCTGGCAGGCGACGATTGGTGACGTCGTCGGCCGGGGCGGGAGTTCGGCGACCTACACGGTTCTGATTAACCGCACTGCAGTCTCATGCCTGCCGACTCAGCGGCGTTACTGCATTCCCGACAAGCTTGAGGCGCGGCCGTATGACGAACTCTCGTCTGAGCTGCGGGAGCGGCTGGCCGCGGTACTGGCGAGCTATTCAATGGATGTTCCTGATGTGGGGGATCCGCCAGCACGGCTCGCCGCTCCAGCAGAGATTGACGCAATCTTCGACGAAACCGACCGGCTCATCGCGGCGCTGAGAGGCACGCAAGCCCTTGTGAGCCCGGATGCATTCTGGAATGTTTTCCAGAGTCGCTTTCCGCGATCGTGGGGTTATCTGGTCATGACGGCACCGGCCTTCGATGCCAATCGCCGGGAGGCCGTCGTGCTGACCGACCACATGTACGGTTCTCTCGGCGGGAAGGGACTGGCGAACTTGCTCGTCCGGGACAACTTGGGCCGGTGGACCGTGAAGGTTCGTTTGCCCCGGTGGGTCTCCTAACGCGGGCGCCTGGCACCTGGAACCAGATGACGAGCGTCGGAACCAGAACTCGGAACCCAGCTCTTCAAGAACCCCGGAACCTCGGAACCTCGGAACGCCGGAACCGACGAGTGTTATACGATGGCCGTCCTTATGACAGATCGTCCAGCCGCCGCGCTCGATACTTCCCGGCCGTACCTGCCAGCGTTGATTCTGCTGTTCGTCGGCAGCGGCTGCGCGGCGCTGATCTATGAGGTCGTCTGGTTCCAGCTCCTCCAGCTCGTGATCGGCTCGTCGGCCGTCTCGCTTGGGGTCCTGCTCGGGACGTTCATGGGCGGCATGTGCCTCGGCAGCTACCTGCTGCCGCGCCGCATCGATCCCAGGCATCACCCGCTCCGGGTTTACGCCTTTCTCGAGCTGGGCATCGGCGTGATGGGGCTCCTCCTGCTGTGGGGGATGCCGCTCATCGGCACGGCCTATACCGCGTGGGCGGGAGGGTCGATCATCGTGCGATCGATCGTCGCGGCCGTCTGCCTGCTGCCGCCGACGCTGATGATGGGGGCGACGTTGCCGGCCGTCGCGCGCTGGGTGCAGACGACGCCGCAGGGCGTGTCGTGGCTTGGATTCTTTTACGGCGGGAACATCGGCGGCGCGGTTCTCGGAAGTCTTCTCGCCGGGTTCTATCTCCTGCGCATCCACGACATGGCGTTTGCGACGTACACGGCGGTCGCGCTGAACATCATCGTCGCGACGCTGGGATTGTTCATCGCCAGGATGACCTCTCACGAGCCCGTGGCAGAAGACGCGGCGGCGGTGCGTCGCGCCGCCGGCTCAACCGCGGTGTACATCACGATTGCGCTGTCCGGCTTGACGGCTCTTTCGGCCGAAGTGCTCTGGACCCGTCTTCTGTCGCTGCTCTTCGGCGCGACGGTCTACACGTTCTCGCTGATTCTTGCGGTGTTTCTGTTCGGGCTCGGCATCGGGAGCACGATCGGCTCGACGCTCGCGGGCAGCATGAAGCAGCCGCGGGCCGCGCTCGGCTGGTGTCAGATGCTGCTGTGCGGCGCGCTCGGCTGGGCGGCGTACATGCTCACCAACTCGCTGCCGTACTGGCCCATCAACCCGTCCATCACGAACAACCCGTTTTTCAATTTCCAGCTCGACCTCGTGCGCTGCCTCTGGGTCGTGCTTCCCGGCGCGATTCTCTGGGGCGCGAGCTTCCCGCTCGCGCTCGCGGCGGTTGCGGCGCCTGGTCAGGATCCCGGCCGGCTGGTCGGCGGTGTCTACGCCGCCAACACGGTCGGCGCCATTGTCGGATCACTCGGAACCGGCTTGCTGCTCGTCGTCTGGACCGGAACACAAACGGCGGAGCAGCTCCTCATCGTCATCTCAGCGATCTCGGCACTGATCATGCTCGCGCCGATCGCAGCGGGCGAGGGAAGCCAGACGGCGCCGGAAGCGAAAGGGTCGCCCTCGAAGCGGCTGGCCTGGGTGGGCACCGCCGTGCTGATCCTCGCGACGGGCGGAGCAGGACTGCTCGCGCGATCCGTGCCGCCGGTCCCGGGTCTCCTCGTCGCGTACGGGCGCTACTCGGCGACCTGGATCAACCAGAGCAACATCATTTATGTGGGAGAGGGGCTGAACGCGTTCGTCGCGGTCTCGCAGCTCTCGACGGGCGTCCGGAACTATCACAACGCCGGCAAGGTCCAGGCGTCGAGCGAGCCGCAGGACATGCGCCTGCAGCGCATGCTCGGCCATCTCACGCATCTCATTCCCAATCAGCCGAAGAAGACGCTCGTGATCGGCTGCGGTGCCGGCGTCACGGCGGGCGCCGTCAGCATCGGCCCCAACGTCGAGCACGTGACGATCGCCGAGATCGAGCCGCTCGTACCGCAGGTCGTGTCCACCTACTTCGCCGAGCACAACTACAACGTCGTCAACAGCAAGAAAGTCCAGATTCATCTCGACGATGCCCGGCATTACCTGCTGACGACGAACGAGAAGTTCGACGCCGTCACATCGGACCCGCTCGATCCGTGGGTCAAGGGCGCCGCGAATCTGTACACGCAGGAGTTCTTCGAGGTCGTGAAGCAGCACCTCAATCCCGGCGGCGTGGTGACGCTCTTCGTTCAGCTCTACGAGAGCAACACGGCGGCGGTGAAAAGCGAGATCGGCACCTTCTTCAAGGCCTTCCCGAACGGCGTCGTCTGGGGCAACACGAACAACGGTCAGGGCTACGACCTGGTCATCATGGGCCAGGCCGAGCCCATCCGGATCGACATCGATCAGATCCAAGCCAAGCTCCAGAGCCCGCAGTACGCGCAGGTCGCGCAGTCACTCCGTGAAATCGGGTTCAACTCCGCGGTGGAGCTGTTCTCGACCTACGCAGGCACGGCGCAGGATCTCGAGCCGTGGCTGAAGGACGCGTCGATCAATCGCGATCGGAACCTGCGCCTTCAGTACCTGGCGGGGATGGGGCTGAATCTGTATCAGAGCGGACCGATCTACTCCGACATGCTGGCCTACGCCGGACGATTCCCCGACAACATCTTCACGGGCTCGGATGCGTCGCTGCAGGCGCTTCGTGACGGCATCCAGCGGGCGCAGGGGCGGTAGAGCCGGAAAGCCCGAGAGCCTGAAAGCCGGAAAGCCCAAAAGCCTGAAAGCCCGAAAGCCGAAAAGGCTAAAAGGCCAAGGCCAAGCGCTCAAGCGGGAGTCAAAAGACAGAAACGCTCGTGCTAGGATCGGCCGGCTTTGTCATGACAAAACCTCGATTGCTCGTTGGCGTCGCGGCATTCGTCCTCTGCCTCGGGCTCACGGCGTCGCCGCGCGCCGTGGCGGTGGCCGCCGACTCGCTGCCATCCCGGCTGAGCGACGAGGAATTCTGGAAGATCGTCGAAGATTTCTCCGAGCCGAACGGCTACTTCCAGTCGGACAACCTGCTCTCAAACGAAATCTGGTTCCAGTACGTCATTCCCGATCTGATCGCGCGGACGAAACCCGGCGGGGTGTACCTCGGCGTCGGACCCGAGCAGAACTTTACGTACATCGCGGCCATCAAGCCGAAGATCGTCTTCATCACCGACATCCGCCGTGGGAATCTGTGGATGCACCTGATGTACAAGGCGCTCTTCGAGCTGTCCGCGAATCGCAACGAGTTCATGTCGCGGCTGTTCAGCAAGCCGCTCCAGGCGGGCATCGGGCCGCAGTCCACGGCGGAGGAGCTTCAGAACGCCTACTGGGACGCGCATACCGGCAGCAGCGCCGTCTACGATGCGAACGTCAAAGCGATGGACGACCTCCTGCTGAAGAAGCACAAGCTGCCGCTCGTCCCGCAGGATCTTCAAGGGATCCACGACGCGGCGTATTACAACTTCTACTGGTTTGGACCATCCATCAACTACAGCTCGTCGCAGGGACGCGGCCCCGGCACCTACATCTCGTACGGCGATCTGATGATGGCGAAAGACGGCAACGGCGCGTTTCGGAGCTATCTTGCGAGCGAGGAGAATTTCCGCGTCCTGAAAGATCTGCATGAGCGCAACCTGATCATTCCGCTCGTCGGCGACTTCGCGGGTCCGAAGGCGCTCCGTGCCGTCGGGCGCTACCTGAAGGAAAAGGGCGCGACCGTCACCGCGTTCTATCTGTCCAACGTCGAGCAGTACCTCCAGCGGAACGGTGTGTGGCACTACTTCTGTGGAAACGTGGCGAGTATGCCGCTCGACTCGCAGAGCACCTTCATTCGTTCCGTCCAGGGCGGCGGCGGCGGTCCGGGCGGCGGCCTGGTGAACCAGCTCGGCTCGATGCAGGCGGATACTCGCGGCTGCGGCGACAACCAGCCGCAGGCGGCCCGCGTCAGAAGAATGCCATGACACGCCGCGCTTCGGCGCTCACGCTCGTCGTCGTCTTCGCGCTCGCCGGCTGGTCGTCCGGGTCGGCCGCGTTCCGCGGCGCCGACGTCCCGGAGCGCCTGAGCGACCATGAGTTCTGGCGGCTGACGGAAGATCTCTCCGAGCCGAGCGGCTACTTCCGATCCGACAATCTGTTGTCGAACGAGCAGGTCTTCGCCCGCGTGATTCCGGACCTCGTTTCCGTCGCGAAGCCGGGCGGGGTGTACCTGGGCGTCGGCCCGGAGCAGAACTTCACGTATATCGCGGCCATCAAGCC
>JBLNGH010000342.1:0-2650 GCA_050264575.1 Acidobacteriota bacterium | reverse complement strand
GAACCTCGGAACCCCGGAACTTCGGAACCGACAGGCAACAGACTCCCTTTTCTCATTGCTGTCTCGCCGCTCTGAAGAGCGGATCCGCCGCCGACAGCAACACCCATTTCAGACGTGGCGGATAGTCGGGCGGCAGCCGATCGATGAAGGCACGGACGTCGGCGGCGGTCTGGATCGATTGGTAGCCGTTCAGCGTCGCCCCGGCCCAGCGCCCCGGAAAGAAGATGTCGCCGGTCTGCTGAATTTCCCGGACCATCGACAGCGCCGGGATGACCAGTTTCCTCGACGCGGCGGCCCGGAGCGGGTGGTGCAGATACCGGACGCCGAGCAGCACCCACGCTTCGCGGCGCCGGTTGGCGACCTCCTTCAGACTCTCGAAGAATCGCTCACGCACAGCCGCGTCGCCTGAAAGCGCCGGCATGGCGAACGCGAATCGCGCCTTGCGATCGGGATTCTGAAAGCGATTGAGCTGCGTCTGCAGGATCTCCTCGGCGGCGGGCACGTCGCGGACCGCGAGCTCGAGCGCCAGGTCGGACTCGTCGGCCTCGGCCTGCGGTAATCCCGGAATCTTCTCGTCACGCCGCCACACGCGCTCGAGCCAGGCCACGGTGGCCGGCGTCGTCGCCGTGCTGCGCAGCGCGGAGAACCACGCCGCTTTCGTCGAGGTGGACGTCGCGCGGTCGAGACCGGCGCGCAGCATCTTTTCGAGCGGTTCGGCCATCGCGGCGCGATCGTCGGCCGGCGTGAATCGCCAGAACAGCGTCTGCGCGTAGTCGAGCATCTGCTGCACGTTCAGCTCGTCGCTTTCGCGCGGCAGCGCTGTGAGCAGCGTTTGCATCAGCGCGTCGGAACGGACCTGTCCCTCCATCGTCGACTCGCTGAGCGCGACGATGGCCGCGCCGCGCGTCAGCGGATCCCGAATCTCGTGCAGGGACGCGACGAGATAGTCGAGCGTCGTCTGATCGAGCGTGAACAACCCGTAGCCCAGTCCGCCGCCGACGGGCAGGACCCAGATTGGCGCGGGCATCCCCGCCGCATCCGGGATTGTGACTTCCGCCCCTTCCAGCATGACGTCGAAGGCGCGGATCTCCGTCCGGGTTGCGACGAGCACGTGGAGCTTCTGCGGCCAGAGCAGACTGCGTCCACGCGGATCACGCTGACGGAGGGTCAGGCGCGAAATGCGGCCATCCTGCACCTCGAGACCGGTCTCGACAATCGGACGGCCGGGCTCGTCGACCCAGGCATGGCTCCAGGCCACGAGGTCCTCCGGCGTTCGCGCGTCGAGCACCTTCACCAGATCGGGCCAGGTCGCGTTGCCGAAGGCGTGGTTCTTCAGGTACTCGCGCAGCCCCTCGCGAAACGCGTCGGGTCCCATCAGCAGCTCGAGCTGGCGCATGACGATCGGCGCCTTCTGGTAGATGATCGGGCCGTACAGCGAGCCGGCTTCGTTCAGATTCGCGAGATCCTGCCGGATCGGATTCGTGCCCTCCGTCCGATCCAGGTCGTACGCGGACGGGTAGTGCTGAAACAGGAACCGCAGCTCGTGGTTGACTTCGGGGAACGACGGGTTCGCGATTTTGGCGGCCATGAAATTCGCGAAGACTTCCTTCATCCACACGTCGTTGAACCACTGCATGGTCACGAGATCGCCGAACCACATGTGGGCGGTCTCGTGGGAGATGACCGCCGCGCGGCCGAGAAGCTGGTTCTTGGTCGCGGCCTCCTCCAGCAGCAGTCCGCTCGCGTTGTAAAAGATCGCGCCGGCGTGCTCCATGCCGCCGAACTGAAACGACGGGATGGCGACGATGTCGAACTTCCCCCAGGGATACGGAATGCCGGTGTATTCCTCGAGCCAGGCGAGCGCGCGTGCGTGGAGGTCGAAAATCGCGCCGATGTTCCGCGCGACCTTGCTGGCGTCGTTCTCGCGATGGAACATCCTGAATTCGCGGCCGTCGCGCGTGGCCGTCTCCACGCTGAACTTGCCCGCCGCGAACGCGGCGAGATAGGTCGGCAGCGGCGGCGTTTCGGCGAAGGCGATCTCGTGAAACGCCGGATCGTCCGCCGGCGCGCGGGAGACTTCGCGGCCGTTCGAGACGGCCGTCCACTCGACGGGAATCATCAGCGCAAAGGTCCACCGCGCCTTCAAGTCGGGCTGATCGAAGACGGGCAGCGTGAGCGATGCGCGCGCGGGCACGAACAGCGAGTACAGGAAATCGTCGCTGCGATTGAGCGCCTCGTCCCCGGCGATGAACTCGATCTCGACGACGTTCTCGCCAGCAGACAGGTGGCGGGAAGGGATGACGATGTGGCCGTTGGCGATGGTGGGCTCGACGGCGCGCAGATTGGCCCGCACCGCGATCACGTGATTTGCGGCCGGCGCGAAGTCGAACGCCAGCGGCGCCTTCGCGTCGCGCAGCGAAAAACGGGCGGCAATCGTACCGCGCACGCGCTCGTCCCTCCGCGCGGGCACACGGAATCGCGCGTCGTACTTCAGGTTCGAGATGCGGGCGGCGCGGTCCTGCGCGAGCGTCAGCGGAATGCCGGCCGCGGGCACCTCCGGCGGCCGGCGCACCCAGAGCACCGCGCCGGCAACTGCCGCGGCGGCCACGACGGTGGCAAGGATGATCACCGGAGCCGATCTCAGGTTCCT
>JBLNGH010000341.1:0-16744 GCA_050264575.1 Acidobacteriota bacterium | reverse complement strand
AGGCGCGGAGGCGCGGAGGCGCGGAGCTTGCACACAAAAAAAGGCGGAGAGGGCATTGCCCTCCCCGCCTCTCGGACTTGGCCTCCGAGGCTCCGAGCCTCCGAGGCTCCTAGCCTCCTACCACGTGAAGCGCGTGCCGATCTGCATCGTGCGCGCCGACGTTGGAAGATTCTGACCCGAAATCTGCCAGCCCGAGAGCGTCGTTGACCCAATCCCATCATTTGGCACGAACGTCGTGCGATTGAAGACGTTGAAGATGTCGAGGCTGAACTCGTACATCATGCGTCCGCTGATCTTCACGCGCTTGCGCACGCTGAGGTCGAAGTTCGCGACGATCGGGCCGGTGACGACGAGCGTTCGCACGCCGCAATCGCCGTAATCGTTGTTGATGGTCTCGATGCAGTCCGGGCCGTTGGCCGGCGCGAAGTACCGGCCGCTCGGCGGCCCGAGCGCGCTGTAGCCGGTCGCCGACGTCGCACTGACGCTGTAGGCCTTGATTGTGTTGTCGACGATGTCGGCCGGCCACGCGTAGATCTCCGTGGGGCTCTCGAAGCGCAGCTTGAACAGGTCCTGAACCTCTTTCTCCGACATCCCGACCACGCGCACGTTGCCGAGGTCGAACAACCGGCCGCTCTGAATGCGGGTCGTGCCGCTCACCTGCCATCCGCCGATCAACCGATCCATCAACGGCCCGGCGTCCGTCCCGAAGCGGCGGCCCTGCCCGAACGGCAGCTCGTAGAAGCCCGTCGCTTTGAACGCGTGCGTGACGTCGCCTTCGCCGCCGGTCGCGCGAGTGTCCAGTCGCGGCACGCGGAACGAGTAGTGCTCCGACAGGTAGCCCTTCCCGTAGGAGTAGTTGGCGTCGAACTGCAGCCCGTTGTACAACCGGCGGCGGTACTGGAACTGGATCGCGTTGTACGACGAGAACCCGCGGTTGCCTGTGGCATTGGCGCCGCCGAGCATGTCGGGATTCACGCGGAAGAAATTCGCGGGCAGTCCAGCCTTGATCGAGTTGGCTTGCCGTGTCGGGTCACCGGCAAGGCACCCTTGGCAAGGGTTGTTGCCGCCGGAATACCCAGCGGGCGTGAACGGGTTCGAGTCGTACTTGCCGAGCGGGTTGACGAAGTTCGAGCTGGTAAAGCTCGAGCTCGAGTACATCGTGGCGCACTCAGCCTGCGAAGCGCAGTTGCCGCCGAGCCCGACGTTCGTCCCGCTGAAAAACGCCAGGTAGATCGGCAGCGGGTACGTGCCAGTCCCCGGACCGCGATACGCGAACGAGCACGGATTCGACGTGGTGCCGCACCCGGCCGCGATGTGTGCCTGCAGATTGGCCTGCGCGTGCTGGAACTCATCCAGGAACCCGTTCTCGAGGATGTTGGGCTCGTTGTAGTTGAACGTCTCCCACTGCGCCCGGCTCCGCGTGCCGACGTACCGCACCTCGACTGCCGAGCGCTTGCCGAGCGCACGCTGGAAGCCGACCGTCCAGCTGTCCGAATACGGCACCTGGAGGTTCGGATCGAACATGTTCACGCTGCCGGTCGCGTTCTGATTGGTCAGCGGGTACTCGGGGGCGGCCAGCAGGCACCCCGTCGGCTTCGGCGCCGGGGCCGGCGGACACGCCGGCGGTGGCCCCAGGTTGCCGTCGCGCATCAGCAGCGGCAAGGTCAGGTTGCCGTTGCTCGTGTTGCGATTGGCGTTCACCGTGAGACCGGGGTTGCTGCCGAACACGCCGGTGAAGTCGTTCATGCCGCGCCGATCGTACGCGCGGCTGAACCCGGCGGAGATCGACGATTCTCCGGAATCTCCCAGCAGCATCCGGCGCCATCCGCTCTCAGGCGTGGGCGTCCAGTTGACGCCGACGCTCGGCGCGAGATTGTCCCAGTCGGTGTTGTAGGCCTTCACGCCTTTGCCGAGGTTCTCGAACGTCGGGGGCGACGTGCCGGTCATCGTGCCAGGCTGGAAGAGATTGCATGTCGCCGACGTCGGGTTGCTCATATTGCATCCGGGCTTGTATCCGGAGATGCCCCAGATATCGTCGACCGAGACGGTGGAGTAGCTGTTGTTGCGCGCGTAGAACGGCATTTGCATGGCGTAGCGGAGGCCGACGTTGACCGACAGGTTCGGCCTCATGCGCCAGTTGTCCTGGATGAAGAGGTCCCCCTGGCGCAGCCGGCCTTCGGCGCGGCTGTCGCCCTGATAGATGTACTGGCCGTCCGGACTCAACCGGGCGGTCGAGTTAATCGCGGTCACTCGTCCAGTCAACACCCCGTAGAGCGCTGCCGCGTTGTTGCGATCGGTGCCACTGCTCCCGGGGAAGTTCGCGGCGTTGAACATCGCGAGCGCCGGATCGCCTTGCTGCGTGCCGAACGTGATCGAGGGCACGCCTCTCGAGCCGTAGGTGTCCAGCCAGACGTCGTACTGGCCGAACGAGCCGCCCATGCTGATGCTGTGTGAGCCCTTCAGCCAGTTCACCGTATTGGTGATCTCGAGCGTCGTTGCGTTGCGCGCGCTCGGTGTGAAGGCCGGGCCGGCGTTCGTGATACTCGCTGCGGCGCTGATGCCCAGCGCGAACCCGCCCTGGTTGGCGAGCGGACCGCTGTACATGCTCGGGTTGTGATACGGCCCGAACTGCACCGGCGCGCCGGAATAGGCGACCCGCGCCTCGTTGACGAGACTCTGGCCGAGCGAGGAGCGGAATGCGGCCGTGTACGCCTCGCGCCAGGATCCCTGCGTGCCGTATAGCGGGAACCCGGGCCAGGTCGGCTGACGCGTGTTGGTCGTGTCAAAGCTCTTGTCGGTGAACCGCTGGCGGTACCAGGTGCCGGTGACTCGGTTGGACGTGCTGAGGTTGTAGTCCATCCGGATCGTCGGGTAATAGGTGGGCCCGCCGACCGCCTGCTGGAAGGTGAGCCGCTCGGCGTTCAGATTGCCCGTGAGCTCGGACAGGACGCCAGCGGACGTCGAACTGCGGATGTCCTGAAGCAGCTTGCCGATGAGCGGATCCGGTGTCGACACCTGACCGTTGGCCGCGGCCAACGCGTACAGGTTGATGCCGCCGGCCGGGCCGCCGTTGTAGCGGAAAATACCGTTCTGCGCGTCGGGCAGCAGCAGGTTCGAGTTCGTCGTGATGGTGCTCGGCTGCTTGAACATCTCGTAGTTGAAGAAGAAAAACAGCTTTCCGCGTCCGTCGTACAGACCCGGAATGACGACCGGTCCGCCCTGCCGGAATCCCGGCTGATGCAACGTCAGCTCGCCTTTGGGCAGACCGCGTGCCTTGTTGGCGTACGTGTTCGTGTTGAACATGTCGTTCTGATAGAAGTAGTACCCGCTGCCCGAAAACGTATTGCTGCCCGAGCGGGTCGTGAACTTGATCTGTACGCCGCCCTGGCCGCTCGCCTCGGCGCCTTGCGCCGCCGAAGTCAGCGACACTTCTTCGACCGCATCGAGCCGCGGGCTGACAATCGCGAAAAAGCCGTCGGTCGTCTTCAGCGTGTTGTCCTGAATGTTCACGCCGTCGAGCGTGATGCTGATCGAGCTCTGCGGCAGACCGTTGACCGTCGAATTGCGCACGGAGCTGGAGGTCTGGACGCCAGGCAGGAACTGCGTGAAGTCGAGCGCGCTGCGCGACCCGACCGGCAGGCTGGTAATCGATCTCGTGTTGATCGTGGTTGACGACGCCGCCGACTGTGTCTGGATCACTTCCGTGGCGCCCTCCACCACGACGGTTTCAGACACGCCGCCGATTTCGAGCACGGCTCGAACCGTGGCGGGTACGCCGGCCGTGACCGTGACGTCCTTCAGAATCGCGGTCTTGAATCCCTGCAGCGAAACGGTCACCGTGTAGATGCCGACGTTCAACGACGGCACCGTGAACGTTCCGTTCGACCCGGTGACAGCCGTCGACTCCCCGCCCGTGCTGTCGTTCTTGACGGTGACGGTCGCTCCTGGAACGAAGCCGCCGCCGGAATCGACGACGACTCCCGTAATAGATGAAGTGGCGGTTTGTGCAGCCGCCCACGTGCTCACGAGCGATAACAGGAGCACGGCCGACACAATCGTCAGACTCTTGTAACGCATCCCATCCCCCTCGCCTTGACGTTTCCTCCGGTCGCGGGTCCAACGGCGGACCTGACTGTGACGAACGACTTGAAGACAGCGCTGAGATTGCGGAAACCGGTGGTGGAGGACAACTCCAGCCTCCGCCCGCGTCTTCTTTGTTCGGTACCGCGCACTATGCGCCGGATCCCACCAAAGGGTCAAGGGGTGCTGAGATCGAGTTTCATGTAGGTCGGGGGCTTTAGCCCCGACGGATGCCGGCCCTAAAGGACCGGCCTACTATCAAAGGATGGGCTTCTTCGGCCCATTCTGAAGGATCTGGGGGCGGGCGCGAACCTGGTGCTCCAGCAGGTGACGGTGCCAGTGGTCGAAATCACTGGTGACCTGAAGCGGACGGAGCGCGATCAGGCCGGTCCGGCCGATGGCCTTTTCAAGGTATTCGCGCTCGGCCAGGCGCGCCCGGAGCGCATCGTCAATCGGCACGCTCAACCCCGCCTCGCGCGCCATGAGCATCCCCTTCGCGCGAATGGCCAGCTCGAGGTCGAGCTGCAGCAGGCAGAACATGTCGGCGACGACGGGACCGGGAAAACGGGAACGCAGCTCGGCGAGATACCGGCCGAGACGCGTGCCGCCGAAGTGACTCGACTTCACGAGCTGCAGCAGCTCGACGTCGAGATCCAGGCCGGCGCCGATCCACTCCCGCGTCTGCCGTTCGCTCAACGTGAAGACGACCAGGACGACGAGCGGAAGCACGAGCATCAGGATGGCCGCGGCGAGCACGGGCGACACGAGCGCATGGTTGAAGGCGGAGTGGAGCAGCACGGCCACGAGCCAGGGCGGCAGGACCGCCAGCCACGGATGATTCGGCCGCCGGTCGAGAATCGCCTTCGTGCCGATCGCGACGATGGCGGTCGTCAGCGCGTGCAGAATCGCGGTCCCGAAGCCGCGGACGATCCAGATCCAGATTCGCGAATCCGTCAGGCGCTGCAGATAGTCGATGTTCTCGACCACGGCGAACCCGGCGCCGATGGCGAAGCCGATGATCGCCGCGTCGACGAGAAATCCAATCTTCTTCCGGTACAGCGCCCAGAGAACGAAGAGCATTTTCAGCGTCTCTTCGGTGACGGGCGCGACGTAGTGGGTGAGCGTGCGCGTTTCCAGCCCGACGGTGAGGAACAGGACGCGATGCAGGAGCGTCGCGGCGACAGCCGCGAGCGCGCCGGCGGCCAGCGCGCGGACGAACATCGACGTCGGCACGAGCTTGAAGCTGTCGAAAAGAATCAGGAGGACGAGGAACGTCAGGACCGGAAGGAAAGCGATGGGGATGAAAAGCACGGGCATCGATCTATCGATCTATCGATTTATCGATCTATTGCCAACCATCACGCCAAGGGCCCGCTGGCGCGGCCAGGAAGCTCTTCAATAGATCGATAAATCGATAGATCGATAGATCGATTCATGGAGCTCACCTGAGCACCCGCAGCGACACCATCGCTTCCCGGCGTGTCGGCTGGCCGGATTCCACCGCGACGGCGCCGCCGGCCGAGAGCGTCAGGTCCAGCGCGGAGAGGATCGTGAACCTGAAATCGAGCTGGCCGCCCGCCGTGAGCAGCTTCCGCTGCGCAAGATCCTGGTCCAGGTTGGTTATCAGGCCGCCGACGAACACCGCGGGCCGGATCCAGCTCATGTACGCGCCCGGCGTGCCGGCGTGGCTGAAGCGCACCGGCGGCAGATTCCACTCCACCAGCGAGCGAACGAAGTTCCGTCCGCCGACGGCGTTCAGCTCCGTGCCCGGAAAGCTGTAGTACTCGCGATACCGCTTCTCGTTCTGGTGGTCCACGTAGTTGTTGCCGAAACCGCCGAAAAAGAAATTGGCGAACGGCTCGTCGGCGCTTTGCGGCGAGAAGCCGGCGGCCGATCGAAACCAGATCGACGAGTGGGAAATGGGCAATGCGACGCCGGCATCCCACGTGCCGTGCACGCGCGTGAAGAACGCGCCGTTGACCCGGTCGTTTTCCATGATCAGCTCGGCCGTCAGCCCTTTCTCGTCGTCGACATGGCCGAGCGACGAGCGGACGAAGGTGTACGACAGGTCCGCGTTCAACGAGATCATGTGATCCACCGCGACCGGGATGTTCTGGTATTCCGGCAGCCGGTCGAGCTCGCCGGCCGCCTCGGCTTCGAGCCGCAGGTTCAGCCGCTTGGGCTCGTCGAAGATCAGCGTCCTCGTGTGCGCCAGGCTCACGGTGTAGCCTTTGCGGCTCGTTTTCGTCGGCCCGAAGAGGTCGTAGAAATCCGCGTAGTTCCAGACCCCTCGCGCTTCCCAGTCGTACCGGCGGTACTCGGCCGCAACGTGAAATTTCTCCTGTGTCGGGAGCGATCCATCCGGTGAAAACGCGAAGGACAGGTCGGCGTGATTGAGGCGGAGCGGATCCGAGAAATCCGCGCGGACGCCGATCCCCTCCGCGTTCTTGTAACCCTGCACGATCGGATAGAGCGACTCGAGCTTCAGGCCGCCGCCGAGGTGATACGTCCCATGCGTCTTGGGCAACGTGTCGTAGTCAACCGACTGCGGCGATCCGACCTGCCAGGACTTCAGCACCGGGTGCTTCGCAATCGTCCGCTCTCCGAGGAAGGCGATCGAGCCGGCATCCTTCAGCGGCTGGACGGTCATTCGAACCGGGATGAACCCCTCACCCGTATAGCGGAACGCGATGAGCTCGTCGCCGCCGAGCGGGATGGGGCGGAAAAAGCCGGTCTCGGCGTTCGTGACCGCCTCGAGATCCTTGGTGGCGATCTCGTAGCGGAAGATGTTGGAGACGCCGGTGAAATACGAGCTGCCATAGAGATACCGTCCGTCGGGCGAGAACACGAAGCTGTTCGGCACGGTGAAGCCGCCGAAATCGAATTCGGCGATCGGTGTCAGGTCGCCTTTCAGCACGGATTCCGTCCGGAACACGCGCACGGTCTGCTTGCCGCTCACTTCGCCGAACGACGCGGCGAGCATCGTCCCGTCGGGCGAGATGTCGAGGTCGTAGGCGACGGTGCCGTACGGCAGCGAGACGACACGCGTCCAGTCCGTGTACGGCGGCGTCATGCGGACGATCGAGGCGATGCCGAGCAGGTGGCGGATTCCCCACAGTGAACGGTCGGCGCGGTTCATCGCCAGATCGCCGATCCGTACGTCCTTCTGCAGTTGGTGCTTCTTGCCGGTCGCCAGGTCGAACTTGACGAGATCGCGGTACGCGCCGTTGTCGGTCGTGTAGTACAGCGCCCGGCCGGGAATGTCGGCGGCGAGCGACGCGACCTGATAAATCTTCGGGCCCTTGATGTCGACGAGATGCTGAACGGCGCCGGTCTTCGTCGAGATCGCGCCGACGTGCGCGACCTGACCCGGGTAATTCAGCGCCGCGTACAGCGTGCCGGATTCCGGGTCGTAGTAGGAGCGCGAGATCGATCCAAGCGCGCGCGGAGACAGGTCGGTGGACTTCGTGATGGGATACTTGCGGACCGCCTCGAGGTTCTGCCGCTGGAACTCGCGTTCGAAGGCGATCCAGTCCGCCCACGCCTGTTCGAGGCTCTTGCCGAACACCTGGCGGAACTGCGCCGAGTAGTAGGCGCGGCTCCCGGGCCGGCGCGACACCCATGCGATCAGCTTCTCGGGCGAGTACTGGTACGCGAGCCACGTCATGAATCGCGTGCCGTACAAGTACGAGTTGGCTTCGACCTGAAAGTCGATCTTCGTGCCCTCCGACACGAGGCCGAGCGGATCGTAGAAGCGCGAGTTGTCGCGGACCATCGCGCGGAAAACCATCTCGTCATAGCCGCTCTGCGCGCGGCCGATGCCGCCGCCCATCCAGGTCTCGACGAAGACGGCGATCCCTTCGAGGTACCAGCGCGGCACGGCGACCCGCGGCGACGTGAGATAGAAGTACAGGACCGATTCGGGCTGCTCCGCGATCGGGTTGACCTTCCCCGCGAAGAGCTTCCGGAAGAACAGATCCGCCCCGGTCCCCTTGTCCATCGTCGCCACGTGTACGAGCTCGTGGTTGGCGAGCATGGTCAGCCGCTCGTGCGCCGACAGCGTCTCGAACACGTAGCTCAGCGGCGCGATCTGGACCTGGACGTTGTTGTGCGGCACGGACCCGGCCGACGCATTGCCGTAGTCCATGAAGTCGACGAGCAGTACGGTCGGCCGCTCCTTCGGCTGAAAATCGAAGAGGGTCTTGTGAAACTTGAAGGAGTTCTCGAATGTCTGCGTGGCAAACGGGACCAGGAAAGACTCCGTCGCACCGACGTACACGATGCGGAGGTCCTGCGTTTCGACCTTGGCCAGTTGGGCGGCGGCGATTCGGGGACAAACGAGCACGAGCACCAGCGCGACCAGGATCGCGCGGCAGAGCCTGGGGGACATTCGCAGTGGGATCTTATCCGACGGAGCCGGTCCTGTACGTACGTCGGGCGGACTGAATTCCAAGTCCGCCCTGGCGGATTTGAGGATCAATCCGCCCTACGTACCTAACTCGTTACTGCTTCAACAAGCCCGCCGAGATGGCGGCGCGATCCGCAGGCGAGCCGAGCGCCATCCGGGCGGCCGGCGTAGCAAGGGCATTCATCAAGGCCGCGTTCGCAAGTCCGGCCTGAATGGCAGGCTGCGAGAGCGCGTTCATGACCGCCGGCTGGCCGAAGGCCATGCGAGCCGCAGGTTCTGCCAGGACTTTCGCGATCGCCGGGTGGCCCAGCGCATTCAATGCCGCCTCGTTGGACAGGGCCTTCTGCACCGCCGGCGCCGCCAGCGCGTCTGCCACACCCGGCTGGGAGAGTGCCACTATGTTGGCTTCGAGGAACTGCTGAAGTGCCGGCGTCATGAGATCTTTGAGCGCGGGATCCGCGAGCGCCAGGTTGACCTTGCCGGCCGCGAGATTCTTCTGAACGTTCGGCTTCCCCAAGGCTTCGAGCAATCCCTGCTGCGTCAGGAGTACGCGTGACGCCGGGGTGAAGAGGTCGTGCACCCCAGGCTTTGCCAATGCCTCGAGCAACGTGGCGTTCGAGAACAGGTCGCGCATTGTCGGCTGCATCAACTGTTCGCGCAACGCCGGATCGGCCAACGCCACCTGAACCGCCGCGTTCGACATGGCTGCCGCCAGCGTCGGATCCCTGAACATCGCCATCAACGCGTTACGCGCCGTGCTGTCCTTGAGCAGGCGGTCGAACGTGTCGCTTTGAATGAACTGCTGGACCTCGGAATCCGGGACCTTCACGTCCTTCATGCTGAGCGTGGCGCCCTGATAGCGCTGGGCAGCGCCGATGCTGCCTTCCGTGCCCGGGTTGCCGATCGGTGGGTACCCGAACACAAAAATCGAGACCAGAGCCACTGCCGCCACTCCGGTCACTCCCCACAAGATCTTGGTTCTCACGATGGCGCCTCCCTGGACAGCCGCCTGCCGCCCGTCTTTCGTTCGAAACCAAACTACACCTTGCTGGGACAAGAAGTTGGTGATCCGACGCGAATGGGCCGCCCGGCGCCACCGGCGCCATCTGGACAGGCCCGCTTCGATCTCGGTCACCTCTTTCATGACGGTCTCGGTCAGCCCGGCGGGGGGTTCCGGGCGCTCGACCTCTTGAAGGGTCCGGTCCAACGCGTCCAGTTCATGTTCGCTCACGACACAACGCTCCTCTAATCCCGGAAGGCACTTGACTTGACGTGGTCGGCTGCGCCGACCTTCTGAAAAGCTCGTGAGTACCACGTCAAGTCAAGTGCCTTTCCGTATGGGCCGACAGGATTTCTGCCAGCCGCTGCCGTGCGGAAAACAGCCGCGACTTCACGGTCTTCTCCGGAATCCCAATCGTTTCGCCGATCTCCTCGTACGACAACTCACCGAAATAGCGCAGCAGGATGACCTCGCGGTACTCTTTCGTCAGTTCCATGAGCGCAGCCTGCACGCGTTCACCCTTTTCTTCCCGTTCGACCGGATCGTCGGCTGCGTTCGCTTCCAGCGTGTCGTGCAGCTCGTCGTGCGGCCGCCGGGCGCGGAGAAAATTGAGACTTTCGTTCACCGCGATCCTGTAAATCCAGCTGAAGAACCGTCTCGCCGGGTCGTAAGTTTCGAGCCGTTCGTACGCTCGAATAAAGGTGTTCTGGGTCACGTCCTGCGCGTCTTCGGTGTTTCCCGTCAGCCGGACGGCCACGGTGAAGAGCACGCGCTGGTATCGCCGGACCAGGGTCTCGAACGCTGCCGCGTCACCGCCTAAACAACGCGCTACCCAGACGCTGTCGTCGTTCGGTCCTGCCATTGAATACAAGGGGAGTCAGCCAAAAGTTGGTGCGGTTCGGACTTATAGCACAGCCGGGGGATTCGCCGGGTATTCGCCCCATCTCTGAAAATCGGTCAGAATGGGCGCGGCGCTGCGTATGAGCCAGACGCTGGCGGTGGAAGGCACCCAGGCCGGGATCCAGAAAGCCGTCGATGCCCTCCAGGCATGGAGCGACCGCGAGCGTCTGTCCGACGCGGCCCGGCGCCGGCTGCTCACCGCGCTCGACGAGATCCTTTCTAATGTCGTGCGGCACGGACTCGCGGAGCGCCCCGGTCTCATCGAAGTGACCGTGTCGCGCGAGGGGGACGTGCTCAAGGCGGAAGTGGCAGACGACGCCGGGCCGTTCAATCCCTTGCTGGCGGCCCCGCCGGACACGACGTCGCCGCTCGAGGCGCGGCAGCCCGGCGGGCTCGGGATCGCCCTCGTGCGCGCGCTGACCGACGAGATGCAATACGAACGGCGGGACGATCGGAATCGGCTCATCATGACGTGGCGTGTGTGATCATGCATATCTCACAAGAAAAGCACGACGAGGTGATCGTCGTGGCTCCCCAGGGCAGGATCGACAGCACGACCTCCGCGGCCTTCGACGCGCATCTCGCCGGACTGCCGAAAATCAGCCAGCCGCGGATCGTGATCGACTTTGCCGAGGTGGACTACATCAGCAGCGCCGGGCTCCGCGTGATGCTGACGCTCGCCAAACGCGTGCGTGACGCGCGCGGCGCGCTGGCGCTCTGCTCGCTCGACGACACCGTCAGGCAGGTCTTCGAGCTGGCGGGATTTCTGCCGCTGTTTGCCGTCGAGGGCTCGCGCGACGGCGCAGTGCGCGCGGTAGCAAGCCGGTGAGCGAGCGCGTCCGCGTCGAGCCGCCGAACGCGCCGCCATTCGACTGGGTGCTCAACCCGCCGGAGGTGGTGATCGGCCGGGCGACGACCGCCGGGCTCGTCGTCCCCGACTCGAGCGTCTCGCGCCACCACGCGCGTCTCTTTCAGCGCGACGGCCGCTGGTGGGCCGAAGATCTCGGCGCGACCAACGGCACGACGCTGAACGACCGCCCGCTGCTGACGCCGACGATGCTGGACCACGGCGATCGGCTTCGCATCGGGGCGACCATCGTCCGGTTCGCTCCCGATGAAAGCGACACCACCGATCCGGGCGCGCTGAATCGCCAGGCGGCGCGGCTGCGCACGCTGAACGAAGTGCACAAGGCGCTCGCGACGGCGATCTCGCTCGGCGCGCTGCTCGATCTGATCCTCGAGCGCTGCTTCGACGTGCTGCATCCCGAAGAGGGCGTCATCCTGCTCAAGGACGCGGCCGGTCACTTCAAGCTGGCCGCGACGCGGCGGCTGCCGGGCCGGACCGGCGAGGTCCTCGTCTCGCGCAGCATCGTCGACGAAGTGGCTGGAAAGGGACGGCCGGCGCTCGTGCTCGACGCGGCGGTCGACGACCGCTTTGCCGGATCGCAGTCGCTCATGATGTCCGGCGTCCGCAGCGTGGTCGCCGCGCCGCTCTCGGACGCGGAAGGGTCGATCGGCATGATCGCGCTCCTGTCGAGCGTCAGCGTCCGGCAGTTCTCCGATCTGGATCTCGACATGCTCGTCTCGCTGGCGTCGGCGGCCGCGCTCCGCGTCCGCAACGTCGCGCTGGCGGAAGAGGCGGCCGCGCGAAAAGTCCTCGAGCGCGAGCTGTCGCTGGCGCACGACATGCAGATGTCGATGCTGCCGCACCAGCAGCTCTCTCGCGCGGAAGTCGATCTGGCCGCGAGCGTGACGCCGGCGCGGTCGGTGGGCGGCGATCTCTACGATTTCGTGCTGGACGGCGATCGTCTCTGGTTCATCGTGGCGGACGTCTCGGGGAAAGGGGTCGCCGCGGCGCTGTACATGGCGGTCGCGAAGACCCTCTTCCGTGCCAGCGTGCAACCGGACATCGGTCCCGCGGACATCCTGGCGCGGATGAACCGCGAGCTCTGCCGCGACAACGATCAGTTCATCTTCGTCACGGCGATCGTCGGCCAGCTCTCGGTCTCGTCGGGCGAGGTGGCGCTCGCCGACGCCGGTCACAATCCGGCGCTCGTCGTCGCCAAAGGCCGCAAGCCGTTCACGCCGGAAATCCCCAAGTGCATGGCGCTCGGCGTGGTCGCGGAGACGCCGTACCGGGACGGCCGGTTCGTGCTGTCGCCGGGCGAAACCCTCGTGCTGCACACGGACGGCGCGACGGACGCGAGGAATCTCGACGGCGATCTGTTCGGCTTCGAGCGGCTCACGCGCGCCGTGGAAACCCACGCGGGGAAATCGGCGCCGGACATGATCAGCTCGATCAGCGGGGACGTCGAAACGTTCGTTGCGGGCGCGCCGCCTGAAGATGACCTGACGCTGCTCGCGTTGAGATATCTGGGCACCTGATCAAGAGCTCTGTCGGTTCCGGGATTCCGGGGTGCTTGAGAACTCCGGAACCCGGCTCTTGAGAACTCCGGAACCCCGGAACTCCGGAACCCCGGAACCTGTACTATCCTGCCACTCGGCAAATGTCCTCATACTCGGCAAAAGACATCACCGTTCTTGAAGGCCTCGAGCCCGTCCGCCGCCGCCCCGGCATGTACATCGGCGGCGTGGGATCGCCGGGCCTTCATCACCTGGTCTGGGAAATTCTCGACAACTCCGTCGACGAGGCGATGAACGGCTATGCGTCGAACATCATTCTCGTGCTGCACAAGGACGGATCGTCGGTGACGGTTCAGGACGACGGGCGCGGGATTCCGGTCGACAAGCACCCGAAGACGAAGACGAGCGCGCTCGAGGTCATCTTCACGAAGCTCCACGCGGGCGGCAAATTCGAGGGGCAGAACTACAAGACGGCCGGCGGCCTGCACGGTGTCGGCGCTTCGGTCGTGAACGCGCTCTCGCGTGAGCTGGTCGCGACGGTCCGCCGCGATGGATCGACCTGGGAGCAGAAATACCGGCAGGGCGATCCGATCGGCGGCGTCAAGAAGCTGGGTCCGGCGCGTGGCACCGGCACCACGATCTTCTTCCGGCCGGACCCGACCATTTTTCCCAAGACGCAGTTCGACGCGTCGATCATCCGCGAGCGCCTCGAAGTCGCGAGTTACCTCCACCGCGGCCTGAAGGTCGTCTTCGAAAACGAAGCGGCCGAGTCAGGCGAACCAAGGCGCGAGGCCTTTCAGCACGACGAGGGGATCGGCGAATACCTCCGCAGGATCCTGACGGAACGCAAGGCGAAGCCGGTGCACGACGCGCCGTTCGCCGTCGCGCGCGAGCACGACGAGACCGGGCTCAAGCTCGATCTCGTCATGCAGTGGACCGAGTCGACGGACGAGCATCTGCGGAGCTACGTCAACGGCATTCCGACCGGATCGGGCGGGACGCACGAGAACGGGCTTCGAGCCGGACTCGGGAAGGCGATCCGCAACTTCATCGAGACGCACAACCTCTCGCCGAAAGGGGTCACGCTCACGGCCGAGGACATCCGCGAAGGCATGCACGGCGTCCTCAGCGTGTTTCTCAAAGAGCCGCAGTTCCAGGGCCAGACGAAAGATCGGCTCAACAATCCGGAAGTCAGCGCGATCGTCGATTCCATGGTGCGGCCGGCGCTCGAGCACTGGCTCAATCACACCAAGACGACAGCCGAGGCGATCGTCGCGCGAATCATCCTGGCGGCGCGCGCGCGCGAGGCCAGCCGCGCGGCGCAGGCGGAGGTCACGCGCAAGAGCGCCACGTCGTCACGCCTGACGCTGCCGGGGAAGCTGAGCGACTGCACGTCCCCCGGCCGCGAGGAGAGCGAGATCTTCATCGTCGAGGGCGACTCGGCGGGCGGATCCGCGAAGCAGGGACGCGATCGCGCCCGGCAGGCGATCCTGCCGCTTCGCGGCAAGGTCCTCAATGCCGAGAGCGCGTCGATCGCCAAAGTCCTCGAGAACAAGGAGCTCGCCGATCTCGTCACGGCGCTCGGGTGCGGCATCGGCAAAGGGTTCGATCTTTCGCGGCTGCGGTACGGGCGCGTCATCATCCTCGCCGACGCGGACTCGGACGGACATCACATCGCGACTCTGCTGCTGACGTTCATCTACCGCCACATCCCGCAGCTCATGCGCGAAGGCAAGATTTTTCTCGCCCAGCCGCCGCTCTACCGCATCGACGTCGGCAAGGAGACGCAGTGGGCGCTCGACGATCGGCACAAGGACGACATCGTCAAGAAAATCGGCGGCCGCGGCAAGCCGGAGATCACCCGCTTCAAAGGACTCGGCGAGATGATGCCCAAGGTGCTGTGGGAGACGACGCTGAATCCGCGCACGCGCCGGCTGCTGCGCGTCGAGATCGCGGATCAGATCGTGACCGACCGCGTCATCAACGAGCTGATGGGCAAGGATCCGTCCGCGCGGTTCAGGTTCATCATGGAAAGGGCTGAGGAAGCCGAGGAGCTCGATGTCTGATTACCCGCTGGCAGGCGGGCGTCAATCTGAAATGGGCAATCTGGGAATCTGTAAACTTAACCGGCAATCTGGCAAGGGGACAATCTGGGAATCTATCGAGAATCTGAAATCTATCGGAAATCTGAAATCGCGCAAATTCGCCGATTCCCGATAGATTTCAGTTTGTCGATAGATTCCTGATTATCCGATTACCGATTGCAGATCCAGATTCCAGATTCCCAGATTGCACCTTTCAGATTGACGCTCTTTTAACGCCGATAGCTCACGCGCCAGATCCGGTTCCCGCCGTCATCGGAGACGAGCAGCGATCCGTCGGGGAGCTGCAGTAATCCGACCGGCCGGCCCCACGCCTGTTTCTCGTCGTCGTCGCGTGCGATGAAGCCGGTGAGGAAATCCTGGGGCGGACCGGCAGCGACGCCGTTGCGGAACGCCACGCGCACGACGCTGTAGCCCGCGAGTTTGGACCGGTTGATCGATCCGTGCAGCGCGATGAATGCGCTGTTGCGATAGTCCGCAGGGAACTGCGACCCCGTGTAGAACAGCAGCCCGAGCGCGGCCGCATGTGAGGGCAGTAGCACGTCCGGCGCGATTGCGGTCGCGACGAGATCGGGACGCTGCGGAGTGACCGTCGGATCGAGATGCTTGCCGATGTACGAGTACGGCCACCCGTAGAAGCCGCCCCCGCGAACCGAGGTGATGAAGTCGGGCACGAGATCGTCGCCGAGATGATCGCGCTCGTTCACGGCCGTCCAGAGCGTGCGCGTGCCCGGAAAGAACGCGAGACCGACCGGATTGCGAAGTCCGCCCGCGAACTCGCGGTGCCCGGTGCCGTCCGGGTTGTATTCGTGAATGGCGGCGCGGCTGACGCCGTTCGACGGCTCCTCCGGCGTCGAGTTCGTCGCCGATCCAATGGTGACGTACATCTTCGTGCCGTCCGGGTTGAAGATGACGTTCCTCGTCCAGTGGTTGTACCCGCGCGTCTGATTGAGCGGAATGTTCAGCCGCGTGGCGGTGTCCTGATCGAGCGCCGCGTCGCTTGCCGGAAGCTCGGTGATCCGCTCCGGCTCTCCCTGCGCCTTCGTCTGACCTCGCTCGTACGCAAACCGCACGACCGAATCGTTGTTGCCGACGTAGAGGTACGTCTTCCAGAACGCCAGCCCGAACGGCCGGTTCAGGCCGGTCGCAAACGTCTCGCGCCACTCGGCCACACCGTCGCCGTCCGCGTCGCGGAGAATCGTGATCTTTCCCGCCCTGGTCACCGGCTCGGCCAGGAACACGTCGCCGTTCGGCGCAAGCGCCATGAATCGCGCGAACTGAAGCTTGTCGGCGAACAGCGTGACCCGAAACCCCGCGGGGACCGTCAGCTGGTGACCCTCCGGCATCGGGACGACACGCGTGGATTTGCGAAACCACGGCGTCGCAAACGGCGCGGGCAGCTGCTGGGCGAAGAAAAGAATGAGCAGGACCACTATTCGGATGGCCATGGGGTTCTCGGTTCTTGAGAGTATGCCTCGCGCCCGATGCTTTTGCGCGGAGGCGCGCCTGCATTCGTGGAAGAGCCTCGGAGTCTCGGAGGCGCGGAGACTCGGAGGCGTGAAGGCTACGGGGCGGGTTCGAGAGATGTGGCCAGCTTGAAGAGCGCCGCCTGGACTCCGGTATAGCGATGCGCCAGTCGGTGGGCAATGACCCCACTCAGAAATCCCAGCCGAGCTGGCAGGAGCAAGAGGTACTCGACCTCGCAAGCCGAGCTCCTGGCAACATGAACAAATCGGCAGTAGTCAGGCGTACTCGGCCTCGCGCAGCCTTCGACCAGGTTGCAAGGCACTGAGACGGCGGCGCGTCGAACCTGCGCCTGGAGTCCGAACCGTTCTTCGATCGGAAGGACGGCGGTCGCGCGATAGACCTCCACAACCAACGCGTCGGCCT
>JBLNGH010000340.1:0-11344 GCA_050264575.1 Acidobacteriota bacterium | reverse complement strand
TGTCGACGCCGAGCACGACCTCGAGGACGGTCAGCGTGACGAGGGCGATCAGGACACCTGTGAACATAGTCGGTTCCGGGGTTCCGGGGTTCCGGTTCCGGGGTTCTAGGTTCCGGAGTTCCGAAGTTCCGGGGTTCTGGTTCCGGGGTTCAGCGATCCCCTGCGGTGCGCGAGAACCGTACTTGCAGCTCGGCCCAGCCGGTCGCATCAAAGTACTCGATCTTGAGCCGATGCCGTCCGGCGATCAGGGGGACGCGATCGACGGCGGATTCGTGCACGTTCCACCGGTCGATCACCAGCCGATCGTCGGCCCACACACGGACTCCGTCGTCGCTGATGACAGCCATCTCGGAGGCCCCTGAGGCGAGTTCCACCGTGCCTTCGGCGCGCAACGCGACGCGATCGTTCGGCAGGCCCTCAGCAAGCCCGCGTGAGGTGAGATAACTCAGGCGGGCTGTGCGCTCGGCTCGGTCGGGCGTCTCACGCAACCTAGCCGCGAACGCGTCCGGCGCCGTGATTGGATCGGCGGCGGTGTCGTATCGCCAGAACTTCACGTCCCAGTCGATCGGCGGTTCGAACCGTACGTATGAAAAGGTGAACGGAGTCCCGGCTTTGACGGTCGTGCCACGTGGCGTGAGGATGTCCTGCTGCCCCTTGTAGTCGAGATCGAGACGGATATCGTATCCGGGTCCGGCCGGATCGAAGACGATCTCGTCGGGTACACTCCCCTGCTTCACTCGTACGGTCCCGCCTCGCGCGGCTTTCAACGTCCAGGTACCCGCGGGACCAAGAATACGCAGTCTCATCGGCCGATCCTCGGGCTTGCCGGCGGGCCAGATTTTGGGCGATCGATAGTCGAACGGTCCCCACTCGTCGACGATGATGGTTGAGCGGCCGCGGCGGGAGTCGGGCGGCAGCATCGCGTCGATCGCGTCGGCTGGCTTGAATGTCTCGAAATAGTAATCGCGTATGATCGGAAACGCCGGGTTCGGCGGCTCGAAGTCCAGCCCGGTAACGTCGGTCCCCACCTGTGTTTTCGTGGCCACTCCGTCGAACTGATTCAACCTTCCCCGGATGCTGGACGTTCGAACGACGTTTAGCGCAGTCTTGTCCCCGTCGAATCGATTTCTCTCGATCGTGTAGTCGCGGCTCCGCGTATCGCGCGCTTTCGGGTAGGCCCACCCAGGATCCTGAGTCGGATTTGCCCACAACCGAATGGCTGTGTCATTCGTGCGGAAAAAGTTCCCGATGATTTGGTTGTTCTGGCCGTGCTCGATCGCGATGCCGTCCGTATTGCGCGCAAACGTGTTCGCCTCAATCAACGAATCGTAGCTATAGCCGCCCCACATTCCATGCCAACAATCTTCAACACGGTTGGCAAAGAAGGTGTTCCGGCTGAACGTCGCCTCAATCCCGTTCGCGACCGCGTGGCTGAAGTCGTTCCTCAGAAAGACATTGTCATTCGCGCCGCCCTGACCGGTATCCATCGTCGACTGACCCGCCCAGAGGAAGAGCCCGTCGCCGCCGTGCGTGGCCGAGTTGTACCCGATGGTGTTGCGGCTCGACTGCTCGTACATCAGGATCGCCGCCGAATCCTGCCCGCGGTTGTAGAACCCGTGGCTGTAGCCGCGCACGTTCCAGTCGAGCCGGTTGTGGACGATCTGGCTGTCGGTGGTCCGGTAGAAACCAAGCCCTATCCCTGAATTCCAGGAGAATGTGTTGTTCCAGATCTTGAGGCGGGCGGATCGGGTCACCATCAGGCCGTTCTGCCCCTGCACCGCCCGGTTGTTGTCGATCTCGGCGTCGTCGCACTCGCTGAGATAGATCGCGGCGCCGTAGCGCAGCCATTCGTCCTTGTCGTTCTGGTGATACGAGAGCCAGTCGGCGAGGCTCTCCTTCTCGACACCGCTCCAGAGACGCGACTTCCAGTTGTAGCTGAGATCGTTTTTCGTGAGTCGCAGGTGCGCCGATCGGCGCGCCAGAATCCCGACCTTGTATCCGCGAATTGTCGCCTGGGAAACGGCGATGCCGTCGCCGCCGTCGATGGCGATTCCAGTCCCTGAGAACTGATCCGGGTCGGCACGCGGGTCACTCCCTTCGAGCGTGACGCCTTTGAGATCGACCGAGATGTTGCTGCCCTTGATGGTGATCGCGGCGCCAGCAGACGGCGATTTGAGTCGGTAGGTGCCGGGCGCAATCCGGACCGATTGCGTGATGATCATGCCGGCCGTCGGCTTGATGACCGGTAATGCTTGCGATGAGAGCGCCGCGGCTGCGCTGCCAGTCAGAATTACGGCAAGAGCCGCGACACCTCGAGCCCTCCGAAAGTTCGAAGTTCGAACTTCGAAGTTCGAAGTTCGACCCGTTTCAGACACCGTATTTCTCAGGATCCCACTCGAGTCCCAACTCGCTCGGCGGGGCCATGTATCCGAGGAGCGCCGACGCCGCGACAACGGCCGGACTGGCGAGATAGCCCTCGCCCCCGACGCCCATCCGGTTCTGCCAGTTCCGATTGAAGGAGGTAATCGCGCGCTGGCCGGCATGCAGCGCGTCTTCGCCCTGGCCGAAGCAGGGGCCGCACCACGACCGGCGGATGACCGCGCCGGCCGATCGGAACACCTCGGCGATCGATTCCCCGCCGAGGCGTTGATCGGGACGCTCGATCTGGCGGCTCACGCCTCCGGAGCCGGGAAAGACCTTGAATTCGCGGGCGGCGTGCGTGAGCCCCTGCGCGCGCGCGGCGCGAACCACCACCGCCGCTTGCAGCAGATCGTCGTAGCTGCCGTTGGTGCACGAGCCGATCAGCGCCTTGTCGAACGTGATCCGCTCACGCGCGATTTCCTCCGCGGGAAACGCGTTGCCGGGGCTGAACGGCTTCGCGATCATCGGCGAGACGACGGATAGATCGAAGGTCTCGTCGATCTCGTAGACGGCGTCGGCGCCTGGAGAGACTGCCGGATACGGCAGCGTCGCCATCCCCTTCTCGCGATACCAGCGGCGCGTGACCTCGTCTTCCGCGAAGATGCCGTTCTGCGCCTCGGCTTCCGCCATCATGTTGGCGATCGTGTTGCGCGAGACCATCGGCAGCTGACCGTCGCGATCCACGAACTCGACCGACATCCCCTGCGACTGCCTGGCGCCCCATCGCCGCAGCAGCTCGAGCACGATGTCCTTGCCGCCGACCCACGGGGTCAGACGACCCGCGAAAACCACTCGCCGCGCCCGGGCCAGCGTGAAATACACGTAGCCGGTCGACCAGCCGAAGCCGAGCGTCGTCGATCCCACGCCCAATCCGACGGCACCGTAGGCGCCGTACGCGCGGCTGTGCGAATCGGCGCCCGGGATGAACTGGCCCGGGAAGACCAGGCCCTGTTCCGGAAAGTAGAAGTGGAAGATGCCGTCCCCCGGCGTCGCGTAGTACGGCTTCTCCAGTCCGTGCAGCGACGCGAACGCCCGGCCGATGGACGTCTGCTTCTCGTCTTCGTCCTTGCCGGTGAAGACGAAGTGGTCGTTCGCAATCGCAGCCTGCCGCGGAAAAATCGTTCGGCCGCCGGTGATCTGGTTGAACGTGTGAATCGCAAACGGCGCCGTGCCGTCCGACGCCGGCAGAAGATCCGCGTAAACCCGAAGCGTGGCGCCGGGGCGCAGATCCCGTCGCGACAGGTCACGATCGACGCGATGCGCCCAGACGATCTGCTCGGTGGACGTCATGTCGCGCGCGAGCGACGGCGACGGCCAATCGAGCACGGGCCTGGTCGCAATCGACGATTTGAATTCGCGCCGGCCCACTTCGAAAATGCCGCCGCTCCGGCGAATCTCCTCCTCCTTGGGCGTCAGCGGCACCGGTTGATAGGACTTGCCGCGCGTGACGTTCGCGATCGCGCGCGTGCGGGGATCGAACGTGAACTCGTCGTTGTCCTGCGCGTCGGCGACGGCGTCCGGGCACTGCACGACGTGCAGGCCGAGGTTGAACGCGTTACGCCGGAAGATGTCGCCCATGTTGTGGCCGCAGATGATGACCATCGCGAGGCCGGCTTCTTCGGCGACACCCTTGAGACCTGCCGGGCTCATCTCACGCGACGATCCGATCGCGAATCGGTCGCCGGCAACCAGAAAGGTCTCGCCGCGATGCACCCGGGCGCGAAAATCCGGCATGAGGTACCGGAACGAGCCGGCCTTCCAGCGCTCGTCGAGCGTCTCGAGGCTCTCCGACACGCAATCGGCCGCCGGCGTGATCTGGTCGGTGTCGATCGCGTCGAGCTTTTTCGTCTTCGGCGGCGCCTTCGGATCCCAGAAAATCAGCGCCCGGCCGCGGACGAGCGGCTGCGGGCGATCGTCGGCAGCAAGAGCCGGACCAGGTTCCGGAATCTGATCGAGCGTCACCCCGGGTTTGAGACGCGCCGCTTCAAGGTGATGCATCATTCACATCGTATCCTTCCGCTCATACCCCCCGCAGGACAGCACCGGCAAGTTCGGATACCGGGGAAACGACGGATCGCTGCGCGACCGTTCGCAGAAGATGAACCGGCTGCCGCGATCGCTGGTGATCACGCGGCTGTGCCGGCACGACGCGCAGAGCCCCTCCGCCACGTCCGGTTGCCGCGGCACCGGTCGATCGTTCATGATTACGCCATGTTTTCGTCGGAGGCCGTGAGTCGGGGCATCCGCGTGTCGGTCCTGTCCGAGTACGCGCCCGACCGGTCCAATCCGGCGCGGAACGAGTGGTTCTTTCTGTACACGATCACGATCACCAACGAAGGGACTGAAACGGTTCAGTTGATCTCACGCCACTGGGTCATCACCGACGCCCGCGGCCACGTGGAAGAAGTCAAAGGTCCCGGCGTCGTGGGGCAGCAACCGATTCTCGCCCCCGGCCAGTCATTCACCTACACGTCCGGCTGTCCGCTCTCGACGCCGTACGGCACGATGCAGGGCACGTATCAGATGGTCGCGCAGCCCGGAGAATTCTTCGACGCGAAGATCGCGTCCTTCTCGCTGGGCGAGCCTTTTACGCTCAACGAACCGTACACAGTGCATTGATAATCGGCAATTGGTAATGGCGAAATTGGACAAGAAGACCTTGGCCGCCCATTACTCAATTACCAATTACCCATTACCAATTTTCATGATCCACTTCCCTTGACCATCGGGACAAATCTGACCGGCAGCGTCTCGCGCGTGGTCACGCCCGTCTCGGTCTTGCGGATGATCTTCATCACCTGATCGTCGTAGACGCCGCCGACCGGCACGACCATGATGCCGCCGATCGCCAGTTGATCGACGAGCGCCTGCGGCACCTGATCGGGCGCGGCCGTCACGATAATCCGGTCGAACGGCGCCGCCTCGGGCCAGCCCAGATAGCCATTGCCCTGGCGGACGTGGACGTTGCGGTATCCGCTTTGCTCCAGCGCCGCGCGGGCCTGTTCGGCCAACTGCGGCACGATCTCGATCGTGTACACCTCCTGCGCCAGCTCGCCAAGAATCGCCGCCTGATAGCCGGAGCCGGTCCCGATCTCGAGGACGCGATCGGTCGGACGAAGCTCGAGCGCTTCGCTCATGTATCCGACGATGTAGGGCTGCGAGATCGTCTGGTCGTGTCCAATCGGCAGCGGCGTGTCGTCGTAGGCGCGCCAGCGCACATCCTCGGGCACGAACAGGTGGCGCGGCACCTTTGTCATCGCCGCGAGCACGCGAGCGTCGCTGATGCCTCGGGCCCGCAACTGCGAATTGATCATGTCGGCGCGCTGCGCCCCCCAATCGTTCCGGTCCGTTCTCGACTTCGCCGTACAGGCCGCCGCCAGCAGACAGCCGCTCAACATGAGCGACGTTCCGCCATAGATGGTCATGGACTGTCGCCTCTTGCGATTGTGACACAGGGCGTGACCGGTGAATCGATCTATCGGATTATCGATCTATCGATCTATTGAAGAGCTCAATGGTCGCGACAAGGGCTCTTGTTCTCAAAATAGATCGATAGATCGATTGACCGATAGATCGATGCTATCGTCAGCTCATGTGGTGGCTCATCGCGTGCGCGGTTGGCGCGATTGCCCTGGCCCACACGGCGCCGTTTCCATTCCTGCTCGAATACGTCGGCCCCGGCCGATCCGTCTGGCACGTGCCGCGAATCGACGGCGCCCCGACCATCTACCTGACGTTCGACGATGGGCCGAATCCGGCGGCGACGCCGGACCTGCTCGACGTGCTGGCGCGCGAGCGAGTCCCTGCGACGTTCTTCGTGATTCCGAAGCACGTGAACGCGCAGACGGCCCCGATCGTAAAGCGCGCGATCGAGGAAGGGCACGGCGTGGCGCTGCACTCGCACACGCGAGCGCTGATGCTGAAGCCGCCGGCGGAGCTCGCGCGATTGCTCGGGAGCCAATCCGACGACATCGAACGGCTCACCGGCGGACGGCCGTGCGAGTTGTTCCGTCCGCACGCCGGCTGGCGCAGCGGTCAGATGTACGCCGGGCTCGATCGCGCCAAGCTCACGCTCACGGGGTGGAGCTTCGGTCTCTGGGACTGGAACTGGTGGCGGCCGTCAAAACCCGAAAAGCTCGCCAGCCGGCTGGCGGCGCGCGCCTCTGACGGCGACATCATCGTCATGCACGACGGCGATCACAAGGATCCGCGCGCGAACCGCCGGCAGACAGTCGCCGCCGCCGAACAGCTGATTCCGCTGCTCAGAGCCAGAGGATTCCGGTTCGGCAATCTCTGCCAGGCCGTCGGCGATCACCTGCGGCGCGCGGCCACGAACGACCGGATTCCCATCGCGAGGTAGATCGCCAGCAGCACCGCCATCGCGGATTTCGACGCCGGCGCGAGGGGAAGCGGCTCTGCGCTCCCGCCCGTCAGCCACTTCAGCATGGGGAGCAGGCCACCGATCGATCCGAGGATGCCGACGAGCGCAATCCCCAGTGCAAGATGCATGGCCGTGCGCCGCCGGCCTTCTGAGCGGCCGTACAGACCGAGCATGAGGATCACGACGCCGAACGCGGCTGGAATGAGCGCGGTCGGGCTGACCATGTGACTCAGCAAATAGCCGCCGATGCCGACAGCCACCAGGAGGACGCCAACGGTGAGACTCAACGCAATCATGGACGTCCGCTCAAAACTCGCAGTTTCGCTTCAACGCGTGCGCGAGACGCGCCAGATACTCCCGGCGCGGAATGGCCACGGCGCCGAATCGTTCGAGATGCGGCGTCAGCCACTGCACGTCGAGGAGCTCGAAGCCGTGACGGGTGAGGCGATCGACCAGCATCGCCAGCGCTACCTTGGACGCGTCGGTCACGCGATGAAACATCGACTCGCCGAAGAAGGCGCCACCCAGGTGCACGCCGTACAGCCCGCCGGCAAGCTGACCAGCCTGCCAGGTCTCGACCGAGTGTGCCAGACCCAACCGGTGCAGCGCCAGATAGCTCTCCACGATCTCTTCGCTGATCCAGGTCCCCTCGTCCGGGCGATCGGCGCACGCGCGCATGACGCCCTCGAAGTTGCGATCGATCGCGATCTCGAACTTGCCCTGACGGAGCACCCGGGCGAGGCGCGAGGAGATCTGGAAGCGATCGAGCGGGATGATGCCGCGGGGATTGGGCGAGAACCAGCCAATCTCGCCGTCCTCGAGGGCCATCGGAAAGATTCCCTCCCGATAGGCGCGGACGAGCACAGCGGGATCGATCACGCGTCGTCATACTCCGGCGGCGGCTCGATGAACGGCTGTGGCGTCGGCCCGGGATCCGGGCGGCCGCTGCCGGCCAGCCGGCTGATCGCCCGCACGCTCATGTCATGGTCGCAGAGAATCTGGCAGGACAGCCGGACGCCGGTCAGCCCTTTCAGGGCGAGCGCCGCTTTTTCAGCCTTCGTTTTGCGCGCGGGCTCCCCGGCAATGAACTCCACGCGACACGTCGTGCACCGAGTCCGTCCGCCGCACGCATGAAGCTGATCGATTCCGGCATCCTGCTCGAGCGCCAGCACGAGACGCTTGCCCTCGGGCACCTGAAACACACCGACACCTAGCACGGACAACGAGGGCACACAAAGATCCTAGTCCAAGAAATGCGGGAAGTACGCGGGTGACGGACTGGAAAGTACGGTGGAGAGAGACCCAGAAGTACGGCCATCGAGAACCGAGAAGTACGTTTGAAAACACCTGCGACGTACTTGCTTGTCAGCGCACGAATGTACTTCGGCGTGACGCCGTACTTCACGTGAGCGCCAGTACTTCGGCGTCAGCGCCCTACTTCCGCGTCAGCGCCAGTACTTCAGGCACTTGTCCCATATCTTTTCTTGATCTCCGGGATGAGGTATCGCCTGAACGCTGATTCGAAGTTGTATTTCGGCGCGAAGCCCCAGTCGCGGCGCGCGGCCGTGTCGTCGACGTCTTCGGGCCAGCTGTCGACGATGCCCTGGCGCTTGGCGTCGACGTGATAGGTGATGCTGGCCGCGGGAAACGCCCGGAGCACTTCAGCGCGGACCTCGTCGGCCGTGGGCGCAAACGCGCCGACGTTGTAGACCAGCTGCGGCACCTGCGATCGCGGCGCCCGCGCGAGCGCGAGAAGCGCGTCGACGCCGTCCGGCATCGCCATGAACGGAATGCGCGTGTCCGGGCGCACGAAGCAGCCGTACGCCTCGCCCTTCGCCGCGGCATGGATCATCTCGGGCGCGTAGTCGGATGTCCCGCCCGACGGCACCGTCGCGGCCGAGATGAGCCCGGGGAATCGGACCGCGCGGAAATCGACCCGCCCGCTGTGCGATTCGGCGGCGAGCTGCTTGTAATGCTGCGCGTAATACCGCCCGATCTGCTCGCAATACAGCTTGTTGCACCCGTACATCGTCGTCGGCTGCGCCCACTGATCTTCGCGGACACGGCCGGCCTGCCGTTTGGCTTCCACGCTCGGCAGGCCATACGCGGCGATCGAGGACGGGTACAGAAACACGACGGGCCGGCCGTGTGATTCGGCCTCGTGCTGCGAGAACTCCAGCAACTTCAGCGTGCCTTCGACGTTCACCTCGTGCGCGGTCATCGGGGAGAACTCCGACCGCGTGGAGAGGAGCGCAGCGAGATGAAAGACGAGATCGATCTCGAACTCCGCGAGTACGCGTTCGAGAAGCGCCCGGTCGAGAATCGATCCGGTCACTTCGCGCTGAACTTTTTTCGAGAGCGGCGCGTCGAGCGGCGCGAGGTCCACCGTCACGATCGACCGTGAGCCGTCGCTGGCGAGCCGGTCGATCAGGCCGTGACCGATCTCGCCGCCCGCGCCGGTGATGAGGACGGACGATTTGCGCATCAACAGAACGGCAGCGGCGGAATCGGACTGAGGAGCGACGCCAGGAGCGCGATGAGCGACAACGCCAGGCAAATCACGGCCGCCAGCATGTGGTTGATCCGTTCCGGATGGAGCGGATCCAGCACGCGTCCGGCGAGATACCCGCCGAGGAATCCTCCGGCGTGCGCATAGTTGTCGATGCCGGGCATGACCAGGCCGAAGACGAACATCGTGAGGGCATACGACACGGCCTGGGAGTACACGAGCCTCGACCCGCCCCGGCGGCCGTAGTACACCAGGGCGCCGAGCAGCCCGAAGATGGACGCCGACGCGCCGACGGTCAGCGGCGCGCCGCTCAGGATCGGCGGCAGGATGCCGAGCATCAGCCCCGCGGTGGAGCTTGCCGTGAATCCCACGATCGCACCGGCGGTGTACACGATCACCATCCGCCCCGGCCCGTACAGCTCGGCCACCGCCGGTCCGAGCTGGCGTACCCAATACATGTTGAAAAAGATGTGCAGCAGATTCGCGTGCAGCCATGCGGCCGACAGGACCGTCCACCACCGGTGGAGCCCGAACACCGGCAGCGAGCCGCTGGCGCCGAACTGCAGCAGCGTGCAGGTGTGCACGCCGAGAAAATTGAGGCCCACGTTGGTGCTGATGTTGCCGACCGACAGCACGAGGCTCGCGACGTAGGCCACGGTCGAGATGCCGGTGACGAGCGGCACGAAGCCCAGATCCTGACCGAGACTCCGCAGCGCCGGCGCGAATCCCCACAGACCGGGATTGCGGCGGCCACAGTGATAGCAGCGCTCGTCCTTGACGCCGACGAGATACCCGCACGACGCGCAGACCACTGATCCCGTTGTCTGCCGCTTGAACATCCTGCGAAGAATAGCCCGGAAGCTTGGAAGCCGGGAAGCGTGGAAGCCGGGGAGCAGTCGCACGGCGCGTTTCCGAGCTTTCAGGCTTCCCAGCTTTCAGGCTTCCAGGCTTATCCACTAGCATCGCCTCGTGCGCGTGCTGGTGACTGGCGGGACCGGCTATCTGGGCCGCGCGATCGTGCGCGCGCTCGCAGCCGGCGGTCACGAGCCCGTCGTGTTTGCGCGACGCGCCACCACGTCCGGGCTCACCGTGCGGACGATCGACGGCGACGTCCGCGATCGCGCCGCGCTCGTCGGGGCGGCGCGCGGCTGCGACGCGCTCTGCCACGCGGCGGCGCTCGTCAGCATCTGGCGGCGGGATCCGCGCGAGTTTCACGCAATCAACGTCGGCGGTCTCGAGAACGCGCTCGCGGCCGCGCGCGACGCCCGTCTGTCGCGCATCGTCTACACGTCCTCATTTCTCGCGCGTCCGCCGGCGGGACGCGCCGCGCCGCTCGAGGCCAATTCGTATCAGCACACGAAGGCGCTCGCCAACGCCGTCGCGCGCGCGGCGTGTGGGGCCGGGAGTCCGCTCGTCATCCTGTATCCGGGCGTCGTGTACGGGCCTGGCCTGATGTCGGAAGGGAATCTGCTCGGCCGTCTGCTCGCGGACCATCTCGCGGGACGTTTGCCCGGGCTCATCGGACCGGAGCACATCTGGTCGTTTGCCTGGGTTGACGATGTCGCTGCCGCACATGTCGCGGCGCTGGAGCGCGGGCCAGCCGGCGCGGCGTACGAACTCGGCGGTGAAAACGCGCCGCAGATTCGACCGTTCGAGATCGTCAGAACCTTGCGCGGCATCAAGATTCCGCGCCGCATTCCGTACTGGGCCGCCGAGGGCCTCGGAATTGTCGAAGAAACCCGCGCGCGTTTGACCGGCCGGATGCCGCTGCTGACGCGCGGCACTGTGGAGATCTTTCGGCAGGACTGGCCCGTCGACAGCACGCGCGCCGCGCGTGAATTGGGGCTGCGCGTGACGCCGCTCGCCGAAGGAATTCCCGTGCTTCTAGCCGCGAACTGATCTACGTAAACTCTCGTAGTATCGTGGGTGGCACGTTTCCTAACCGCCATGGAACCCACCCGTCTAAGGAAACAGATGCAGTTGGACGACGCGGCCGCCGTCGCGCAGGCGAGGGGCGGCGACGAGGAGGCTTT
>JBLNGH010000339.1:0-24874 GCA_050264575.1 Acidobacteriota bacterium | reverse complement strand
GGCCGCGGCGATGCGCACGTCCATCTCGCCGTCCGACAGACGGAGGTACCCCTCGGGGAGCGCTTGCCGGTCGCTCAGGCGGGTTTTCTCGTAGTCGGTGAGGAAGGCGATCTCCATGGCCGCTTGTGAAATTTTTCTCAATCTCCAAAGATGAAAAATGCCAAGATCCCGCCGGGCCTCCTCGGCCCCCGGCTATCGCCGGCTCGGGACTTGACTCACTGATCAGTTTACAAGGGGGACGGGGGTTTTTCCACAGATCCGCACAGGTCAGGCCGGAGGCCCGAGGGACCTCCGGCCCCGACCAGGCGGATCTGTTGAAAACCCCCGTCCCCCGTACACCCGGTTGTACAACGTGTCGCGTTCGACCGGCGTCCGGCCGGACGCGAGGATCAGGCGCCGGATGTCCGCGGTCGACAGCGATTCCGGCGTGCGTGAACCGGCCATGTGGTAGATCCGCTCTTCCTGCACCGTGCCGTCGAGATCGTCGGCGCCGTACCATTGCGCCAGCTGCGCGACCTCGACGCCGGCCGCAATCCAGAACGCCTTGATGTGCGGCACGTTGTCGAGCATCAATCTCGCGACCGCGTGCACGCGCAGCGTATCGCTCGCCGTCGGCGCCGGCAGCTTGCGCATCTGGTTGTTGTCCGGATGGAACGCGAGCGGGATGAACGCCTGCAGTCCGCCGGTCTCGTCCTGCAGCGCGCGCGTGCGCAGCATGTGATCGACCCGCTCCTCCATCGTCTCGATATGCCCGTAGAGCATCGTGATGTTCGAGCGCAGGCCGAGCGCATGCGCCGCGCGATGAATCGCGAGGTACCGATCCGCGTCAGCCTTGTCGTGGCAAATCTTGCGCCGGACGCGCTCGGCGAAGATCTCCGCCCCGCCGCCTGGCAGCGAATCGAGGCCCGCGTCCATGAGCGCGCGCAGCACGGCCACGTCCGTCATGCCGTACGTGTCGGCGAAGAACGCGATCTCCACCGCCGTGAAGCACTTCAGATGAAGGTCGGGCCGCAGCCGCTTGATCCCGCGGAGGAGGTCGATGTAGTAGTCGAACGGCAACCCGGGATGCAGGCCGTTGACGATGTGGATTTCGGTGAGCGGCTGATCGGCGCGCTCGCGAACCTTGTCCAGCACGTGCTCGATCGACATCGTGTACGCGCCGGGGTCGCCGGGACGGAGGCGCGCAAACGAGCAGAACAGGCAGCTCGCCGAACAGACGTTCGTCGCTTCGAGACGCAGGTTGTAGTTGTAGTACGTGACCGCGCCGTGACGCTTCTCGCGCTCGCGGTTGGCGAGCACGCCGAGCGCGTGCAGGTCCGGATGTTCGAACAAACGCACGCCGTCGTCGAACGACAGCCGTTCGCCGGCGGTCAGCTTGACATCGATGTCAGCGAGATCGCATGAAGGGGCACGGAGCATGAAGGGCCTCTCAGAGCTCTTGGCTCCCATTACCCGATTACCAATTACCCATTATCAATGTTCTTATCCGACGCCCATCACCATGACGCGCAGCGTGCGCGCGCGGGGACCGTCGAGCTCGGCCATGAGAATGCGCTGCCACTGGCCCAGCACGACTTCGCCGCCGCTCACCTGGACCGTGAGGCTGTGACCGAGCAGCATCGCGCGCAGATGCGAATCGGCGTTCATCCGATCGCAGTCCGAGTGCTCGGGATCGTTGTGCCGCCACTCCGCGTCGCGCAGGACGACGCGCTCGAGGAAGGTCTTGATGTCGGCGACGAGCGCCGCCTGGTACTCGTTGATGAAAACCGTGCACGTCGTGTGCATCGAGAACAGGTTGACGAGCCCTTCGGTGATTCGCAGATCGCGCACGAGCGTCATCACGCGCTCGGTGAGATCGATGACGTGAAACCGCTGATCCGTCTGAAGCGTGAACGTCTCGCTGTGGACTCGCAGGGCGCCGGTGACCGACGTCAGATCCGCGACCGGTTGCGCCCGGGCGGTGACCGTCGAGCTCTTGCTCATGCTCCTCCGTGGGGCTCGAGTCGAACTGTCGGCTCATTTTGACATGCTATACTCCGGCCAGACAACCGACGTTCGCCCGGCGGCAAGGGAAGTGGGTGCAAATCCCACACGGTGCCGCCACTGTCAGCGAGGAGTCGGCGTCCCAAAATGACTGGGTGAATCGATCTACCGGATTATCGATCTATCGATCTTTTGAAGACCTTGCGTGCCAGGACAAGTGATTTTCAATAGATCGATAGATCGATGAATCGATAGATCGATTCCCCGGCCGTCACTGCGCGCGTGGGACTTCCACGGCGTGGGAAGACGCGGATGCCGGCGATGATTCGCGAGTCAGGATACCTGGTCACCGGGCCGTCCTTCACCCGACGCTGAATCACTCAGCGCGGATCGGCGCGCAGACACGCCGAGGAGGTCCCGATGCCCCGCACGCTGGGCCGTTCCGGCCCGTCGCTTCCATCTCTCCTTTACTCGCTCGTGGGGCCAAAGCCCCACTCGCCCGCTCAGCGCCGCTCCTCACGTCGCGGGCTTCGCGGTCTTTTTCTCAGTATTCTCGTGACCGTCATGCCGCTCGCCACAGCGGCGACGGCCGCGGCCGAATCGCTGCGCGGACGCGTGATCGACGCGCACGCGCGGCCCGTCGCGGCCGCCGACGTGCTGGTGCTGCGGCGGAATACCGTGATCACCTCGACCCGTACGCTTGCCAACGGGCAGTTCGGGCCGATCGACGTCCCCGCGGGCGACTACGAGATCGTCGCGTCCGCGCCGGGACTGCGAAGCGCGCCGAAACCGTTCACGATGAAGACCGGGGACACCATCGAGATCGACCTGACCGTGGCGCCTAGCGCCGTCCACGAATCGATCGTTGTGTCGGCCTCGCAGGTCGAACAGCCGCTGACACGGGTCACGGACAGCGTCTCGGTCATCACGCGCGCCAAGATCGACGCCCAACAGATCGAGTCGCTTCCCGACGTTCTGCGCCAGGTACCCGGCCTTGCCGTCGTCGCGTCCGGAGGCCGCGGCGCCGTGACGTCGGTCTTCCCGCGCGGCGGCGAATCGGACTACACGCTCGTGCTGATCGACGGGGTGCCGCAGAATGCGTTCGGTGGATTCGTCGATTTCGGCCAGTTCGGGACCGGCGAGATCGAACGCGTCGAGGTCGTGCGCGGACCGCAGAGCGCGCTGTATGGCGGCGGCGCGATCGGCGCGATTGTCCACGTGATCACCCAGCACGGCCGGCCGACGCGTGCAAGCGGCTCGTTCGAGACGGGCAGCAACGGGACATATCGAGCAACCGCCTCCACGGCCGGCAGCCGGAATGCCTGGCGATGGGGCTTGTCGTTCGACGGCCTCTCCACGGACGGCGACTCGCGGGTGTTTCCGGGCAGCGGCGGTCCAGTCGCCAACGACGAGTACCAGCGCGCGAGCGGTGCGGGCAGCCTTGGCTGGTCGGACAATCCCGGACGCCAGGTTCGGATCGATGTCCGCTCCGGCCGTTCGGAACGCGGGTTTCCGGGACCCTACGGATCGGATCCGCTCGATCGCTACGAGGGTATCGATCTGATCTCGCGCGGCGTCACGCAGTTCAGTTCTGCCGCGGGCATGGGCACGTTTCGGACCGCGAAGATCACGCATCGCGGGCACGTCACGTGGAGCGGCGCTGAGAACGATTTCACGAGCCCCTTCGGCGGATCGGACGATCGGACGTCACGCGTGACCGGTCGCTATCAACTGGACGCCTCCGCAGGCCGGGTCGATCTCTCGGCCGGATGGGAATTCGTGCGTGAACGTGCAGACAACACGTTCATCACTGGCGAGGACGCGAAGCAGATTCCCGTCAAACGTTCAATCAACGGCTGGTTTATCGAGGCGCGGCCCGTCGGAGGCCGGCGTGGGTTCGTGAACGCCGGCGCGCGCGTCGAACGCATCGAGCGCGCGGCACTCGAGGCCGATCCGTTCGCGTTCACGCCTCGGCCGGCCCTCGACACCGACGTTGTCTGGTCTGTGAATCCGAAGGTCTCGGCGGCCTGGTTCGTCAAGCTGGCTGAAAACGGTACGTGGACGAAGGTGCGTGCCGGAGCCGGCACGGGCATCAAGCCGCCAACCGCGTTCGAAATCGGGTTTACCGATAATCCCGGGCTGAAGCCGGAACGGAGCCGCAGCTTTGATGCAGGCATCGAACAGGCCTTTGCGGCATCGACGATCAGTCTCGACGCCACGGCGTTCGCCAACTGGTACGACGATCTGATTGTGACGGTTGGCTCGTCCTTCTCGGGCGCCAGCCGTTATCGCAGCGACAACATCGCGAACGCGCGCGCGTGGGGACTCGAAACAGGCCTGACGTGGCGTCCCTCCGCGGCCGTCTCGATCCGTTCCGCGTGGACCTGGCTCAACACCGAGATCCTGGGTGTCGATGGCGCCCAAACGGAGGCGCCGAACCCGTTTCACGTCGGCGATCCGCTGATTCGACGTCCTGGCCATCAGGTGTCTGTCGAGTTCGGTTGGACGCAGGGCCGTGCGTCGGCATTCGCCCTCGTCAACGGCCGCAGCCACACGCAGGATCTCGAGCCGAGCTTCGCCGATCAGGTGTTCGAGAACCCCGGCTATACGACGGTCACGATCGGAGCCGCGTTCCGCGTCGGCCGCAGCGTCGAGGTGTTCGGACGGGTGACGAACCTGTTCGATCGCGCGTACGAAGAGGTGTTCGGTTTTCCGGCGCTCGGCCGCTCCGGCCTCGTGGGGGTCCGTGTTACTGGAAGCCGCTAACCTCCGGTTTGCGTACCGCGGCGGTCCGCAGATCATCGATGACGTCTCGTTCGGGATCGAGGAGCGCGGCCTCGTCGGCATCCTCGGCCCGAACGGCTCGGGCAAGACCACGATTCTGCGCCTGATCGCGCGGGCGCTGCGGCCAACGTCCGGGCACGTCCGCCTGGGCGGCGTACCAATCGAGACCGTACCCCGCCGCGTTCTCGCGCGCAGACTCGCCGTCGTCCCCCAGGAGACTGTGCTCGCGTTCGATTACAGCGTGATCGAAATCGTCCTCATGGGACGATACCCGCATCTCGGTGTGTTCGAAGTCGAGGGTCCGGACGACTTCGGGGCGGCGATGTCGGCGCTCGAGGCCACGGGAACGGCGGAGCTTGCCCGCCGGCCGTTTCGCACGCTCAGCGGCGGCGAGAAGCAGCGCGTGATGATTGCGTCGGCGCTCGCGCAGCTGGAGGACGGACGGGACGCCGTCGCGCCCCCGCTCCTGCTGCTCGACGAGCCGACCGCCTCGCTCGACCTCCGCTACCAGCTCGAAGTCGCGGCGCTCCTGCGGCGGCTGCACGATCGCCGGCACGTCACGATCGTGCTCACGACGCACGACCTGCGCTTCGCGGCATCGGTCTGTACGCGAGTGATCCTTCTCTCCAAAGGACGCGTCCTGAGCGATGGCGCTCCCGCCAACGTGCTGACCGCGTCGCAGATCGCCGCCCTGTACGACCTGGACGCGGAGATGCTGATGACCTCGGGCTTCATTTCGTGGGACAAGACCTCGGGGGTCATTTCCGCGGACGATCGCAGCAGGACATGACACCCGAGGTCGTCTTACCCCTGCGACGCGGCCTCCCGATCGTCGCGGTCTGCTTCGTGGCGATGATCGCCGCGGTCCTCATCGCGCCGTTTATCGGATCGACGCCCATCCATTTCCGACAGGTCTTCAACCCGTCCGTCGCGTTTACCGACAACGTCGACGCGCAGATTTTTTTCGTCGCGCGGCTGCCGCGCGCGCTGGCGGCGGCGCTCGTCGGCGGAACGCTGGCCGCGGCCGGCGTCGTCTTTCAGGGCCTGCTTCGCAATCCGCTGGCCACGCCGTACACGCTCGGCGTCTCGTCGGGCGCCGCGCTGGGCGCGATGGTGACGATCACCTTCGGTGCCGCCTGGCCGCTCGGAAGCGTCGAAGCCGCCAGCCTGATGGGCGCGTTCGTCGCCGTGATGGTCGTGTACTTTCTGGCGACCGCGCGTCACCAGGGGCTGTCCTCCACGGTCCTTCTGCTCGCGGGTGTCACGCTCAACGCGTTCTTCTCGGCGCTCATTCTCTTCGTCCAGTACCTGAGCGACTTCGCGCAAATCTTTCGCGCGCTGCGATGGCTGATGGGCGATCTCGACGTCGTCAGCTACCGGCCGATCTTCTCCGCCCTTCCGCTCGTGGTCGTCGCATTCGGCCTGTTCGCGCGGCTCGCCCGTCCGCTCAATCTGCTCACGCTCGGCACCGACGCGGCGAGCTCGCGCGGCGTCGACGTCGGGCGCGCTCAGCGGATGGCGTTCTTCGGCGGGTCGCTTGCGACAGGCGCGGCCGTGTCCGTCGGCGGCCCCATCGGCTTCGTCGGCATCATCGTCCCGCACCTGGTCCGGCTGGTGGTGGGCGCCGATCACCGGCTGGTCCTTCCGGCGTCCACTTTCTTCGGCGCGGCATTTCTGGTCGTCTGCGACGTCTTCGCGCGTACGATCCTCGCGCCCGTCGAGCTGCCGGTCGGCGTGGTGACGGCGGTCATCGGCGGGCCGTTCGTGCTCTGGTTTTTAATCGGGAAACGATGAAACTCCTCGCTTCGCTCGCGCTGATCGCGTCGCTCGGCGTCGGTACGTCAGGCACATCAGGTACGCCGGGTACGTCAGGTCCAAGGAGCCTGACGCTCGCCAGCTTCCTTAGTAAAGGAAAGATGGCCAGCGTCAGATCGTTCCAGGGACCCGACGTACCTGTCGTACCTGCTGTACCCGTCGTACCGACAAGCGTCCTTCTTCAGCGTCCTCGCCGCATCATCTCCGTCATTCCCGCCGTCACCGAGATGTTGTTTGCCATCGGCGCGGGAGACCAGGTCGTCGGCGTGTCGAGTTACGACACGTACCCGGCGGCGGTGGCGTCGCGCGAGCGCGTCGGCGCGCTGCTCGATCCGAATGTCGAGCGGATCTTCGCGCTCAAACCCGATCTCGTCGTCGTCTACGGCACCCAGCAGGAGCTGATCGCGCGACTCGATCGCGCAGGAATTCCGCGGTTCGAGTACCAGCACGCCGGCCTCCCGGACATCACGATGACGATTCGAAAGCTTGGAGAACGCGTCGGCCGCTCGCCGGAGGCGGACCGGATCGCGTCGGAGATCGAGCGCGACATCGCGGACATCCGGACGCGGGTATCGGGAAGACCACGACCGAAAACGGCGTTGCTCTTCGGCCGTGAAGCCGGCACTCTCCGGAGCATGTACGCCAGCGCCGGCGTCGGGTTCATGCACGACATGTTGGAAGCCGCGGGCGGAATGGACGCGTTTGCGGACCTCAAGCGCCAGAGCCTGCAGCTGTCGGCGGAGACCGTGCTCGCCCGCGCACCCGAGGTGATTATCGAGGTCTATGCCAGCGCAGGGTGGACGCCGGAGAAGATTGAACGCGAGCGCGGCGTCTGGAAGGCGCTTCCGTCGCTTCCCGCCGTCCGCACGGGACGCATCTACATCCTCGCCGACGATCTCATGTCGATTCCCGGCCCCCGCGTCGCAGAGGCGATCCGGCGGCTGGCGCGCGTGCTGCATCCAGCCGCCTTCGCGCCGCAGCCGCTTCAGCGGGCCACGACTCAATGAAAGTGCTGCTGTCGTGGTCGTCAGGCAAGGATTCCGCCTGGGCCCTGCATGTGCTCCGGCAGGATCCGGCCGTGCAGGTGCACGCGTTGCTGACCACGTTCAACGCGGAGGCGGATCGCGTGGCGATGCACGCAGTCCGGCGAACGCTTGTCGAAGCGCAAGCGGAGGCGGCCGGCCTGCCGCTCTGGAATGTACCGATTCCATCGCCCTGTCCGAACGACATTTACGAGGCGCGGATGCGTGATGCGATGGCGCGCGCGCGATTGGAAGGATTGACGCACGTCGCGTTCGGCGATCTCTTTCTCGAAGACGTCCGGCAGTACCGCGAATCGCGGCTGGCGGGCACCGGACTCGATCCGATCTTTCCGCTCTGGAAACGGCCGACGGATGCGCTCGCGCGTGAGATGCTTGCGTCCGGGCTGGGCGCGGTTCTCACCTGCGTGGATCCGCGGCAGCTCGATCGCCGGTTCGCCGGGCGCCGCTTCGATTCGTCACTCCTCGCCGAGCTGCCGCCGGGTGTTGACCCGTGCGGCGAGCGCGGCGAGTTTCATACCTTCTGTTTTTCCGGACCGATGTTCGGTCATCCCATCGCGATCGAACCCGGCGTCATCGTCGAGCGCGAAGGGTTTGTGTTCGCGGATGTTTTGGCCCCCTAGTCTCCGCGGCTCCGCGGCTCCGGGCTCCCCGCCTCACCTGACCGTGAACGGCCAGACCGACGTGTAGAGTTTTCCTTCGCCCGACGGGGAGAGCACCGTCGCGCCCGGCAGCTTCTTGCGGTCCCTCATCCGAAGGACCACGGCGTAGTCGCCGGGCTTGAGATCGCTCGCTGGACGAACCTTCGCGGCGCCCCGGCCGACCTTTTCAAACTCAGTCTTGACGATTTCCTGCTTCCATTCGCGGAAGATGTCCCATTCCGCGCCGGGCCGGACCGCTTCGTCCGCCCGTCCCTTGGCCGCTCCAACGAAGCGCTCGCCCGCTGCGGTCGGGGTCAGCCGGACGATGACGGGAATGACCTCGTCGGGGCTCACGCCCGGCACATCCTTGTACTGGACCACGAAGGTCGGCCGGGCCTCATCCACGAGCCTCGAGGTGTTCCCATCGACCGTCCAGACATAGGTGATCGGCGTCGTCCCCGTCGCTGCGGCACCGGACCCTTCGCCGGCAGGAAGCGTTTTGGCGAATTCCGGCACCGAACCAACCTTCTCGAGCATCTTCGACACACGCGCGGACGAGGATGGCATCCACGTCGATCCGCCTCCGGTCTGCAACGCGACCGACATGCCGTCGCGGCTGACCGGAGCGAGCGGAGCCGAGGTCGCCTTGAGCAGCGGCGCCAGCGGCGGCGATGGCAGAGGCGTCCCCCGCATCGCCGGTGCCAGCGACTCCGCCACCGGCGGTGGAGGCAGCGGTGTTGGCTCAGCGGGAATGGCAGTCGCGGGAGAAACAGCCGGCGCCGGTGAATAGGCCGCTGTGCGCGAGGCGGCCGGCGGCCGTGAAACCGGCTGCGCGGACGAAACCGCGGGCGCGGGCGGCGTGACGACCGACGAAACCTTCCGCGAAATGAACGCGGTCTTTCGGGTCTTGGCTGCCCGAGACGACGCGGGCAGCTGGACCCGGTACCACTCGCCCTCGACAGCTTGCAGTCTGAAGGTGGTACCGACGCTCACCCGGGCAAGGATTGGGCTCTTCTGATTCGGCCCCGATCGCACGTTCGCGCGCGGCGCGGTCACTTTGACGGTGCCGGCGGTCTGCGCGAAAGCGGACCCGGTAGCCAGAATGACTCCGAGTACGGTGACGAGAGAGATTGAGAGTCTTTTCATGGCTCTCTTATCGGTACGACTTCTTACAGATATAGATGTGAATTACAGATTTCGATGGGAGCCAAAAAAGCTGGAAAGCCGGAAAGCTCGAAAGCCAAAAGGCTTGGAAGAGCGCGATTAGAAACGCGCGGGCTTGATGGTGAAGGTCCACGCGACGCTGAAAACGGACCCGGCGCCGGCGTCGTTCAGAATCTCGCGGCCGGAATAGCCGCGCGCGTACGCCGGCCGAAGAACGATCGCGTACTCACCGGGACTCAAGGCGACGCGCGGGCGCACCTGCACCAGTCCGGGACCGCTGCCGTCGAGGCTGGTCGGTACGACCTCCTGTTTCAGTTGACGAAGGACGACCCAGTCCGCCTCGTCATTCGATCGCGCGCCGGCCCGGCCGGCGGCGATCGAGAGCAAGCGCCATCCCGACTTGCCGGGCACGATTTTGATCAGCGAGGGCACGAAATCGGCTGAATTCAGGTCGGGCAACTCGGTATAGGCCACGAAAAAGCTCGGCTGACCGGCAGTTATCGTGACCGAAGGCGCGCCCGGCGAGATCGCCCAGACCCAGGTCCCGATGACCTCCGACCCTGGTGGCTCAGGTGTCGTTGCCCCTGGTGGACCGTCGAACACAGCGATCGATGCGGCTGCGGGCACCGACTCCGGCCGGCCGGGGACGAGAGACGCGTTGACGGCCCGTGCCGACAACCATGTGGTCGGGCCCCCGGCGTCGACGCCGACCTTGACGCTGGTTGCGAGCGGGCTTCGGCGGGGCGCGCGGGACAGAGTCAGGGCACTGGCGGCGTCCGTGCCGGCAACCTGGCTGGCGGCCTTCCGCGACAGGTATGCGTGGACGCGTGCACCCTTCAGGCGAGGGTCTGGGGGAAGGATGACGCGAAACCAGTCGCCTTCGACCCGCGCCAGCTCGAAGACCGCGCCGGCCATGACTTCGTCGACGGCAGGAGCGGTCTCGGAGGGTTCAGCTCGAAGAGTTGCCCGCGCTGCCGTGACTCGAACGACCGATGGTTCCTGCGCAGCGATGGCAGTCGCGAGCGCCAGACACACACCCACCTTCACCAATTGAAATCGCATCGGCTTGCTTCTTCTTTTCAGTGCTCGCGGGGCCCCACCCCACCCCCGCTCGCGCACGCTTCCAGCTTTCCGGCTTTCGAGCTTTCCGGCTTTCCAGCGTCAATTGACGAAATCTGCCGAGATCTTGCGAGGAATAAGTCCCCGCTCGTACGCCTCGCCGAAGAACCGGTCGAGGGCGGCGCGGCCCCGGGTGCCGTAATCCAGGGTGAGCTGATTGACGTACATTCCGACGAACCGATCGGTGTCCCGGGAGTCCAATCCACGGCCGAATTGCTTCGCGTACTCGACCGCCTGGGCCCGATGCTCGAGGGCATGGGCGATGCTGTCGTGCAGGATCCGCGACACCGTCCGCGCCGTGGCGGGCTCGAGGTCCCGGCGGATCACGTTGCCGCCGAGCGGCAGCGGCAGACCGCCCGTCCGATCGAACCACCATTCGCCCAGATCGACGATCTTCTTCAGCCCGTCGGCCGCGTAGGTGAGCTGCCCCTCGTGAATCAGCAGTCCGGCATCGACCCGATCCTCCACGACGGCCTGCTGGATCTGGTCGAACGGAACGACCTCGAAATCGAAGGACGGATCGTACAGCTGCAAGGCCAGGAATGCCGACGTCAATCGCCCGGGGACGCCGACACGCACCCCGGCGAGCGACCCGTCCTCCGCCAGCGGGCGCTTCGCGACGAGAATCGGGCCGTAGCGATCGCCCATGCTGGCGCCATGCGGCAGGAGCGCGTACTTGTCCGCGAGGTGCGCGTAGGCGTGGAACGACACGGCGCTGACGTCGTACCGTCCTTCGAAGGCCGCCTGATTGAGCGTCTCGATATCGGCCAGGATCTGATCGAACTCGAGGCCGTCGGCGCGCACGGCCCCGCTCGCCAATCCAAAGAACATGAACGCGTCGTCGGAGTCAGGACTGTGGGCGACGGAAATGCGCATGAAAAGGAGTATAGGTCCTTACAGGTCCTACAGGTCCTACAGGTCCTACAGGGCCGCCTAGGTCTCTTCGGCGGCGCCCCGCCTGTAATCCGCGAGCCGCGCGAAGAATCGTCCGACCGATGGCGGACCTGCGAGCCGCCAGTCGATGAGGTGCGTGTGCGGGCGGTCGCCGACGCCGATGACGACGTCTTCGTCGCCGAGGGCCGTGAACGCATCCTCGTCCGTGCGATCGTCGCCGAGGTACACGATCGATACCGGCCGATCGACTCGCGGGGCGACGCGCGCGCGGATCCACTCGGCGGCGCGGCCCTTGTGCCAGTCGACGGCAGGCAGGAGCTCGAGAGCCTGCTTGCCGGTCAGCAGCTTCAGCGTACGTGCTTCGAGTTGCGGCTCGGCAAGCGCTTCGAACTCTTCGAGCGCGCGATCGCCGAGGTCCGGCGGCGCGAGCCGGACGTGACAGGTGAGCGCGTATTTCTTGTTCTCCAGCAGCACGCCCGGGCACCACTGCAGCACACGCGCTGCGTCGCGCGCGAGGCGGGCGATCACCGATTCGACCGAGTCGAGCGCATAGTGATGGAACGCCGATTCCGGGCCGACCATTTCCAGCCCGTGCAGGCCTGCGCCGTACTCGGCCGCGGGCCCGACGCGCTCGAGCACATCGTCGAGGCGCCGCCCGCTGACGACGCCGACGGTGACGTCGTCGAAAGCGGCCAGCGCGGCGAGCTCGAGGCGCACCGATTCGGAGAGCGTCGCTTCGGCCGGCGTCGGCGCGATGTCGGCGAGCGTGCCGTCGTAGTCGGTGAGCAGCAGCACGTGGCGGTCGGACAACCGCTCGTGCACGTCGGCCGCGACGATGTCCGACGGGTTGTACAGCGAAGCGCGAGAGGTGTCGTGTCTACCCAGCGAGAAACCCCGTACCTTTCCGCCGTTCGAGCCGATCGAGAATGTCCGACGCCCAGGCCAGCACGTCGCGTCCGGCCACGCGCCGCCGGAGCGCCTGCATCCGGCGCCGCCGCTCCCAGGCCGGCATGTCGATCGCGCGTGCCACCGCGTCAGTGAATCCCCGCTCGTCGTACGGGTTGATGATCAGCGCCTCGGACAGCTCCTGCGCCGCGCCTGCCAGCTCGCTCAGAATCAGGATCCCGTCGAGATCGTCGCGCGCGGCGACGAACTCCTTCGCGACGAGATTCATGCCGTCGTGGAGCGACGAGACGATGCAGAACCGCGCGAGGCGGTACACGGCGACGAGCTCCGGCAGCTGAAACGCCTGCTTCACGTAGCGGACGGGACCATTGTCGGGCCCGTTGCCGTACTTCTCGTTCATGCGCGCCACCTGCTCGTCGATTTCCGCGGTGATGTCGGCATACGCCGGCACATCGGTGCGCGACGGCACGCCAATCTGGACGAACACGAATCGTTTGGCCAGGTCCGGCCGCGCGGCGAGCACGCGATCGATGGCGGCCATCCGTTCGGGAATCCCCTTGGTGTAGTCGAGCCGATCGACGCCGACACCGACGACCTTGTCCTCGAGCTTCAGGTCGCGCGCGAGCCGGCGCATCTCGCTCGGCAGGTCCGGGTCCGCCAGAATCTCGGTAATGCGATCGAAATCGGCGCCGATCGGAATCGCCAGCACGCGGACCGGCCGATCGCCGAAGTACACGGTCTCGCCCGAGACGGAGGCGCCCAGCTCGTCGGCGACCGAGACGAGGAAGTTGCGTTGATCGCGCGGCAGCTGGAATGCGAGCAGATCGTTGCTGAGGAGCCCTTCGAGGATCTCCTTGCGCCACGGGCAGATTCTGAGACGATCGGCGTCCGGCCACGGAATGTGCCAGAACAGCGCGGAGCGCAGGAGCGGCCGCCGCTCGCGCATGTACCTGGCGACGAGCGAGAGGTGGTAGTCGTTCAGGAACACGGACGAGTCCGGCGGCGCTTCGAGCGCGACCGCTTCCGCAAACAACCGGTTCACCGACTTGTACGCTTCCCAATCCTCGGCTTTGAACACCGGACGCACGTGCGCCTGGTGACAGAGCGGCCACAACGCGCTGTTGGAGAAGCCCGCGTAGTACCGCTCTTCCTCTTCGGGTGACAGCCACAGCCGCCGCAGCCGGTAGGACGGCGAGTCGGGCGGGACGTAAATCGAGCTTCGCTCGTCGACGACTTCGCGATCCGCGCTGCCGGCGCCGTGCGCGATCCACACGCCGCCGCGTTCGCGCATCAGCGCATCGAGCGCGACGGAGACGCCGCCGGGCGTCGGGCGCGCGCGGATGGATCCATCAGGCGCGTAGTCGTGCACCCACGGCTCACGATTGGACACGACGACGAGGCTGCCGCCACCGCCGCCGATCTCGCGAAGCTGCGCCAGCGTGGCCCGGAAGACGATCGGCCCGACGAGCTCGTTCATGGCCACGATCGCGATCATGAGTGTCTGCAGCTGGCCCGACCAGACCGGATGCTCGGTGACGACGAGCGTGGTCAGACCGATCGTGATCTCCGCCGTGGATATAAAGGACCGCCAGAGCAGATGGGTCTCCGGCGCTTCGACGCCGGCCGCCCGCACGCCGAACTTGGCGCCGGCGCGGAGCAGCACGGCGCGCACGAGCGAGAGCGCGAGCGCCGTAATCCCGAGCGTCGCGACCGCATCGACCTGCATCGACGCGCCGACGGCGGCAAAGAACAGGACGAAGACGGGCATGGCGCCGCGCGCGATCGAGTCGCGCAGCACGTCGCCCGCCTGCCCCATCACGTTCTGCACGACCAGCCCGGCCGCCAGCCCGGAGAGCAGCGGCTCGAAGTGCCATCGCGCGCCAAGGCCCGTAAAGAGCGCGAACAGCGCGAGGAGCACGACCGTGACCTCGCGCCCGACAAAACGCAAATACAGCGCGAACAGCGATCCCAGCAGCCCGCCGAACGCGACCGATCCCGCCGTCGCCCAGCCGGTCGAGATCGCGAGCTCGAAGCCCTGCGCCGGCTGAGTGCCGAATGCCGTCCTCGAGAGCTGCAGCGCGATCGCAAAGAAGACGATGACGAGAAGCTCGGCGCAGACGACAACCGCGGTGGCCATCGTCGAAAGCGGCCCGCGGGCACGGCTTTCGGCGATCACCGCCGTGGTCAGGATGGGCGAGACGCCGATGACGAGCGTCGCGATGAGCGCCGACGCGGCGGCTCGTTCCGCGCCCGACAGCTCGGCGCCGAACGGCAGCCAGCGCCACAGGACGAACACCACCGCCGTCACGCCCGCCCATGAGAGCGACACCGCCGTGACGGTCACCGTCGCAATCGCTCGAAGCCGTGAACGGAGACTGGCGAAGTTCACCTGCAAGCCGGCGATGAAGGCGATGATGCCGATCGCGAAGCCGCCGACGACGCGCAGGTCGCGCGCCATTGGTTCCGTGATCAGGTTGGCGACTGCGGGACCGCAGACGAGGCCGAAGATCAGATAGCCGGTAATGCGCGGGAGCCGGAGAAACTCGAAGAGCCACCCGACGATCGACGCCGAGACGAGCGCCACGCCCAGCCCGAGCGCGGTCGCGCTCGCGTTCTGACCGCCCATCCGGACGAGGACGAACCAGGCAAGCGTGATCGTGATGGCAAGCGCACTGAGCCGCCGCATGGGGCTAGGTTGGCCTCCGCCTCTTGTTCAACCGGGGGACATTCGTCCCCCGGACCCCCTTTCGCCGTTCGCTCGCGGGGGCCCTTCCGCCCCGCTCCGCTCCGGCGAGGCGCGCCGTTGGCGCGCCTGCGGGCCATCCGACGGGAAACAATGAGACAGCGATCTCGGCAACACGCTGCATGGGGCTATGTCGGCCTTCGTCTCCAGTGAGGCACGACGGCCAGCGCGAACAGATCGAACGCCGCGGTGCCGATCACGACGGCCGAGAGCAGCGTGTCCCCGGCGTCAGGCGGAAGGAGTTGGCGGAAGTTGAGCGCGAACGCCACGGCCAGAACGCCGGGCGGCACGAGGAACGCCGCGAGATCGGCGGCGCTCACATCGGCAATTCGCGACGAGACCCAGGCACCGGCGACTTTGCCCGCCAGACGAAAGAGGAGATACGGCGCCAGAAGCCACAAGCTGACCACGGACGGCGCCCACAGGGCGCCGGCGGTCACGAGCAGCAGGACCACCAGCGGGTGCTGCACTTTGCCGAGGTCGTCCTGCACGATCCGATCGGCGCGGCCCGGCGCGATCGTCCAGCACAGGCCGGCGATGAGCCCGACAGCCAGCGGCGAGGCGCGAAGCATGGCCGCGGCGCCGCCCGCCAGCGCGAGCGCGCCAAGCAGAAACACCGCGCGCTCGGCGCCGGACTCCGCACGCTCGAAGAGCAGCCAGCCGATGGCGCCGACCGCAAGCCCGGACAGGACGGTCGCGAGCGCGAGGGTGAGCGTGTCCTCGATCGGCACAGGCGCCAGCAGACCGAACCCGATCGTCGCGACGACAATCGGCACGACGTCGTCGAGATCGGCAACGCGCGTCGCGACTTCGGCCGACGGCTCCGAATCGGGATCGGCAGACGTGGCTGACGATGCCGACGCGCAGAGACCGAGCGCGAGTCCGAACGCGGCGATCGGCGCGCCGAGCGGCAATCCGGTCACCCGCGCGAAGTAGATCGTCGCGCCGGTGACGAAGGCAATCGTCACGAGGCTCTCGAGGCTGGCGGCGATGAACAGACGCGTCGCCGACCGGATCTCGCGGCCGAGCGCAATGCCGACGAGCACGCCGAGCACGGCGAGCGCAATGGTCACGGCGAGATCGAGCCGGCCGAGGACGGTCGGCGAGAGGACGTTCAGCGCATGAGGACCGAGCAGCACGCCGACCGGCAGAAAGATCACCGCGGGCGTGAGCGACGGCGCGAGCCCGAGCGCCGATCGCGTGAACAAGAGCGACCGCAGCCAGGTGAGCGGCGTTTGCGGCGGAATCCCCAGACGGCGATCGAGCGGGTCCGGCCCGCCCAATTCGCGACGTCGAATGTCGCGAAGGGGTGAGGTCATTGCTTGATCGTCGGGGCCCCCTGCACCCCGACTACCGGCCTACGCTCGCCGGGACCCCGGAGCGCCGCGTCGCTTCGGCCGCGTTCGCCTGTCGCGCGCATGGCACTCATCGCGCGCCGCCGCCATTCGTTCCACCGCCGCCGAGCTCGGTGACGACGGCGTTGAGCGCCGCGGGCGAAACGACGGCGAGCGTACCGAATTGCGGCAGCACCATGCCGATGAGCCGGCCGTCGACCGCAAAGAGCAGCGAGCCCGCGCTGGCTTCCGACGCGCCGCCGATGAGCAGCGGCGACGGCTGCCAGCGATCGTCGACGGATGTGTCGAGCCGGCCGATGAATGCCGGGCGCGCCGATGGTCCGCCCATCGCGGCCTCGATCACGGCGACGTAGCTGAATCCAGGGAAGCGTTCGAAGGCACTCGGCAGCCCGGTGGCCGACTCAGGCAATGGCGCGACCCGTACCAGCGCGATTTCACGCTTCGGATCGGTCGCAAAAACGGCCGTCGGACCCGAGAATCCCTGTGCCGGACTGACCCGCATCCCGGCCGGCACATGGACCAGGGCGATGTCGGGCCTCAGCCGGATGGCGGGCAGGAGCCTGGGCGACAGCGCCGGTGCGGACGGCGCCGGGCTGGTCTTTTCTCTCCCGCGCTCCTTCCCCCGCTCCTTTTCTTTTTCCTCGGGCGGCGGCGAGTCGACCTGGACGATGACGATCGAGGACTCGACCCGTTGGACGACGGCGGCAATCGCCGCGGCAAGATCGTCGTACGTCGCGCGCGCGGCCAGCTTGTCGAGCGGCCCCGGCGTGGGCGGTCCGGCGGTCAACCCGACCGGCGGGAACCGGAACTGCGCGAGCAGCAGGAGCACGGCCAGCGACACGACGATCACGAGCACCAGCAGCCGTGTCTCGCGTCCGGAACGTTCGTCGGTGCCGTTCATGATCGACTTGCGGGCGCAACGCCTCGCAAATGTCGAACGACTGTCGCAAATTTTTCGACGGCGTAGTCAATCTCGTCGTCGGTCGTGAACCGGCCCAACCCGAACCGGATTGCCGCCGCCGGCACGTCGTCGCCGAGGATGGCGCGGAGGACGTGGGACGGCGTCGCCGACGCGGAGCTGCACGCGGATCCGGATGAGACCGCGATGTCGCCGATGCCGATGAGCAGCGATTCTCCATCCACGCCGCTGAAGCTGACGTGAAGGTTGTTCGGAAGCCGATGCTCGAGCGATCCGTTGACGATCACACCGTCGATCTGCGACGTCAGCCCGCTCAGCAGCCGGTCACGAAGCTGACGCATCCTGATCGCTTCCTGCGGCATCTCGCGCTGGCAGATCGCGCACGCGGCGCCGAGCCCGACGATGCCAGGGACGTTCAAGGTTCCCGATCGCAGCCCGCGCTCCTGCCCGCCGCCGATGATGAGCGGCGCCAGCTCGGTGCGCTTGCGCACGAACAGCGCGCCGCATCCTTTGGGCCCGTACATCTTGTGACCCGTCAGCGCGAGCAGGTCGACGTGCATGGCGCCGACGTCAATCGGAATCTTGCCCGCGCCCTGAGCAGCATCCACGTGGAAAATCGCGCCGCGCGCGTGCGCGATCTCGCCAATCTCCGCGAGCGGCTGGAGAACGCCGATCTCATTGTTGGCGGCCATCACGCTCACGAGCGCCGTGTCGTCCGTGACGGCGCGGTCGAGCGGCTCGAGATCGATCATCCCGTCTTTCCGAACGGGCAGGACCGTCACGCGCCAGCCGCTCCGTTCGAGCCGGGCCGCCGCTTCGAGCACCGACTTATGTTCGATCGCCGAGACGACGACGTGACGACGTTCGGGCGGCGCCTCGGCGGCACCACCCTGAATTGCCAGGTTATTGGATTCCGTGGCGCCGCTCGTGAACACGATCTCACGCGCCGTTGCGCCGATGAGCGCGGCGACGTCCCGGCGCGCCTGCTCCACCGCTTCCTGCGCCTTCCATCCCCACTGATGACCGGATGAGGCGGGATTGCCGAAGCACTCGGTGAAGTACGGCAGCATCGCGTCGACCACCCGGCGATCGACCGGCGTGGTCGCGTGGTAGTCGAGATAGACCGGCGCGTGTGGCATTGCGTCGATTGTAGTCCTACCTGCATGTGGGGCGGATTGATCGCCAAATCCGCCGGTGGCGGACTTGGAAATCAGTCCGCCCTACGTTGTCATAAGCTAAAGACCATGACCCGACACCTCGGGCGCGCCAGCCGCCTCTCGCTGGTCCTTCTCGCGGCACTCTGCAGCATTCCGCTCGCTCTGCGGGCGCAGCAGGCCGCCAGGGCGGATGCCGAAGTCCTGCGCAAGGGCTACGACACGTATCGCTCGATGCGCGATGCGTCGCCGTACAAATCGGCCTCATGGATGTACGTGGGTCCCACGAACGTGAGCGGCCGCTCCACGGATACGGCCGTCGCCGACAAGAACGGTCAACGGCGCATCTACGCCGGCTACGCGACGAGCGGCGTCTGGAAAACCGATGACAACGGCGCAACGTGGCAGGCGATCTTCGACGACATGCCGTCGACGAGCGTCGGCGATCTCGCCGTCGCGCCCTCGAACCCCGACATTCTGTGGGTCGGGACGGGCGAAGCGAATATCTTTCGCGCGTCGATGCCGGGGGTCGGCATTTACAAGTCCACCGACGCCGGCAAGACCTTTCAGCACATGGGGCTGACCGATACGCAGACGATCGCGCGGATCCTCGTGCATCCGACCAACCCTGACATCGTGTACGTGGCCGCTTCCGGCCACGAGTGGACGGACAACGAGATGCGCGGCGTCTTCAAGACGACCGACGGCGGCAAGACGTGGACAAAGGTGCTGTATCGCAGCCCGCGCACCGGCGCGATCGATCTCGTGATGGATCCGCGCGACCCCAACACGCTGTACGCGGCACTCTGGCAGCGCGTGCGGCGCAAGTGGTCGGATCCGCGCGTCGAGCCCGGCTACAAAGAAGGCGGCATCCTGAAGACGACCGACGGCGGTAAGACCTGGAACGACGTGAGCCAGGGCCTTCCCGCGCCCGAGTTCCGCGGCCGCATCGGGATCGACGTCTCCAGATCGAACCCGAACGTGCTGTACGCCTTCGTCGACAACTACGAGATCGGCGTGGTGCCGAAGCCGGGCACCAATGACGCGTACGGCCGGCCGATGCCGGCGGGCAAAGGCTTCATCAAGGGTGCCGACATCTACCGGACCGACGATGGAGGCAAGACCTGGCGGCAAACCAGTCGAAAGACTCAGGCCACGATTGACTACCTCAACGGCCATTCCGGCACGTACGGGTGGGTCTTCGGACAGATCCGGGTGGATCCGAAAGACGAAAAAACGATTTACACGATGGGCCTGGGTCTCAACGTCTCCCGGGATGGCGGTCAGACGTTCTCGCGCGTCACCGGGATGCACGGCGACCACCATGGTCTCTGGATCGATCCGGGCAACACGTCGATTCTCTATAACAACAACGACGGCGGCTTCTATCAGTCCGAGGACGGCGGCAAGACCTGGAAATTTGCCGTGTCGGCGGGCGGCGCGCAGTTCTACAACGTGACGCTCGATTCGAACACGCCCGTCTGGGCCTACGGATCGATTCAGGATCACGGCAGCCGGCGCGGCCGCGTCGATACCGGCAAGGGGCGTGGCGCCGTCCCGGCCGTCGACTTCGAGAATGCGCCTGGCGGCGAAGGATCGAACCACGCGATCGATCCGACCAATCCGAACATCGTGTACTCGCACGGCTTCTACGGCAACTTCAGCCGGACCGACCTCGGCGCGACCCCGCCGCCCGATCCGAGCGGCCGCGGCGGCGGCCGCGGACGCGGAGGCACCAACACGCCGATTCAGCCGAAGGATCCGGATCAGGAACTGCGCGCGCAATGGATGGCGCCGATCATCGTCTCGCCCCACGACGGCAGCATCATCTTCGCGGGCTTCCAGTCGGTCTATCGATCCGAGAATCGCGGAGACAGCTGGCAAAAGATCAGCGCGGATCTGACCGACAACAAGAAGGAGCAGATGGGCGAGAATCCGACGGCGATTCCGTACCAGACAATCGTGGCGCTCGCCGAATCGCCGAAGCGCAAGGGACTGCTCTACGTCGGCAGCGACGATGGCCGGCTGCACGTCACGCTCGATACGGGCAAGGAGTGGACGGAACTGACATCCAAGCTCCCGGTCCGACGCTGGATCTCGCGCGTCGTCCCCTCTCAGCACGACGAAGGTACGGTCTACATCACGCAGCGCGGCCGCGAAGACGACGACTTCGGCGTCTACATCTACAAGTCGACCGACAACGGGAGGACGATTCGCAGCATCGCCGGGAACATCCCGGTGGGTCCGGTGAACGTGATTCGCGAAGACCCGCGCAACCCGAACATCCTCTACGTCGGCACCGACTTCGGCGTCTACGTCTCGACGAACGGAGGCGAACGCTGGGAAGTGCTCGGCGGCAATCTGCCGTCCAACCAGGTGTCGGACCTGCAGTTCGAGCCGCGCGACCAGATGCTCGTGATCTCGACGTACGGGCGGGGCATCTGGGCGCTCGACGCGAGCTCCATTAAGTAGAGGGGACGGGGCGTCGATTGTGGGAAACTCGCCGGACACCATTACCAGGCAGTCCGGCGAGTTTTCCATAATCGACCCCCGTCCTCCTGACACCTCCCCTAGCCTCTGGTACAAAGACGCGGTCATCTACCAGGTCCACGTCCGGGGCTTTTTCGACAGCGACGACGACGGCGTCGGCGATTTCGCCGGGCTGACGCGCAAGCTCGACTACATCCAGTCGCTGGGCGTCTCGTGCATCTGGCTGCAGCCGTTCTACCCGTCGCCGCTTCGCGACGACGGCTATGACATTGCGCACTACGAAGGCGTCCACAAATCGTACGGCACGCTGAAAGACTTCCGGACGTTTCTGGATCAGGCGCACGAGCGAGGGCTGCGCGTCATCACCGAGCTGGTCATCAACCACACCTCGGATCAACATCCGTGGTTCCAGGCGGCGCGCCGGGCCCGCGCCGGATCGCGCAAGCGCGAGTACTACGTCTGGAGCGATACCGATCAGAAATACGCGGGCGTCCGGATTATTTTCAGCGACACCGAGCGCTCGAACTGGACGTGGGATCCGCTGGCCGGCGCATACTACTGGCACCGGTTCTTCCACCATCAGCCGGATCTGAACTTCGACAACCCGCAGGTCCGCAGAGCGGTGACGCGCGTCATGCGCTTCTGGCTCGACAAAGGCGTCGACGGCATGCGGCTCGACGCCGTGCCGTACCTGATCGAGCGCGAGGGCACGAGCTGCGCGAACCTGCCGGAAACCCACGAAGTCCTCCGCAATCTGAGGCGCGAGCTGGACGGGCGCTATCACGATCGGATGTTCCTGGCGGAAGCGAACCTGTGGCCGTCGGATGTCTGCGCGTACTTCGGCGACGGCGACGAATGCCACATGGCCTTTCATTTCCCGCTGATGCCGCGGCTGTACATGGCGATGCGGCAGGAAGACCGCCATCCCATCAGCGAAATCCTCTACCAGACGCCGGAGATCCCCGACAGCTGTCAGTGGGCGATCTTTTTGCGGAACCACGATGAGCTGACGCTCGAAATGGTGACCGACGAGGAGCGCGACTACATGTACCAGGCGTACGCCGCCGACCCGCAGATGCGCGTCAACGCCGGCATCCGCCGCCGGCTCGCGCCGCTGATGGAGAACAGCCGGGCGCGGATCGAGCTGCTGAACGGGCTGCTGCTCTCGCTCCCGGGCACGCCGGTCATCTATTACGGCGACGAACTCGGCATGGGTGACAACGTGTACCTCGGCGATCGCAACGCGGTACGGACGCCGATGCAGTGGACCGCGGACCGCAACGGTGGCTTCTCGCGCGCCGATCCGGCCCGGCTGTACGCGCCGGTGGTCATGGATTCGGTCTACGGATATCAGTCCGTCAACGTCGAGGCGCAGGAGCGCTCGCCGCATTCGCTCCTCAACTGGACGCGACGGCTGATCGCGCTGCGCCAGCGCCATCGCACCTTCGGACGAGGGACGATCGAGCTGCTCCGTCCCGAAAACCGCCGGGTCTTCGCGTTCATTCGCCGGCTCGATGCCGAGGATCCAATTCTCGTCGTCGCCAACATGGCGCGCACGATGCAGGCCGTGTCGCTGGATTTGTCGAAGTATTCGGGTCTCGTGCCGATCGAGATGTCGGGCAGCACCGACCTCCCGCGCATCGGCGAGACGCCGTATTTCCTGACGCTTGCGCCGTACGGGTTCTACTGGCTGGAGCTGAAGCGACAGGCGCCGGCGCCGGTGACCGCCCGGCCGCTGGCCCCGGCCGCTGAATCGGAGATCGAGACGCTGCCGGTGCTGCTCGGCGAGGACTGGTCGCGCACGCTGGCCGGCAGCGCGCGATCGCTGCTCGAGCGCCGCTACCTGGCGCCGTTCCTCGCCAGGCAGCGCTGGTTCCAGAAGCGCGGCACGGCGATCGCCGACGCCAGAATCGTCGAGTGGAGCACGCTGCGCGGCGGCAAGGAACCGGTCATGGCGACGATCCTCGCCGTCAAGTTCGAGGACGGCCGCGAGGATCGCTACTTCGTGCCGCTGGCGATGGCGTCGGGCACCCATGCTGACGTGATCGTCCAGGAATCGCCAGACGGCATCGTCGCTCGAATTGCCGGCGCGGCAAAAGGGATCCTGCATGCATCGCTCGATCCGGACGAGGCGCGCGAGGTGTTCTCCGTCATCGGCGAAACGCGCAGCGCCGACATGCGGCACGGACAGCTGCAGGGATCGCGCACGCCTGTGTTCGACGAAATCCGGACCCAGGCACCGGACGGCGATCTGGCGCCGGTGAGCCCGAGCGTCGAACGCGCGAACTCGTCGATCCGGTTTGGCGAGCGGTTCGTGCTGAAGCTGGTGCGGCGGCTGTGGCCGGGGCCGAATCACGAAGTCGAAATGGGCCGCTTCCTGACGGACCGCGCGCATTTCCCGCGCGCGCCGCGACTGGCCGGGACAATCGCGTACACGTCGACGGCAGGCGAAACGACCACGCTGGCGATCCTGCACGCGTTCGTGCCGCATCAGATGGACGGCTGGCGCCAGGCGATCGGCGAGCTCGAGCGCTACTTCGAGAGCGCGATCGCGTGGGACGTGAGCGAGACGCAGCGGGATCGACCGCCAGCCCTCTCGGCCGGAGACGTGCCGGAAGCCGCCCGGCGGACGGTCGGCTCCGCGCTCGAGGCGGCATCCACGCTGGGACGGCGCACCGCCGAGCTGCACCTCACGCTCGCCGGCGACGAGGCCGTCTCCGAGTTCGGCACCGCGGCGCTCGATGCCGAGTGGACCAGCGCGCTCGTCTCACGCACACGGCGGCAGACCGACTCGACGCTCGCCGCGCTCGGCTCGGCCGCCGAGCGCGCACCCGCGGGCACATCGACTCTCATCCAGACGCTGCTGGCCGGCCGCGATCAGCTCATGACGACGATCGAACGGCTTGGCAGACAGGCGCCCGATGGCCTGCAGCTGACGCGGATTCACGGCGCGTACGATCTGGGCCAGGTGCTGCTCAGCGAAGGCGATTTCATGATCATCGACTTCGAAGGAGACCCGTCCCTCCCGATGGAGGAGCGTCGTCGCCTCAACACGCCGCTCCGCGACGTGGCGAACATGATCCGATCGTTCCAGTACGCGGCCGGCGTGGGACTCGCGGCCCGCTTGTCGATTACCCCGCAGGACGCCGAGCGCATGAGCGCATGGGCCCGCTGGTGGCACACCTGGACGACGGTCAGCTTTCTGAACGCCTACCGCACGACCGCGGCCGGCGCCCGCTTTCTGCCGTCGAGTTCCGCCGAGGTCGACGCATTGCTGAAGTTGTTGCTGATCGATCAGGCGCTGACGGAAATCCGTCGCGAGCTGGCCAACCGGCCGGAGTATGTCTGGATTCCGTTGCAGTCGATCATCGAACTGACGATTACAACTTAATGAAGTTACTCAGTCTTCACCGTGTCATGCGAATCCGAGAGCGCGGCTTTCAACGTGTGCCACGCCAGACTCGCGCACTTCACGCGGACGGGAAATTCGCGCACGCCGGCAAACGCGGCCAGCTTGCCCAGCCCGGTCTCGTCGGCCGGCTGATCGAATGGACTCGTGACCATCCGATGAAATCGATCGAACAGCGCGGCGGCCTCGGCAACGCTGTGCCCTTTGATCGCATCGGTCATCAGCGAAGCGGATGCCTTCGAGATCGCGCAGCCCGATCCCTCGAACGAGATCCCCGAGATGCGATCGCCCTCGAGCTGCACGTAGAGCGTGAGCCGATCGCCGCACAAGGGATTGTGTCCCTGCGCGCTGCGGCTTGCGCCCGGCAGCGGACCGTAGTTCCGCGGCCGCCGGTTGTGATCGAGGATGACCTCCTGATAGAGGTCGGACAACTCTGACATAACGTGTCGGTCCTCAAG
>JBLNGH010000338.1:0-2935 GCA_050264575.1 Acidobacteriota bacterium | reverse complement strand
CGCGGCACAACAACCTTCCGTGGTGTTCGATCTCTTGAACCGCTATCAGAGAGGAGACCTGCGCGGCGCGCGGGAAACGTCCGACATCCCTTTGATCGCCAATGAGCTCGTCAAGCACGGTAAAAAGTGGATTGACGCTGCGGGTCCGGACGCAGCCCCAGCCAGGCGGCTCGCAGCCGCAACCTTTGGTCTCGAGCTGGCAGGCGGGACTTCGTTTGACGAGGATTGGTTCCGCGTACGGCAGGTCATCGAGTGGGGCTGCCGTCTCCTTCAGAAACAACCGCGTCAGGATGCCGAGCGGCTCTGGTACCTCGCGTCTATGTCGCTGGCCGAGGGCGCTGACGATGCCCGTTTGCTGGGCGCTCACTATCTCGTTTTGCTGCGCGAAGACAGACCGGAACCGCCGGACGTCAGCCATCTCGATCACGCGCGCGACCGATTTCCCGACGATGCGCGTTTCGCGTTTGCCAGCCTGGTCAGTCAGGAGAGCAGCTTCGCTGGTGAAGGGGATCGAGACGAGCCTTGGGAATCGGACGCGTCACTCGATAGACGCGCCGAGTCTGAACTCGGCGCCAAGATCAAGCTCTCCTTCAGGCTAGCGATTCGACGCCTCATTGACCGCCTCGGCGAATTCCGCGGCGATGCGTCGCTGGGCGCCGAGGCGGACCTTCGCATTGGCAGGCTATTGTTCGTTCTGCACGAGCCCGCCCGGGCGATTTCCCAGTTCGACGAAGTTCTCCGCAAGACGCATGATCCATTTCTCGTTCACCTGGCGCATCTCTTCGCGGGTCGAGCGCTCGAACAGCTTGGCGATCTCGACCGTGCGAGGGCCGCTTACGAAGAATCGCTCAAGGTGGTCCCTGGTGCTCAGGGGGCGTCAATGCTGCTCGCGGCCAGGTTCTCGACCGACGGGCGTCGGACGGATGCTTACGCTGTCAGGCAATCCTCGTTCGCCGTTGATCCTCAGCCCCGTGATCCCTGGCGCCTGTACGGCTATGGCTCGTATCGATTCTGGCCGCAGTACATAGCCGCCTTGAGAGAGCGGGTTTGGAAATGAGGACGCATCCCGCCTGGATGATCGCCTCAGTGTGCCTGGCTCTCTCGCCCCAGCTCGGGATCGCGCAACAGGAACAGCGGCCCGTGTACCGCGCCGGCGTCGCATCGGTCTTTGTCAACGTGTCAGTCAAAGAGGGGAACGTCCCCATTGCGGGACTTGCGGAGGAGGACTTCGCAGTCTTCGACAATGGTGTGCGACAAAAGATCGATACACTCGGGTTCGAGCCTGTTCCCATCGATCTCACGCTGTTCCAGGACACCAGCAACAGTCAGGCCGGACGCATTGAAAGTCTCAAAGAGGATGTGCGAAACATTGCGGCGCTCCTGCGACCAGGCGATCGAATTCGACTTCTGACGCTCGATTTCCAAGTCAAGGATGTCTTCGGTTGGCAGCCAGCGGGGACCCGGCTGGACCTGTCGGCCGTGCGCCTCGGCCACAACTCGGCTGTCTATGATCCGATCTTCGCGGCCATGATGCACCAGCCCGATCCGGATCGCCGGCACTTGATCGTTGCGCTGACGGATGGCGTCGATGGTGGAAGCGCCGTCGGATCGCAGGCCGTGCTCGACGCCGCGCGCCATTCGGAAGGGGTGCTGCACCTGGTCTTGCTGCAACGCAGCCGCGGCTCCGGCAGAGTTGCGGGATACTGGATGCCCACTCACGCCGACCGCGACGGGCTGCGGCGGCTGAAGGAAGCCGCCGAACTTACGGGAGGCCGAGTGTATACGCAGATCTTTCGAGCGAACGTGATCAGCAACTTCCGGCAAGCGTTCGACGAGTTCCGCCAGAGCTATGTCTTGCGATACACGCCCTCAGGCGTTCCGGCAAACGGCTGGCACGACATCAAAGTGGAATTACCAGCGTACCCACGTGCGATGATCCGCGCGCGCAAGGGCTATTTCGGTGCGGCTTCGGGTTTCTGACTTCTGACCTTGTACCTGGCCTCTGCCCTCTGCCCTTTGCCCTCTGCCCTTCAATGCGTCTCCTCTACCTGACCGCCGGCGCCGCCGAGATGTACTGCGGCAGCTGTCTCCGGGACAACGCGCTCGCGGCCGCCCTTCTCGCGCGCGGGCACGACGTCGTGCTCGCCCCCGTCTATACGCCCACCACGACGGATGAGAAGAACGTCAGCATGGAGAAGGTGCTGTTCGGCGGCGTGAGCGTGTACCTCGAACAGCACGTCCCGATCTTCCGCCACACGCCGGCGTTTCTCGATCGGCTCTGGGACTCGACGCCGGTGCTGCGTCTGGCGTCGAAGCGGCAAATCAAGGTTGATCCGACGGTCCTCGGCGAGATGACGGTGTCGATGCTCCAGGGACTCGACGGTTTTCAGAAAAAAGAAATTCTGAAGATGCTGGGCTGGCTCAAGGACGAGCCGGCCTTCCAGGTGGTGAATCTCCCGTTTGCGCTCCTCATCAGCCTGGCGAAGCCGCTCCGCGATGCGCTGCATGCGCCGATCGTCTGCACGCTGCAGGGCGAAGACCTGTTCCTGGACAACCTGCAGGAACCGTGGAAATCGCAGGCCCAGCGGCTGATCCGCCAGTCGGTCGCGGACGTCGATCTGTTCATCGCCGTCAGCGACTACTACGCGGAGTTCATGACGCGGTACTTCGGGATTGATCGCGGCCGGATTCGGACGGTGCCGCTTGGGATCACGCTCGACGGACATGAACCGCAGCCGGCTCGAACGGCGCCGCCGTACACGATCGGCTACTTCGCGCGGATCGCTCCTGAGAAGGGACTGCATCTGCTCGCCGACGCGTATCATCGTCTGCGCAGCCGCCCGAACGCGCCGCCGGCTCGCCTGCTCGCGGCCGGATACCTGCTGAACGAGCACCGCGACTACCTGTCGAGCATCGAGCAGCGGCTGCGTGACTG
>JBLNGH010000337.1:0-3789 GCA_050264575.1 Acidobacteriota bacterium | reverse complement strand
GGCGGCGCGCCGGTGCCGTCGATCACGACGACGTTGCGGATGAGGAGCGTTTTGAACGGACCGAGCCCCTCACCCTGTCGTCGTGCCGGCGCCGCAATGAAGGCGCCGCCGCCGCGTCCGGCCTGCGGCGCGCCGCCCTGGCGGCCCTGGTTGGGCGCCGGGGCCGCGGTCTGTGCCTGAGCCGCTGTCCATCGGTCGGCGTTCAACAGGACACCGGATCCGGTGCCGATTGCGGCCAGGTTCAAGAGGAGACGGCGAAGGGTCATGAGGGCCTCCGGGCGAATGATAAGCCGGGAAGCTTGGAAGCCGGGAAGCTTGGGAGCCGGGAAGCCTGGAAGCAGAGAGCATCGAAGGGAAAGGAGCACTTTCTTCCGGTTCCCTGGCTTCCAGGCTTCGTGTATATACCAATAGATATATACTCGCCTTCATGGCCCCTCACTGGTTTCAGATCCTGCTCGCCCTCGCAGATCACGATCTGCACGGGCTGGCCATCACCAAAGAAGTCTTCGAGCGCACCGGGGGCGAGATGCAGCTGTGGCCCGGGATGCTCTATGGCGCGCTCAGAAAAATGACGACGCAGGGATACGTCGTCGAGACGCGCGCGCCGCAGGGATTTGCGTCCGGCGGCGGCCGGCCGCGTTTCTATCGCATCACTCCGCTCGGCCGGCGCGTCTGCGCCGAGGAAGCCAGGCGGCTGGCGGCGTTCGTCGACGCCGCGCGGTCCAAGCGTCTCTTGAAAGCATGACGGCATGAAGGGCGTGAAGCACATGAAGGCCTTCATGGTCCGCTTGATGCTGCGTGCGTGTCCGGCGCCGATCCGTCTCGAATACGGCGCGGAGATGGAAGAAGTCTTTTTTCACTGTCTCGCGATCGAGTCCCGGCGGCGTCGAGGCGTGAGTCGGCTGCTGATCTGGCCGCGCGGGATCTGGGACATGCTGATATTTGCCGCCAGCGTGCGGCGCGAGTGGCGAGCGCCGGAACCGGCCGACGCCGGGGGCAACCGGCCATCGTTCAGGAGCATGAAGATGAGAGGACAGGACGTTCGGGCCGTCATGCGCTTCATGCGCAAGCAGCCGTTCTTCAGCGGCGCCATCGTGCTGATGCTCGCGCTCGGGTTGGGCGCCAGCACCGCCATCTTCAGCGTCGTCTACGGTGTGCTGCTCAAACCGCTGCCCTTCCCGGAACCGGAACGCATCGTCCAGGTCTGGGGGTCGCTGCCGGCGCGCCAGCTGGACCAGGTCTCGCTCACCGAAGCGAACTTCTGGGACATGCGCGACTGGAATCGGGCGTTCGAAGAGCTCGGCGCGCTGCACGGCGCCAGCTTCACGTTGACGGGCGAAGGTATGGCCCCGCAGCGCGTCAGTGGCGCCAGCGTGAGTGTTGGGTTCTTCCGCGCGCTCGGGGTGACTCCCGTGGCCGGGCGCTTGTTTGCGCCGGGCGAGGACGACCCCGGAGCGATCGCCGAGCGCGTGCTGTTGTCGAACCGGTTCTGGAAACAGCGGTTCGGCGGTGACCAGGCCATCGTCGGCCGAACCATCCTGCTCGACAACCAGCCGTACGACGTGGTCGGCGTGCTGCCTGCCGGCTCGCCCTGGCTCGATTTCGCCGAGGTGTTCGTGCCGTTCATCAGGCGGACGAACGCGAATCGCGGCAGCTGGGAGTACGTCGGCGTTGGCCGAATCAGAAAAGGCGTCACGTATGACGCGGCGCTCGCCGATCTTCAGCGCGTGGCGAAAGAGCTCGAGGCGCGCTACCCGGAGAACAAGGGGTTGGGCGCCACGATGGCGCGGTCGGAGACGTGGGTCTCCAGCGATCAGCTGCGCCAGACGCTGTGGGTCCTGCTCGGCGCCGTCGGTCTGCTGCTGGTGATCGCGTGCGTGAACGTGACGAATCTCCTGCTGGCGCGAGCCACGGCGAGCGCGCGCGAACGGGCGGTGCGAACAGCCTTGGGCGCGACGCGGACCGATCTCGCGCGCGAACAGTTGACCGAATCGTTGATCTTCAGCGTGACGGGAGCGGTTCTTGGATTGCTCCTCGCGGTCGGGATGCTCCGGTTTCTCACGTCGATTGGTCCCGTCGGTATTCCGCGGCTGGAGGAGGTGTCGCTGAACGGCTGGGCGTTCGCCTTCGCGGCGGCAGTCACGATCGTGGTCGGCGTGCTCACCGGGCTCGTGCCTGCGCTGCAGGCGCCGATTGCGCACGTCCTGCCGGCCCTGCGCGAAGGGCAGCGGGGATCGATTGGCGATCGCCGGCATGAACGAACTCGCGCGCTCTTCGTCGGCGCCGAAGTGGCGATCGCGCTGATGTTGCTCGTCGGTGCGGGCCTGCTCGTGCGGAGCCTGGTTCAGGTCCTGACGATCGATCGCGGCTTCGAGACGGAGCGTCGACTGCTCGTGACCGTCAGCATTCCGAGCACCTACGGCGAAGAGCGGATCGGGGAGACGGTGAAGACGATCCTGGCGCGTCTCGAGACGGTGCCGTCACTCGTCTCGGTTGCCGCGGTGAGCGGCCGGCCGATGTCGCGCGGCAGCACGGGGCTCGGACTGGCGGCCGCCGATCGGCCGGATGTCCCGGACTCCGCCGTGCCATGGGCCAGCTGGCGCATCGTCACGAAGGATTACTTCAAGACGATGGGGCTGCCGCTGATCTCGGGCCGCCACTTCACCGAGCAGGATCAGATCGGCAAACCCTGGCGCGCGATCATCAGCAAGCGCGCGGCCGACACGCTATGGCCCGGCCAGAACCCGATCGGCCGCACCGCGATTCTCTGGAAGGGCCAGAGTCAACGGCTCGGCGAGGTCATCGGCGTCGTCGGCAACATGCGCGAGCGGGGACTCGAAAACGATCCGACGATCGCCGTGTACTTTCCGGCGTACGGCGACGCGATGGCGACGACGACCTTGCAGCTCGTGATGCAGACGAAAGGCCGGCCGGAGGATGCCGTGCCGGCTGTGCGGACCGCCGTCTCAGGCGTCGACCCGGCGCTGCCGCTTTCGAACATCCGGACGCTCGACGACATCGTCACGACCTCCGTCGCGACGCGGCGCCTCACGATGTCGCTGCTCGTGACGTTTGCGGCGCTCGCGCTCGTCCTGTCGCTCGCCGGCGTGTACGGCGTGCTGGCGTATTCGATTGCGCGGCGGACGGGAGAGATCGGCGTGCGGCTCGCGCTGGGCGCCGCACCCGGCCGGCTCCTGCGCACGACGATCGTCCGCGGCATGCGCCCGGTGATCATCGGCATGATCATCGGCCTCGGCCTGTCGTTCTGGCTCTCGCGTTTCATGACGAGCCTGCTGTTCCAGGTCACGTCCGGCGACGTCACGACGTACGCGGCCGTCACGCTCGCCCTGGCGGCGACGGCGGTCCTGTCGTGCTACGTCCCCGCGCGGCAGGTGCTCCGCGTCGATCCCGTCGTCGCGCTGAGGAACGAGTAAAGATCTGGGGTCGGCGTGTCAAAAGCTCACATGATCTTCATGTCCTTCATGTGTGCTTGGCTTTGAAGCCGATGCGAGCAATCCGCTCGCATTAGGGCCGTCTGCGCGCCCCGCTACGCCTCTTTGTCCATCTTCACTCCCGCTCGTTCGCTTCTCGTCTTGAGTGCTTCGCCCGCCCACCTCCGCGCAATGTGCTTGACACTGTCTCTCTAATCCATATATTTGTATTCCACATATGCGACGTCCTGCCATCTCGAAGGAGCTGCGCAAGGGCAGCGCCGATCTGCTGATCCTGTCGCTCATCGAGGAGCGGCCGCGCCATGGGTATGAGATCGCCCGCCTGATCGATCAGCGC
>JBLNGH010000336.1:0-22236 GCA_050264575.1 Acidobacteriota bacterium | reverse complement strand
GCGGCTTGGGCCGCGGCGTCGCCGGTCAAGATCGGTCACCGCGAAGGCAACATGCTCCGCACGTCGTCGCCCGGCGTCTATGAGCTGGCCTCGAAGATTCCTGGCCTCTCCGGGATCGAGGTGCAGACGACGCGCTCGAACCTGTGGGATCGGGACACGGTGCTCGCCTACAAGCGTGAATCTCATCGCTGGAACATCAGGACGATTTCCATGGGCGGCAGTCTTCCCGCCGGCGGGACGCTGCTCGATCCCGGCCCGTGCGAGGCGTCGCTGCGGAAGACCATCCACGCCGGCGAGATCCTCGGCGCGAACGTGGTGCTCGTGCCGGGCTTCCGCGAAACCTGCCCGAAGATGGATGACGAATCGTCGTATGGACCCGTCGTGCAGTTACTGAAGACGCTCGCGCCGGTGGCCGAGGATGCGGGGATCGTGCTGGGCCTCGAGCTGTCGCTCACGACCGACGAGTACGTCAAGCTGCTGGGCCTCGTGAGCCATGCCGCGGTCCGCGCGTACTGGGACGCCACCGGCACCGAGAGCATGGTGCACAACGGCGAAGGCATCAAGGGCATCGAGGTGCTCGGGGCGTCGATCGTGCAGATGCATCTCAAGAACAATCGCAATCCGCTGATGGAGGAGCCCGGTCTCGTCGACTGGTCCAAAGCGTGGCCGGCGATTAGAAAATCCCGCTTCGACGGCTGGTTCGTGTTCGAGACTCCGCATGCGACCCCCGAGGCGTGTCTCGAAGAGACGAAGAAGAACATCGCCTGGGTCATGAAGAACCAGGGGTGACCGCCATGCTGCAGGACCTGAAATTCGCGCTCCGATCGCTCCGCGCGACGCCCGCATTCACGGCGGTCGCGCTCGTCGTGCTGACGCTCGGCATCGGCGCCACCACCGCCATCTACTCGGTCGTCGACGCGATCGCGCTGCGCGGCCTGCCGTTCCACCGCGCCGACCGGCTGATGATCGTGGACGAGACGAACCCGACCGGGAAGGGGTTGACCGGCGGCTACGTCGCGGCGCCGAATTTCTACGACTGGCGCGCGCAGCAGACCTCTTTCGACGATCTGGCGGCATTCCAGGGGCTGAATCTGACGAGTGTGACCAACGGCGAGCCGGAGTCGCTCCGCACGCTGATGATCTCGGCGAGCCTGATGCCGCTGCTTCGCGTCACGCCGCAGCGCGGGCAGTTGTTCGGCGCAGATCGGGAAGTGGCCGGCCGCAATCGCGTCGCGCTCATCAGTGACGGACTGTGGCACCGGCGCTTCGGCGCCGATCCCGCGATCGTCGGTAAGACATTCACCGTCGGCCGGCCGGGCGCGCCCGAGCAGGCCAACGACGGCGTGTGGGAGATCGTCGGCGTGATGCCGGCCGGGTTCGAATTCCCGGTCGGCCGGTTGAAGCCCATCGAGGTCTGGGTCCCGTACGTGCCGACCGCGCAGGAATATCCGCGCGGCGACGGCAGCTCGCGCAACTACAACGCGCAGGTGCTCGGGCGCCTGAAGGACGGCGTGTCGCGCGAGCAGGCGTACGCCGACATGGCGCGCATCACCGGCGCGCTGAAGGCGCAATATCCCCGATGGTTCCGCGATCGCTGGGTCGGCGTCACGCCGCTTCACGAGTCGATCGTCGGGAGGGCTCGAAGCTGGATGCTTCTGCTGTTGGGCTCGGTGACCCTGGTGCTCCTCATCGCGTGCGTGAACGTCGCCAACCTCCTGCTCGCGCGCGCGATGTCCCGCTCGCGCGAAGTCGGCGTGCGCGCGGCGCTCGGCGCATCGCGTTGGCGCCTCGCGCGGGCGCTGCTCGTCGAGAGCCTCGTGCTCGCTGCGGCCGGGGCCGCGCTGGGCGTGTTCGCGGCCTACTGGGGCGTCGCCGCGATGCGGGCCGCGCTCCCGCCGAATCTCCCGCGACTCACGGACGTCGGCATCGATTTCCGGATTCTCACGACCACGATTGGCGCGACGCTCGCGACCGGCGTCCTCTGCGGCGTCCTGCCCGCGCTGCAGTACTCACGGCCTCAGCTCTCGAGTGCGCTCCGTGAAGGCGGCCGGTCCGGCGCCGTCGGCATGGCGCGTCAGCGCACGCGCACGCTGTTGCTGGTGTCGGAGGTGGCGCTGGCCGTCGTGCTGCTCGTCGGCGCCGGGCTGTTCATCTCCAGCTTCGTGAAGCTGGTCCGCGTCGATCTCGGGATCGAGACGTCGAACGTCCTCACGGTCGGCGTGTACCCGCGGGTCGACTTCAACGCGCGTGACCGGGTGGACGCCGACATGGCGCGCGCGGGCACGCAGATTCGCGCCGTCCTGGATCGCGCGCGCCGCCTGCCTGGCGTCGAAGCGGTAGCGCTGGCCTCCGGCACGGCGCCGCTCAGCGGCGGTTGGAGCCGCACGAGCTTCTCGATTCCCGGACAGCCGAAATCCGAGGATCCGGACGACAGCCCGGATCAGAAGGCGATCACGGCCGACTACTTCCGCGCAACCCGGATTCCGCTGCTGCGCGGCCGCGCGATTGCCGAGGCCGACAGCGCGAAAGGCGCCGAGCCGGTCGTCGTGATCAACGACATCGCCGCCGAGCGGTTCTTCAAGGACAAGGATCCGCTCGGCACGGTCGTCGAATCCAACGGCAAGCGGACGATCGTCGGCATCGTGCGCGGCGTCCGGCTCGGCGGACCTGAGGCGCCGCTCCGTCCGGAGGTCTATACGCCGTTCAACTTCGAGCGCGCATTCGGCGGGACGATGTACTTGCGGACGACGGGCGACCCGGCCGCGCTCTCGAGCGCGGCCCGCGCCGCCGTCCAGTCGGTCCTGACCGACGTCGTGATTCCCGACACGCAGACGTTCGACGCGATGTACGACCGGCTGATCGTCCAGCGCAAGTTCAACATGATCGTCCTGGCGCTCTTCGGCGCGCTGGCGATGACGATTGCCGCCGCCGGCGTCTACGGCGTCATGGCCTATACCGTGCAGCAGCGGACGCCGGAGATCGGCGTGCGCATGGCGCTCGGCGCGCAGCAAGGGCAGGTGCTCCGGATGGTGCTGGTGCGGGCGACGCTCTTCGTCGCGGTCGGCATCGCGATCGGGCTTGCCGCCGGCTGGCTGCTGGCCCGCTTCGTCGCGACCTTTCTGTTCCGCGTCGAGCCGCACGACATCTCGGTGTACCTCGTCGCGTCCGGTCTGCTGATTCTCACCGGTCTCGCCGCCGCGTTCGTGCCCGCGCGGCGCGCGTCGAAAGTTGACCCGATGTCGGTGCTGCGATAGGACACTTGGCCGCGTTCGTCAGTCGTCCAAGTGCATCTTCCGCAGCAGGTGAAGGAACCGTGGGTCAGTGCGGATCGGGTCAAGGAACGCGTAAGTCTTGATGGGCATGATGAGCTGATCCCGCGCATCAATTGCGCGATCGAGCCATTCGAAAGCTTCGTCGTATTCCCTGAGCCCGAGGTGAACCCAGGCAAGACTGGAAGGCGGCACGTACCTGTGCGCCTCGATTGAATGGAGCCGGTCGAGGAGCGCGCGCGCCTCCACGACCTCACCGGCCAGGCCCAACGTCAGACCCAGCCACCCCAGCGTCAGGACGGCGTCCTCGGCCACTTCCGTGGCTCTTCGGCCAGCGGCAATGGCGTCGACGAACCTGCCGTCATCGCGATAACTTGCCCCGATGAGGAGATGTCCCCAGTACGCGTGCGGATCCAGATCGAGCAGCTGCCGCGCGACCTTCCGCGTTCTCTCACCCTCGCGGCGCAACACCAGCAGCGCTCCGAGGTGAACCAGGACATATGGCGACAGCGGATCTAACGCGCGAGCGCGTTCGAGCTCCGCGACGGCTTCCGCGAGGCGGCCGCGCGGCATCAACGCGTTGAAGGCGTATCGCACTCTGACGATTGGAGACGCCGGGCTCAGTTCAAGGGCGCGCGCCATCTCTCGGTCGACCTCCGGCCAGTTGTAGTCGAGTTGCTTGTGATACTGGCCAAGCAGAGCGTGGGTCTCGCCGAGCGTGTTGTCGATTTCCAGCGCGCGGACCGCGTAGAGGACTCCCGTCGCGAATGCATCTCTGGGAGGCATGAAGCCGAAATAGCCCAGGTACCAGTAGATCTCGGCGAGGGAATCATAGGCGAGGGCGAACGCGGGATCGCGTGCGATCGCTGCCTCGAAGTGCTGTCGTCCCCTGGCGATGGCGTCCGGAGTTGCCGCGGAGACGTGGAATCTCCCTTGAACGTACTCCTCATACGCGGCCAAGTTGTCGGTACGGTTCCGCGTCTGGCCGCGGCCGGCCAAGGATGCCCGAATCGTTTGGGCGACCGGAGCGATGTCGAGATGTTCCGCGATGTCGCGCGCAATCGCGCTCTGGGTGGTGAAGAGGTCGCGAAGCGCGGCGTCATACCGCCTGGCAAAGACATGCATCTGGTCGCTGGTCCTCACCAGTTGCACGTTGACGCCTATCCGCTCGGGTGTCCTGTGGACGCTGCCTTCAACGATGTACTCCACACCGAGCTCGCGGCCGATCCGCTCGGCGTCCTTCTGACTCCGCTTGTAGCGCATCGCCGTGGTCCGCGCGATCACGCGCAGCGCCTCCGGCGCCAGGCTCGCGAGTTCCGTGATGATTTCGTCCGTGATGGCATCACTGAAGTACTCCTGCGGGCTTTCGCTCAGGTCGACGAAGGGAAGTACGACGAGGCCCGTGGTCAATGCCGCCGATCGCTCGGGCGGGCGGGCGACGTCGGAAACCTTCGCGAGGAAACGATAGCCGTGTTTGGGCAGCGTCTCGATGAACCGTGGATGATCCGCCGAGTCGCCGAGGGCTTCCCGCAACCTGGCGACCGCGGTATTCAGGTTGTTCTCGAAGTCCACGAAGACGTCCGAGGGCCAGAGCCGACGCTGGAGCTGCTCGCGCGTGACGACCTCGCCGGGCTGCTCGATGAGCGACGCGAGTATCTGGAACGACTTTTCACGGAGCCCGATCTTCAGGCCGCGTTTCCGGAGCTGGCCGGCGGCGAGGTCGACTTCGAAATCACCAAACCGGACGATCCTGGACACGGGTGCGGCTGGGGCTGCGGGCCGAAACGGCAGGGTAACCCCTGCACAACGGAGCCGTCAATCGTGGCTAACCGCCGTTCTGTCTGGGCGATAGGCGGTAGGCGAAATTCAAGAACGGCTAAAGGCGCGATCCATTTCGTGAAGCCCGCCCCTCGTCCGACAATCGGACGGAGGTCGCCGTGCCATCAGCCACAACTCTGAAGCTTGCGGACACTCTCCGAACGATGATGATCATGACGCTGTTGACGTTCGGCAGCGAGATCGCGCAGCCGCACGCTATTGCCTCCGTGCCCAACCCGATCGTGGTTGGCCCGATCGCGGCGACGGTCGCCCCGGGGGATCCATCTCACGACTACCCGTTCTTCTCGACGCCGGTCGACCTGGCGGCTCGCGGCTATGTCGAGGAGGAGTACTTTTTCGATGGCGTTGTGTCGCGCTATGACATTCCAGCCGCCATCACGCTCGCCAACACTCCGATGACCACCGCGAATGTCATCGAATCCGACGTGCCGTACCGGACACGCATGATCGTGAGACGTCCGGCCTCGCCGAACGGGTTCAGTGGCACCGTTCTCATCGAGTGGCAGAACGTCTCGTTTGGCTATGATATCGACGCGGTATGGCTCACCTCCTTCGAGCATCTCGTCCGGCGCGGCTACGCCTGGATTGGCGTCTCGGCGCAGCGCGTCGGTGTTCATGCGGCCAGCGGCCTCAGGGCGTGGAGTCCGGCGCGCTATGCCACGCTTGATTTGACGGCTGGAGGCACGAGGACGGATGACTCGCTGCAGTACGATGTCTTCTCGCAAGCAGCACAAGCGGTTCGCCATCCCGTGGGCATTGACCCGATGGGCGGTCTGACGGTGGAGAGGATCATCGCCGCGGGCGTATCGCAGGGGGCGATCCGGCTTGTTGCATATCACAACGCCGTCCATCCGTTAGCCGGCGTGTTCGACGGGTTCATGCCCGTCCTGCACGGCGCCGCGTTGCGAACGGACCTTGGCACCAAGGTGTTCAAGGTTCTCAGCGAGACCGACGTGTGGCGCGACCAGATCCCTTATCGGCAACTGGACTCTGACACGCTGCGAAGATGGGAAGTGGCGGGATCGGCGCATCTCGACTTCCGTTTCGAGCAGCAGCTGCTTCCTCTGCAGGTTCGCGACCTGGGCGTTGGGCCAATACCCACGTGCACATCGCCACCGTTCAGTCGCATTCCGCTGGCGTTCGTCATGAACGCCGCGCTCGATCACATGGTCGGGTGGATCAAGAACGGAGTTGCTCCGCCAACCGGGCCTGACATCGAGACGGTCGGCGTGCCGGAAGTCATCGCGCGCGATGGTTTCGGTAATGCTCTTGGGGGAATTCGGCTGTCCCAACATGCCGTTCCAACGGCCACCAACACCGGAGTCAACGGCCCTCCCGCCAACGCCTGCCGCACTTATGGTTCTTACATGCCGTTCAGCGATCAGACGCTCGCGGCGCTGTACGGTAATCACGGTGCCTACGTGAGCCAGGTCGCGCGCGTGACAGGCGACAATCTGGGGGCCGGATACATCGTCGTGGAAGACGCAGAAGCGACGATTCGCGAGGCGGCGCGCGCGGGAATCGGCAGGCGTTAGCGCACGGACGTGAAGAAGGCTCACGAGATCTTGCACGCGTTGGCCAGCGGTTCTGAGCGCCGACGTCGATTCCTGACGCCGGTCGGGTTGCTGATCGTCACAGGCTTGGCGCTCGCGATCGTCTTCGGAAGCCTGTTCACAGATGACGTGCTGGCGCTTCCAAGGCTCCTGCCAGGCGCCCCGGGCTCACTCATCGGGCTTTTCCTGCTTGCCGTGAGTCTGCCGCTGTGGGGTTGGTGCATCGTGCTGTTCAAGAGGGCACGGGGAACGCCCGTGCCGTTCAACCCTCCCCGGGAATTCGTCGTCGTGGGGCCGTATGCCTGGACACGGAACCCCATGACGATCGGCGTTTTTGGTTGTCTGGTCGGTCTCGGGTTCCTCCTTCATTCTCTGTCGATGGTTGTTCTGTGGACGCCGCTGGCGTTTGGGCTGCATGCGATTGCAGTGAAGCGTCTCGAAGAACCCGAGCTCGAGCTTCGATTCGGGGCGCGGTACAGTGAGTATCGTCAGCGAGTTCCGATGTTCGTGCCGAAGTCGCCCCGGCGCGCGTCGAAAGTCGATTCGACATTCGCGCGGCGATAGGTTCCGCACCTCGATGCGCTTGAGATCAATCGGCCCGGATTTGAGCTGTTGCTGACCGCCCGAGTTTCATAAGATAGGAAATCGCCTCCAGCGACCCGCAAGAAGGGGACCACCGATTGGCTGTCCTGCGGATTCATCACGCCGTGCCGAGCTTCGAAGCCTGGAAACGAGCCTTCGACAACGATCCCATCGATCGTCGGGCATTTGGCGTCCGCCGGTACCAGGTGTACCGGGCCGCGGACGATCCGAACTTCGTCATGATCGACCTGGAGCTCGACTCCGTCGCTGAAGCCGAGAAGCTGCTCGAGAAGCTGAGGGCACTGTGGGCGGGCCCAGGCGGGGCCGTGATGCGGAACCCCGCGGCCTGGATTGTCGAGACGATGGACTCGAGAACACTCTGACGAGCATGATCGAATCCGGTGCGCCTCTCGCCGTGGTCATCGGCGCGATCGTCGTGCTGGCGGCCACCCGCAGCCTGTTTGCCGTGTCACCCGTTGCGATTGTGGTGACAGCTACGACATCCGCTTCCAGGCGATATCCCACGTCTCCCGCCGCTCGACGAAGCCGGTGATGCGTCCGGACGAGTCGCGCTTGAAGATCTTCCGCAGTCGCGGTTGGCCAGGTACGAAGAGCACGTCGGGCACCTCGACCTTCAGCGTTTCTTCTTTCCGCCCGGTCCGCTGACCGCGCAAGCTCGCGCCCTCGCGCGTGATCGTGTAGCTGACCGCCGGGGTAAGCGCATATTGTCCGACGTAGGCGTCGAGCGCGGACGGCGCCAAGTCGATCGATGGCGGATCATCGCGCAGCGCGAGCACCTGCGAGGCAATCATCTGCCATGCGCCGCTGGTGAGCAGCCACGTATCGGTGCTGCGATATCGCGCATGAATCAACTGGCCGTAGTAGCCCTCGTCTTCGTCGGCGATGTAGGTGGCGATCGCGACGCGATCGTGGCGGACGACCTCGTAGTTGGTCACGCGAATCCGGCCCCAGAGTTCCGGCGGAAACGCGCGGACCTCGGCGATCAAGTCGGCCTTCGATTTTCTGGTCCCGTCTTCCGTCAGGAACACGACGTTCTCGGCGAGATAACGCTGCCATGGCGCGCGATCGCCGGCGGCGAGGGCGTCCAGCAGCTGCTGTGTCTGACGCTGCAACAGTGCGTTCAGCTCGGAACCGGGTTGGGATTCCGTTTGCGGGGCAACGGTCTGAGCCAGACCGCCACCGACAACGGCGCTCATCGCCAGCACGTCGCGGCGACTCCAGCCGCGGGGACCGGACCGCCTGTCAAGCACGCATGCGATCTGCATCCCCTGATTATCGCGCGCATCAGTTGGTCCTCCTACGGTTGCAGGTGCAAACTTCGAAGTTCGAAGTGTGAAGTTCGAAGTTCCGCTATTCGTACTCATCGTGCCGGCGCACCCAGTACGGTCCTCGTCCGCGTTCATCCCGTCCTTTGGGAACGAGATCGAGGTAGTGATAGTGAATATTGAGCTTGTCATTGCCGCGGTCGTAGCACGAATACGTATGAAACACGGCCCCTCGCGCGTCCTTGTAGAAGATGCTGTGCCCCTCCCGCTCGGGCGCGAAAGGGTCGCGGAGGGTGAAGTTGTAGAAGGCGCGCTTGGCGGCCATCTCCGCAGGCGTGAACGACGCCTGGTAGTCGAAGTTGAAGTCGGAGCCGGCTGACGACACCCACTTGAACGTCCAGCCCATCCGCGTTCGATAGGCCTCGAGCTTGCGGTACGGCGCCCGGGACACGACGACCATCGTCACATCTCGGCGGTTCAAGTGGATGCCGACGCCCGCGAAGCCGTCGGCGCGCAGCGAGCAATGCGGGCATCCGGCGGCGTCGTCGGGATGGAACATGAAGTGATACACGATCAACTGGCTGCGCCCGGCAAAGAGATCCGCGAGCGTTTCGCGGCCGCCGGGGCCTTCGAAGACGTACTCCTTCGTCACCCGCTCCCACGGCAGGCTGCGCTGCAGCCGGCTCATCTCGTCGCTCTGGCGCGTGAAGGCCTTCTCTTTCTCGAGAAGCGCGCGACGCGCGTCCAGCCATTCCTCATGCGAGACCACGGGGTGGTCGATCGTCATGTCGTCGTCGGGTTTCATGGTTCAGCCTCCCTGGCGAGCGGTCGTGCGGCTTCGACCGCTGCTGCATAGAGCGGGGCGCGGCGAAAAACTGATGGCCGCGACCGCAGGACGCGAATCGACCGGTAGCCAGCGTGCTCGAAGAGATCTCTCAGTCTGATCTGACTCACCGGATACGGCACCCAGGGGTTGGCGGCGGTCGTGTCGTATTCGACGATGAGAAAACGGTGCGACGGTTTCAAGTGTCGTGCACAGTCCCGGATGAAAGCCGCCTGGTCGCGGACATAGTGCAGCGAGTTGGCCATCAGAATGCCGTCGAGGTCGGCAAATGGCCATACGACGTCCGTGAAATCGCCGCGGTGCGTGACGATGCGCACGCCCTTGCGCGCCTCCGGGATCCTGCGGAGCGCCGAGGCGTCAAGGTCCATGGCATGAATAGTGCTGCCTGACGCCAGGATGTCTGCAAGCGCGAGTGTGAACGTGCCATCGCCGCAGCCGAGGTCGGCCCAGGTTGTCGGCCCGAGCCCGTCGATGCCGCCGTCTGCGAGCATGTCAACCGCGTCGCGCGGCCGCATCGAGGGATCATACCGATGCCGATCCTCCTCGCACTGGGACACGGACGCGGCCTGCCCCCCCTGGAATCCCGTGGCTCGGCGCTCGTGATCTACGGGCATTCGAATCCCGGACGGAAGCAGGAGCTGGTCACGCGGATGGCCCGTTCAACCCGAAAATACTGGAATCCGATCTCCCGCCGGAGCTGGAGAAAGCGCTCAACGACTCGCTCCTCGCCGCGGAGAAGGCTGTGGGGGTATAGGCGGCGTCTGATATATGTAGGGATGGTGACTCGCCTTCGACTTCGAGTCTTCTTCGCCTGTGCGCTGACGGTATCCGCCGCGAATTCGGCTCGAGCGCAGACAGACACCGTCGGCGTGCGACTTCCGGACATCACGCTCGGGGCCGCTCAAGTCATCACCCAGCCGGCCGGACCGCCGCCGACGCCGCGACACACCGGCATCAAGGCGATGGTCAAGGACCTCGGCACAGACGTCAAGCATCTGCCGTCCAAGGAAAATCTGTTCTGGGTCGCGGTCGGCGGCGGGCTCGCGCTCGCGGTTCATCCCGCAGACGACAATGTGAATCACGCGCTCGTCGGCAGCGACTTTGCGAAAGCGTTCTTCAAGCCGGGAGCGGTTCTCGGCGAGCTTCCGACCCTTTTGAGCGCGGCAACGGTGACCTACGTTGTCGGTCGAACCAAGGACGAGCCCAAGGTTTCTCATATGGGGATGGATCTGATTCAGTCGCTCGTCATCAGCGAAGGGCTGACGCAGGCGCTGAAATTCTCGACGCAGCGAGAGCGGCCCGATGGCAGCGGCCACAATTCCTTCCCGTCCGGGCATGCGGCCGACACCTTCGCGTTTGCGACCGCGCTCGAGCGTCACCTCGGCTGGAAAGGCGCCGTTCCCGCGTACATCTTCTCGTCGTACGTCGCGATCTCGCGGCTGCCCGCGAATCGCCACTGGTTCAGCGATGCCGTCTTCGGTTCAGCCGTCGGGATCATTGCCGGGCGAACGGTGACACGACACGGGCGCGAATTTCCGGTGACGGTGGCGCCCCTGCCTGGCGGTGTCGCGATCATGTACGCGCACCATTCAGGCAACTAGAGGAGTCGCCGCGACGAGCCGCGCGCAGCACAGCAGCAAGAATGACGGAGGAGTTCGCTGACGGCCCGGTCACGGAGTTGCTTCAGTGAACCGTGCCACTGAAATCGTCCTTCCTTTGGGGAGCATCGCGAAGGACAACGCCGATTGCCGCAACTCTGTCACACAGTTCCTCGTGGCAGAGGAGTAACGTAGGTCCATGCGTATCGCCCGATCGCTCCCTGCCACCCTGGGTCTGAGCCTGCTCGCCATTTCATCCGCGGTTACCGGTATTGCGCAACGGAGTGCGACGCCAGCCGGCACCGCGGTGCAATCAAGTGCCACCGCGAAGATCGTCAGCGCGGCTCAAGCCCTGATGAATAGCCTCGACGATGCCGGGAAGGCCAAACTGCAGTTTCCCTTCGACGGCCCGCAGAAGACGCGATGGTCGAACCTTCCGAGCCCCATGTTCAAGCGTGAAGGAATCCGCGTCGGCGATCTCACGCCGGCCCAGCGCGCCGCCGTAACGGCGCTGTTGACCGCGGCGCTCAGTGCCGACGGCTTTCGAAAAGTGACGGAGATCATGCGCGGCGACGAGGTCCTGCGCACCGGACAGGCCGGCCGTGGCCGCGGAGGCGCCGGCGGCGGACCCGCATTCGGCCTCGACGAGTACTACGTGGCGTTCCTCGGCGCACCGTCCACCACGTCGCCGTGGATGCTGCAATTCGGCGGGCACCACCTCGCGATCAATCTGACGATCGCCGGCGCGCAGTCGAGCCTGACGCCAAGCCTGCCGGCGGCGCAGCCCGCCACCTACACGTGGGAAGGGCGCGAGATTCGACCGCTCGGCAAGGAGAACGACAAGGCGTTCGCGCTCGTCAACGCGCTGGACGCGTCACAGCGCAGCCAGGCGATCCTGACGTATCGCGTCGCAGACCTCGTGCTCGGTCCCGGCCAGGATGGAAAGACAATCCAGCCGGAAGGACTCCGCGCGTCCGCGCTGTCGGCCGCGCAGCAGACCATGCTGCTGGATCTCGTGCGTGAATGGACCGGGATTGTCACCGATTCCTTCGCCGAGCCGCGAATCGCCGACATCCGCGCGCATCTGCCGGACACCTACTTCGCGTGGAGCGGCCCGACGACGAATGGCAGTCCCGCGTATTTCCGGATTCAGGGCCCCACGCTCGTCATCGAGTACGCGCCGCAGGGTGGCAGTGTCGATCACATCCATACGATCTACCGGGATCCGACCAACGACTACGGTGCGAAATTCGTGGGGAAGTAATGCGTTGACGGCGCTCGTCGTTGGCGCCGCCATGCTGGCCGAAACGCCGGCGCTGGCGCATCGCCGCGACGAGTATTTGCAGGCGGCGCGCATCGCCATCGCTCCGCAGCGCGTGCAGATCGATCTCGATCTCACGCCCGGCATCGCCGTCGCCTCTCGCCTCCTCGACGAGATCGATCGCGACCGGAATGGAGTCGTGAGCGACCGCGAGGCTCGCGCGTACGCGACGCGCGTGATCGGCGACATTCGCGTGGAGGTCGACGGCGAGACCTTGCCCCTGTCGCTGGCCGCCACACGGGTTCCCACCGTCGAATCAGTACTGCGCGGCGAAGGCACCATTCAGTTCCAGCTGACGGCCGCGGTCCGTCCTCTGGCAGCGGGGGACCATCGGCTGTCCTATCGCAATGCGCATCATCAAGAGATCGGCGCGTACCTGGCCAACACGCTCGTGCCCGCCACCGATCGGGTGATGGTGCTGACCCAGCACCGCGACGCCGCTCAGCGCGAATTGGTCGTCGAGTACGTGTTGCGCGATCGGCTGATGGCGCACGCGTCCCCGTGGACGATCGCGATCGTCGGCCTCGGGCTCACGCTGCTGGCGGCCGAACTGTGGCGGCGGTCGCGCAAGCTGGCGGCGCGTCAGGAGTTGTAATCTCCAACTGCGCGCCACATGACGGAGCTGGAACAGCTTCTCGGTCTCTTTCTCGCCGCTGTGCTGCTGGCCGCGTGGGCCCGTCGCGTCGGAGCACCTTATCCCGTCTTCCTCGCGATCGGCGGGGCGCTGCTCGCGTTCATTCCTGGCGCGCCGTCGTTCACGGTCCCTCCGCAACTGGCGCTGGCGCTGTTCGTCGCCCCCATCCTGCTCGACGCGGCGTACGACGCGTCGCCCAGGGATCTCCGCGACAACTGGCTGCCGTTGACGAGCCTCGTCGTCGTCGCCGTCGGACTGACGACGGCCGCGGTGGCCATCGTCGTTCGGACGCTGGTGCCGGCGATGCCGTGGGCGCCGGCGATCGTGCTCGGCGCGGTCGTCGCGCCGCCCGATGCCGCGGCCGCGACCGCGGTGCTTCGCCACTTGCGGCCGCCACAGAGGCTCCTCACGATTCTCGAGGGGGAAAGCCTGCTGAATGACGCCTCCGCGCTGCTGATCTATCGCCTCGCGGTCGGCGCCGTCGCAGCGGGCGGGTTCTCCGTCGCGGCGGTTGCGCCGACGTTCTTGCTGGCGGTCGCCGGCAGCGTGTTGATCGGTCCCGCGCTCGGGTGGCTCGCGATCAGGTTTCTGACGCGCATTCAGCACGTGCCGACCGCGATCATTCTTCAGTTCGTCACCACGTTCGGCGTCTGGATGTTTGCCGAACGGATCGGGCTCTCCGCCGTGTTGACCATGGTCTGCTATGCGATGACGGTGGCGCGCACGGCGCCGGAGCGGATTCCGGCACGGACGCGCATTCCTTCGTATGCCGTGTGGGAGACGGTCGTCTTCGCGCTGAACATCCTGGCGTTCATCTTCATCGGCCTTCAGATTCGCCCGATCCTGGAGAGTCTCGCCGCCGCAGATCGCGGGCGGTACCTGGCCGTGGCCGGCGCGGTGGTCGTCACGGTCATTCTCGTCCGCGTGGCCTGGCACATGCCCTTCAACGCGGTCATCAGATGGCGGGATCGCAAGTTCGGGTTCAATCCGCCGCGGCCGATGCTGCGGCCGACGATCGGAAGCGGCCTGGTCGTTTCCTGGGCGGGCATGCGCGGCATCGTCTCGCTCGCGGCGGCGCTGGCATTGCCGTCAGGATTCCCGTATCGCGACCTGATCGTGCTGACCGCGTTCTCGGTGGTCGTCGGCACGCTGGTGATTCAGGGACTCACGCTCAAGCCGCTCTTGCAGGCGCTCGACCTGCATGACAACGATCCGGTCGGCCGCGAGGTGAGCGCCGCACGCGAGCGGGCATTGCGCGCGGGGCTCGCCAGCCTGGACCGCGAGGAGTCGCCCGTCGCGGATGCCGTCCGGCATGAGTTCGTGGCACATCTGACGCATGAGGATCCGGACGCCGGGCCAGGCGACTCGAAGCGGTCGGCGCATGGCGAGCTCCATCAGCGCGCGCTCGAGGCGGCGCGGCACGAGGTGTTCGCCATGCGTGCGCACGATGAAATCGGCGACGACGCCTTCCATCAGATTGAGGAAGAGCTGGACTGGATCGAAATGGCCGGGCAGAGCCCGCTCGAATAAACATCCGATCGTCATGCGTCAGACGTGATCCGCTCACGTTTGCCGCTGCCAGCCTCGTCCTGGCCGTCGCCGCCGCCGCCGTATTCGTGGCGGCGCGTCGCGCGACGCGAGGCAATCCGATTGAGGTGCTGCGAGCCGGATAACGCCGAGAACGGAACCCGAGGTCCTTGCGCTAGAGTCTCGCGATGGACGCTCGCATTGCTTCGCTGGTCGACATCCTGAGACTGAACACCCGGCTCTTCCGGAACTGCCTCGATGGCTTCACCGACGCGCAGGCGGCCGAACGGCCGGCAGCCGGCACGAACAACGCCGCCTTCATCGCGGCGCATCTCACGGATTCGCGGTTCTATCTCCTGAAGCTGCTGGGCGCTGAGCGGCCGAATCCGCTCGCGCGCTATCTGGCGGCTGCGAAAGGGATCGACGACATCAAGGAGTATCCGTCGATCGCCGAGATGTCGTCGGCGTGGTCGGACGTCTCGCACGCACTGCGCGATCGGCTGGGCGAGCTGACCGCGGCGGAACTCGATGAGATCGTCAGTCCGCGATTTCCGATGCCGAATCCGACGCGTTTGAGCGCGCTGACCTTCCTCGTGCAGCACGACAGCTATCACATCGGCCAGCTCGCGCTCTTGAGAAGGCACGCTGGTCTGGCGGCGATGAGTTATCGCTGACTTCGCGTGACGCGCCGGCGCGCGTCATCCCATCGCCAGACGTCGTCGTGGCCCTGCAGGCGCACCCCGCCGAGCCATCGATCGATTCCGCATACCGCGACTCTGTCCAGCCGGCCGGCGAGAGTCGCTCGACCGGTGTCCGTCAGCGCGACCGATCCGTTCAGACCCGGCTTTCCGGTCGCGCGGGAGAGATCCAGCGTCAGCATCGGCGGTGAGCTGACGGAGAGGCTCTCCGCCAGGTCGGCCAGCGAAGAGTCGGTGACGAAGTAGGCGCGCTCGCCGTCGTGCATCCGCGGAAATGCCTGCTGCAAAGAAATGCCGGACCCGTCGGCCAACTCGAGGAGGCGCCGCTCGGTCCGCGACAGTCCGTCCGTTGTCCATGGATACTCCTGGAGAAAACGGGAGATGGCGTCGCCAAGATACGTCAGCGCCGACGTGTCACTGTCGCGGAGTGCGTCCAGCGCCTCAGGCGTCGGTTCGCGAAACGCCCGCCACGCGCGTTCGGCCAACGCGTACTGCGATTCGGTGACCGGCTGCCTCGTGCCGACGAGCGAGGCGAGCTCGCCGGGCGCGAGCTCGCCGAGACCTTTGAAGTGGGGACGTCCCGGAAACGATCCGATGCAGATCAGTGACACGCGTTTGATCGGAGCGATGCGCTCGCGGATCCACGTCAACACCTGAATCAGGTTCAGTTGATCGAACAGATCGTGCTCGAACCACAGAATCAGCTCGTCGTACGAGTCGTGACGCTCGAGGTTGGCGCGCCACTCCCGCAAATCGTTGGCAGGATCCCGCGACGGGTCGCTGCCGCGCCATGCGGCAGAGCTGACGGGCCCGGCGAGATGATGCCGGCGCACCTCGATCAGTTCCGCATCGTCGATGTCGCCAGGAACGGGGCCATCGTGCAACGGATCCGCCCAGATCGATCGCCGGCCCGGGATGCCGGCGGCTTCGATTGAGTTCGTGATGCTGGTGCCGTTCGCCACGTGCAGGAACGGTGTGTCGCGGGTCACGGCGCGTTCAGGTTTCATCTGCATCGGAGCATATCTGCTTTGGCCAAGCCGAATTCTTTTTGCTACAGTAAGAATAATGAATCCAGCCCGGCCGTTGCTCGAGCTGCAGGCCCTCATCGCCCTGGCCAGCCTGGGCGATGACGCGTACGGCGTCACGGTGCAGAACGAGATCCGCAGCCGCACGGGCCGCGTGGCCTCTGTCGCCGCGTGCTACGCGGCACTCGAGCGGCTCGCCAGGGACGGGCTCGCCGAGGCGTGGCTATCGGCGCCTCGACCCGAACGCGGCGGCCGCTCCAGACGGCACTACCGGCTGACGCGTGCGGGCCGCGAAGCGCTCCGCCAGGAGCGTGAAGCCGCGCAGCGGCTGTGGCGCGGCATCGCGCTGCGCGCGCCGGAGCGTTCGCGATGACACCGCCGCGTCTCGCGCGGCTCTGGGTGCGCGCCATCGCGCCGCGGGAAATCCGGCAGGCGATGCTCGACGACCTCGACGAGCTCTCGAACGCCGACGCCAGTGCTGCGGCCGCGCCAACCCGAGCGTACCTGCGGTACTGGCGCGAGGTGCTGCGCGGCACGCCGCACCTCCTTCGCATGCGGCTCATGTCGGCGCGGAGACCGGCACTCGACTGGTTGTGGCGCGACATCAGACACGGGTTGCGCGGCTTGCGGCGCGAACCGACGTTCACGCTCACCGCCATGCTGACCCTGGCGCTCGGCGTCGCCACGACGACGACCGTCTTCAGCGTCGTCGACGCGGAGCTCTGGAAACCGCTGAGCTTTCCGAGTCCGGAACAGCTGATTTCGATCCGTTCGCGCGCCCCGAACGCACGCGCCGACGGGATCTCCGGCGCCGAATTTCTCGACTGGCGCGCTCGCGCGCCCGCGTTCTCCGATCTGGCCAGCGAGCGCGACACGACGCGACGCGTGCTTCAGCTGGATACCGCCGTGTCCGTCATCGTCACGAAAGTGACAGGGAACTACTTCACCACGCTCGGACGACCTGCCATCGTCGGCCGCACCTTCACGGCGGACGATGCGCGCGGATTGCGGCTGGCGGTCTTGACCGATCGAGTCTGGCGCCGGCTGTTCAATGCGGACCCGTCGATCGCTGGTCGGGCGATCGCACTCGACGGCATGACGTTTGTCGTTACCGGCGTCGTGACCGCCAACGATTCCCTCGGCGGCGATCCCGATCTGTTCGTGGTGATTGACGAAAGCGATCCCGCCTTTCTCGATCGGACGAAAACGTCGTTCTATGGCGCCGTTGGCCGGCTGCGTCCGGATGTCGACGCCGAGGTGGGACGCGCGCAGATCCAGGCCGTCGTGGATGAGAGGGTCAGTCCGACGCCGGGAACGCGCGAAATCCATTCGGTCATCGTGGAGGATCTCGGCCAATCTTTCACGGGTTCGAACCAGCGGCCGCTGTATTTTTTCCTTGGCGCGTCGCTGATCGTGTTGCTTCTCAGCGCCGTGAACGTCACGACGCTGCTCCTGGTCCGGGCGGTTCGCCGCACCCGCGAATTCGCGCTTCGAAGCGCGCTTGGCGGCGGTCGCGCCGCGCTCGCGCGGCAACTGCTCGTCGAAGGCGCCCTGCTCGCGGCGCCCGGCGCGGCGGCTGCGCTGTTGATCGCGGGCTGGGCTGTCGGTCTTTTCACCAGCCAGCTGACGGCGGACTTCTTCATGCGCGGGACGAGCATTCCCATCGACCTGCGTGTCGCCGCGTTCGCTGTCGCGGTCACTGCCACGACCACGCTGGGATTCGTCCTGGCGCCGATCGTGATCATCCGGCGGGCCGATCTGTCGACCGCGCTTGGACCGGGCGTCCGCGCCGGACGTTCGGCGGCGGAAGGACGCCTGCGTGGCGGGCTGCTGACGACGCAGATTGCGCTCACGGTCGTGCTGCTGGCGGGCGCCGGACTGTTCGTGAAAAGCTTCGCCGCGCTCACGCGCGTGCCGCTCGGATTCGATCCGTCGAATGCCATTGCGGCGAGCGCGACGTTGACCGGAGCGCGCTACAGCACTGAGGCGGCCATCCGCTCGTTTGCAGACCGGATGGTCGAGGCCGCGCGCGGGGTGACGGGCGTGACAGACGCGGCGATTGGAACCAGTTCGCCGCTGGGCAGCGGTCCGATCGCCCGGTTCGTCGCGGCTGAGCAGCCGCGGCCGCGCGCCGGCGACGAGCCCGATGCGATTGTTCGCGCAGTCGGACCCGACTACTTCCGCACGCTCGGTATTCGCATTGTCCGCGGCCGCGCGTTTCGGTCTACGGACGTCGACGGTGCGCCTCGCGTGGCGATCATCAACGAGTCGGTTTCGCGGGAACTGTTCGGCGACGGCAATGCGATTGGCCGCGTCATCGAACTGCTGGGTGGACGTGCCGCGTGGACCAATCGGCCCGGCCCGCTGGTGATCGTCGGCGTTGCCGCGACCGTCAAAGACGTCGGGTTGAACGAAATCGAATTCGGGAATCTGTACGTGCCGTTCGCGCAGATGCCGGCGCCGCGAGTCGAGCTCGTCGTGCGAGCCGGTCTTTCGGCGGCGGACGTGGCGGATCCGCTTCGCCGGGCCCTGGCGCAGATCGATCCCGCCGTGCCGGTGACCAGCGTGACCGGTTTCGATCGACGCGTCGCGAACGGTCTGCAAGGCGACCGGTTCAATCTGCTGCTCATCTCGAGCTTTGCCGGCATCGCGCTGCTGCTGGCGGCGATCGGCGTGTACGGAACCGTGGCCTACAACGTGGAGGCGCGCACGCGCGAGTTCGGCGTTCGTCTTGCTCTTGGCGCCCAGCAGTCACGGCTGATCGGCGCCGCGTCGTGGCAGACGGGACGCCTGGCGATCGTGGGCGCGACGCTTGGCATCGGTGCGGCCCTGGCGATCGCGCGCGCCATGGGCGACGCGCTGTACCTGGTCCCCGGGTCGCATAACGGCGTGCTCTACAACGTGTCGACCACCGATCCCGTCATGCTGGCGCTGGCGTTCGCCGGGACCCTCGTCGTCGCCATCCTGGCCGCCGCGATTCCCGCGCGACGTGTGACGCGCATCGATCCTGTTCAGGCGCTTTCGAGGGAGTAGTCAGACCATGTAGGGCGGCCCGTCAGGGCCGCCGCCCCCCGAAATCGATACCATCAGCGCAAGCTTTCACGCCGTGACGTGCTGAAGGCCACCGTGGCCACGGCATCGTCCGCGCTTCTGACGCGCTATCGCGGCGGCCAGAGTCCGCGCGTCGCCGTCGTCGGTGCCGGCGCGTTCGGCGGCTGGACGGCGCTCGAGCTCGTCCGTCGCGGCGCGCAGGTCGTTCTCATCGATGCGTGGGGACCGGGGAATGCTCGGGCCAGTTCCGGCGGCGAGACGCGAGTGATCCGCGCCGGCTACGGCACGCGAACGATCTACACGAAGATGGCGAAACGCGCGCTGGAGCTCTGGCGCGCGCACGACCAGCGCTATGGGCGCGGCTTCTTCAAGAAGACCGGCGCGCTCTGGATGTTCGGAAAGGACGACACGTTTCGCAAAGCGTCGATGGCGGCGCTCGAGTCCGAACGCGTCGCGGTGCAGGACCTGGGACTGGCGGATGCCCGACGGCGTTGGCCGCAGATCGACTTCGCAGGTATTTCGTCGCTTTTCTTCGAACCCGACGCAGGCTACCTGCTCGCCCGCCGCGCGTGCGAGCACGTCGTCGAATGCGTGATTGCTGAAGGCGGCGAGTATCGGCAGGCTGCCGTCGCGTCCCCGGTTCGAGCGACCGGTTCACGCCTCTCCGTCGTGACTCTCTCCGACGGCCACTCGCTCGGCGCCGACGCGTTCGTCTTCGCGTGCGGCCCCTGGCTCGGCACGCTGTTCCCGGACGTGGTCGGCAAGAACATCACGCCAACCCGGCAGGACGTGTTCTATTTCGGCACGCCGCCCGGCGACATCCGCTTCCGTGACGATGCGCTTCCGGTTTGGGTGGATTTCGCCGAGCGGCTGATCTACGGCATCCCGGGCAATGCCAATCGCGGCTTCAAGATTGCCGACGACACGTCGGGTCCGCCTTTCGATCCGACGTCGGGACAGCGGGATCTCTCAGCCGCTGCGGTCCAGGACGCGCGGGCGTTCCTGGCGCGGCGGTTTCCCGCGCTTGCGAACGCGCCGCTCGTCGGCTCGGAAGTGTGTCAGTACGAAGCGTCCCCGGATTCGAACTACATCATCGACCGGCATTCGGCCGCGTCGAATGTCTGGATCGTCGGGGGCGGATCCGGCCATGGATTCAAGATGGGTCCGGCGATGGGCGAGCTGGTCGCGTCACTCGTCACGGGCAAGGCGCAGCCGGATCCATTTTTTGCGCTGACGAGATTCTCGCGCGCCGCGAAGGCGAGCCGGCTCGAGCAGCCGTCATGACGCGCAAACTCCAACTGATGTGGCGCATCGTTCGTCCTGCGGCGGCAGCCGCGGCGCTGGTCGTTGCGCTTGGATCGGCGGCGCGCGACAACCGTCAGGCGAAGACCGGCGAGGCCGCGAGGCTGCAGGCAATCGTCGACGAGTACTTCGCCCAGCGCGGCAGTCTCGGGATCGGCTCGCTCGCCCTCAGCGTGTCACCGGACCGGAACCCGGCGCTGTCGCTCACGCGCGCGCGCGAGCAGGCGCTGTCCGCGAATACGGTGCTGAAGAAGCTCCACTCCGTACGCACAGAAGAGCTGGGTCACGACGACTGGCTGACCTACAGCGTGCTCGAGTTCGAGCTCGCGCTCTCGAGCCAGGCCGACAAGTATTTCTGGCTGACGATTCCGATCACGCCGTATTCGTCGCCGCTGCGATCGTTCACGGCGCTCTTCGAAGGATTCCAGTTCCGGACCCCCGACGATCTCAACTCGTACGTCGATGCGCTGCATCAGATTCCGGTCATGACGGCGGCCTACGAAGCCAAGCTTCGAAGCCAGATGCTGCGGGGCATCGTCGTCCCCGCCGAAGAACTGCGGCTGGCGATGCCGTTCCTGAGGACCTTTGTCGCCGACGCACCGCGCAGCCGGTTCAACGTCGACGCCAAACGTCTCGGCGGGCTGCAGGCCGAAGCTGTGACCGCATTCCGGCAGCGGGTGGACGAGGCGATTCGGACGGCGGTGAATCCGTCGATCGAGCGGTTGATCGCGTTCGTGGACGGTCCGTACCGGGCGCGAGCGCCAACCGCCATTGGCGTTGGGCAATATCCGGACGGACAGGCCTACTACAACTTCCTCATCCGGCAGCACACCGGACTCGAGCTCACCGCAACGCAGATTCATCAAATCGGACTCGACGAGGTCGCCCGTTTGAACCGCGAGCTCGAGAAGGTTCGCGTGGCGGCCGCCTTCAACGGATCGCTTACCGAGTTCAGAACGTTTCTCAAGACCGACCGCCGGTTTTTCCCGAAGACCGCCGAGGAGTTCGGTGAGGCCCTGATGGCGGCCATCCATCGAATCGAGCCGAAGATCGACAGCTTTTTTTTGAAGCAGCCGAAGGCGCCGTACGGCGTCAAGCGGCTCGACGAAGCGCTCGAACAGTCGATGACCTACGGCTACTACCAGATCCCAAGCGCCGACGATCCCTCGGGCTACTACCGCTACAACGGATCGCAGCCGGAAGCGCGGTCGCTGCTGTTCGCGCCGGCCCTGATCTTCCACGAGCTCGTGCCCGGTCATCATTTTCAGCTGGCGCTGCGGCGCGAAAGCACGACGCTCAACGCGTACCGGCGCGCGCAGATGCACACGGCGTTCACCGAGGGCTGGGCCGAGTACACGTCAGACCTGGCTGGCGAGATGGGCATGTATGAGGATCCCTATGCTCGGGCCGGCCGGCTGGCGATGGATCTCTTTCTGTCAAGCCGGCTGGTCGTGGATACGGGGATGAACACGCTCGGATGGCCGCGCGAGCGCGCGATGACGTTCATGCGGGAAAACACCCTCGAGTCCGACGTTCAGATCGACACGGAGACCCTGCGGTATTCGGCAGACATGCCGGGACAAGCGCTTGCGTACAAGCTCGGCTCGATGAAGATCCACCAACTGCGCGACCGGGTCCGCGAGACAGAAGGCGCCGGGTTCGACATCCGGCGCTTTCACGACTACCTGCTCGACTATGGATCGATGC
>JBLNGH010000335.1:0-14567 GCA_050264575.1 Acidobacteriota bacterium | reverse complement strand
GACGCCAGCGCCCAGCCGTTTCGGACGGTGCCGTCACCCAACGTGGGCGACGCCTTCTTGAACTCCGCGAAGGCTTTCGATCGGATCACCTGGTCGACGTGCGCCCGCATCGCCGGATCCTTGATCGCTCGTGCGATCTCGCGGGTCGTCCCCTGGAACTGTTCCATCCCCGGGTTGATGTCGGCTTCACTGTCGAGCGCGAGCTCGGCGGCTTCGAACGCTTCGACACCGTGGTCCTCGTTGATGACTTGCATGGACATGAACCGCCCGCCAGCGTCGGGCAGCACCACAGTCGCTGGCGCACCGAGATCGACGACCGCCGACGAGTACAGCGTGTCGCGATTCATGCGGATCACGTCCTGCTTTTCGATCGGGGTCGGCTCACGACGATGGCTGAACTTTCCGAGCCCGTGATCTGCCGTGAACTTGGTGAAGTAGTTGTGGGTCTCGGCGCGCTTGAAGTTGTCGACGTTGACTCTCTCACTCATGGCCGAAGCTCTCGGGCTACTGCTTTTGACAAATACACAACTCACGGACGGCGACGCGAATCACGAAATACCGTGGCTTTGTTCGATGCCCGAGCGCAGACGAGTCGTCACCGCTGATGGGAAATCGCTGACGGTTCAGTGTCTTAGACGCGCACGAGCGCCAGCGCGTGCGAGCTTTCCGCCCTCACCACGGAGCAACTCTCGTTCCTCACAGCTCCACGCCGCCCGATTCGGCCATCCACGTGAGACGCGATCGGTCGACCTTCCCCTGATCCGTCATGGGGAAACGAGCCAGCCGCGCAAATCCGTCCGGAATACTCGCAGTGTCCAGGCGCGGCTGGAGCCACTGCCGCAGCGTGGCCTCGCCGGGATCGGCGGCGCCTTCCCGCAGAAGGTAGAACGCGAACGGTACCTGATTCTGCACCGGATGCGACTGCGCCACGACGACCGCATCCAGGATCGCTGAATGCGCCCGTAGCGCGTCTTCGACCATCGGCGGCGCCACCTTGAAGCCGCCGCGGGAGATCATCAGCTTGGCCCGCCCCTCGATCCAGAGATAACCGTCGGCATCGAACCGTCCGAGATCGCCAGAGCGAATCCACAGATCCGAGAACGTCCGGAACGTGCCGATCGTGTCGTTCCAGTACCCAAACATTGTGTTGGGCGTGCGGACGAGCAGCTCGCCAACCGTTCCTTGCGGCACTTCACTGCCGAGCTCGTCCGCGATCCGGACCTGGCAGCCTTGCATCACGTGTCCGACGGAGCCGGGGCGGATCTCCGCATCGAGCGAGGTGATCGCAAAGAAGCCAACCTCGGTCATGCCGAGCATTTCACGGAGGGGCTTGCCGAGGACGTCGCGTGCCAGTTGATGCGCGAGGGGCAGCACTCGATCGCCGCCGCAGATCCAGTAGCGAAGCGACGCGTGCGAGACTGCGCGTGCCGCGGGATGCGCCAGGAGCGGCGGCGCCATCCCGGAGGCGGTGATCACGTACGAGCTCCCGCGCAGCGCGCGATACGCCGCCCAGAACGCGTCGGGATCGCTGCCATCGACCAGGCTCAGCCGCCCGCCCGTCCGGAACATCGGCAACACCTGGCCCATCAGAATCACGGGGCGCCCGATCTCGCTCGCGACGACCGTCGCGTCCTCCTCCGTGAGCCCCATCTCCTCCACGAACAGATCGACCCGATAGCTGAGACGCCGCTGGGTATGCGCGACGCCTTTCGGCCGGCTGGTGGTGCCGGAGGTATAGACAATCAATCCGATGGCGTCGTCGGCGGACAGTCCGAGCGACAGCGCGCGAGGTGGTTCGAACGGAAGAGCGTCGAACGCAATAGTGCCGTGGCCTGCGTCGCCTACTGCGACGATCCACTCTGGACCGGTACGCTGTTCGGGACTCAACCGCTCGAGAAACGCGTGCTCTGTCACGAACGCGCGCGCCGCGCAATGGCCCAGCACGTAGGCGACCTGCAGCGGCGCCTGGCGCACGGCCAGCGGCACCACGACCAGTCCGGCACGCAGAGCGGCAAAGAGCGTGACGATGGCTTCCGCGCGCTCGTTCCGCAATTGATAGGCGAGCCGATCTCCCGGGACCAGCCCGAGATTGCGGAAGCCGGACGCAACGCGACTCACCTCTGCATCCAGTTCCGCGAAGGTGAACTGCCGATCACCGCACGTCACTGCCAGCCGCTGCGGGACACGCTGGGCCGTTTCCGTGAGGATCTCGTCCAGGTGCATGGGCGCGGTCGTTAGACGGCGGGCGGTGCCGCCTCCGCAAAGCGCGCGAGGGCGGCAGGAACATCCGGGCAGACTTCGAAGATCGTACGGAGACCGCTGAGGTCGAGGAGGACCAGCAGTTCACGCCCAGCCGACGCGATGCGCACATCGCCCTTTCCCTGGCGCGCGAACCGGCGCAGGTAGAGCAGCGCGCCAAGGCCCATGCTGTCCACGAAGCGCAGCTGCGCGGCGTCCACGACGAACTGCGTCGCGCCTGCGGAGATGAGCGAGGAGATCTGGTCGCGCAAATTGTGGACGCTCCTCGCATCCAGCGTGCCGTTGAGGCGAATGATCGTGACGCCGCCGACTGTTTCGATCGTGATGTCCATCGGGAGAGAATCCCGGCAGGTTAGCGCAGGGGGGCGTGAGATGAGAAGACGGATTCCGACAATCAGCATCTGGTCGAGACGACTGTGTAAGAACGACACAGAATTGTTCCACTAACTCACTGACAAAATTGGCTTTGAACGAGATCTGCTCACACATCGACGTGGCATCCCGCTTGCGACTCTCCGGCACCGGAGGGGTACGCGTATGCGAGTCTCAGCGACGATTCTCAGCTTCGTGGCCGCTACGTCCGTCGCGCTATCGCCGGCATTCGCTCAAGGACATGGCGCATCCGGCAAGCCGCCTGCATCGGTCAAGCAGACGACCAGCGGCAAACCCGTGACGACAACACACAGCACGGGCAAACCCGCGACCACCGGCAAACCCGTCGCAACGACGACGCGAAGCGCGGGCAAGCCCACGACGACCGGCAAGCCCGTGACGACAACGACACACACGACGGGCAAGCCAGCGACGACTGGCAAGGCCGCGACGACAACGACGCAGACCAAGGGCAAGCCGGCGACCACCGGCAAGCCGGCGACCACCGGCAAGCCTGCGAAATCGACCACCGGTAAACCGGCCACGACGACAGTCACGACGACGTCTAGCTCCGGGTCCACGTCCAAACACACCGGATCGACATCGACATCGACGACAACTACGGTGTCGGGAACGACGGCGACGCCGCTGAATCCGATCGCCGCGAAGATTGCGTCAAAGCCGAACCTGAGCACGAAGATCAACGGAATGCTGCCGATCGATCCCGTGACCGGCGTGAAGATGACGCTCGACGCGGCGTCTATGGGTTTCAAGAATCAGGGTCAGTTCATCGCAGCGCTGCACGTGTCGCAAAACCTCGGCATTTCGTTCACCGAGTTGAAGAGTCACATGGTGACGGTGACGCCGGGAGTGGCCGGTCAACCAGCGACGGCGACGCAGACGGGAAGCCTCGGCCAGGCGATCCAGGCCTCGAAGAAAACGGCCAATGTGACGACCGAAGTCGAAAGGGCGGAAGCCCAGGCGTCGGCCGATCTGCAGAGCGTCAGTTCAACCTCGACCTCGACCACTACTACCTCTGGGTCGACGCAGACGAAGAAAAAGAGCACGACCCCCCCGCCGACCACGACGGGCCGGGGCGGTCGGTAAATGATCGGCATCCGGCGACTCGGGCTGGTGACGGCGAGCGCTATCGCGGCGCTCGCCGTCGCAGTGCCCGTTGCGGCGCAAGGCAAGAGCGGCGGCGCGCCGGGACAGAACAAAGACAAGAAGAGCACCCCGCCGAGCAGCAGCTCGCTGCCGGTACTGACGCCTGGCGCATCCAGTGCGTCGCCGATGTCGTGGATCGACGACGCCAGCTTGCTTCCGCCCGGGGCGGGAGCGTTCACCATCTCGTTTGTGCGCTGGTCGGGCGCCGACATGAGCGAGGTTGACGCGCCGGTTGTCGACGCGGCGTTCGGCGTCACCAAGCGCTTCCAACTGAGCGCCACCATTCCGCACGTCGTCGGCAGCGCCGACGGAACCGGACCGGTCGGCGGCCTGGGCACGTCGTACTTCTGCGGCAAAATCGCGCTCCTCGATGATCCGGATGCCAAGCTGGCGGTGTCGCCGCTCCTCGAGGTTCTCGGCGAAGGCGCCGCCCTATCGCTCGCGCCGGGAGAGAGCCGCGTCCAGGTCGGCGTGCCGGTCAGCATCGAGGTGCCTCTTGGAACGGTGCGGCTGTTTGCCGCCACGGGGTTTTTCACGCGCGGCGCCTGGTTCGGTGGCGGCGGCGCCGGTTTCACCGTCACGCCTCGGATGGGCGCGACGGTGTCGTTCAACCGGTCATGGGCGAAGGCCGGTGTCGATGGCGTGCAGCGCGATCGCGCCGAGATCTCCGGCGGCGTCTATTACTTCGTCAAACCACAAATCGCCGTGTACGGGTCGCTCGGGCACACCATTGCCACAACCGATGAGAATGGCGCCGGCATGAGCATCGGTACCGGCGTGACACTCCTGCTGGTTCCACGTCAGCCAACCACGCGGAAGCCCGGCAGCCGCCGTTAGGCGTCAACGCTCGCGACGCCGGGTACGGTCCAGCACGCCGCCAAGCCAGACACACGGGAACGCCGTCACCACCAGGGCAATCGGATACCAGGCTGGCCCCAGGTCGGCCAGATTCATCGCGGCGATGGCGCCGGCCGACGCGGCGACGAATCCGACAGCCCCGAGCACGGTGACGTGTCGCATCGGTGCGTACGGCGACAACAGCGACGTGATGTAGCCGCCCGCGACGGTATAGAGCAATCGATAGGACAACGCCAGGAAATTCAGACCTGGCTCACGCATAGGCTCGCCCCACGGTGGGTAGACCTTCAACGCGTGGAGAACCTGATCGGTGGCGAGCGAGAGCACTGCCACCGAGACGAAGCCGGCAGAAACCGCGGCGATGCTTCGGAGAGTGCGCCGAGAAGGTGTGACGGATGTTGAACGCGCGGCGATGCTCACGTGATGCTCCTCTCTCATTCGGGACCGGGGCCTTCATGAGATAGGTCGGAGCGGGCCGGCCGTTCTCGACATCGGCGAGGGCGGTGCGGCTTAACCCACGCTCAACATCCTCAGGCGCGCTTTGAATTCGGGGGAGCCGGCGGTGTAGTGCTTGTCGGCCCAGCTCCGGTCCGCCCGCAGCGAAAAGCCGACCGCGGTCGCCGGTTGCTGGCTCAGTTTGAACTTGATGAACCGCGCCCGCGCGCGGTAGTGCTCGTAGAGTCGCAGGAATTCCGCCAGATAGATCTGCGCCAGTCTGGGCGACCCTTTGATTTCGAGGAGATTCTCATCGTTGTTGAAGACCGAGTTGCCGCTCATGTTGGCCGAGCCCGTGTAGATCACCGGCGAGTCGGTCTCCGCGTCGATCACGATGAACTTGTGATGGATGATGACCGGCGGGAACGGCGGCGGATTCTCACCCGGAAAGATGTTGATCTCGGTCTCGAAGCCCGCCGGCGTCAGCGCGGCGCTGAAGAACTCCGCGCCAATCGTATCCATGTTGTCCCGCGATCGATGAAACAGCTCGAGCGCCGCGAGCTGGTCGGCGGGGATGTGGCCGGTCGGCCCCGGCGTGGCATGAGGCTCCGTCCGGGCGATGCGATTCACGAGGCCGAACATCATCTTGCCGGCGTCGCCCACGGCGAAGCACGCCTGCCGGAGCTGCAAATCGGTCGGCGTGAACAGACAGAAAATCACAGAGCTCCGGGCGGCATGGATGTTGGCGACGATCGTTTCGATTGAAACGCTTGGACTTCCGGCGCTCGTGCTGCCTTTTTCGGGGGAGAAGAAGACACGGACGCCGGCGTCGCCGATCGAGACCGTCGGCGACCATCCGACATTCTTCGTCGTTCCCGCTTTGTTCGGGTTGTTCTTGAGGAGCTCGAAGCGATCGAAATACAGCCGCGCGAGCGCGGAGGACTCGAAGGTGTGGACGAGATTCGCCTGCGACGTCAACCCCTCCGTCGTGTAATTGGCCGATCCGCACGTCAGGCGCTTTGTCACGGCCTGCGGGGCGTTCTGCAGCTGATCGCCGGCGACCAGAAACTTGTTGTGCATGATCTCGAGCTTGTTGCGCGGGAAGAACGTCACCTGCGTGAGCGTCGCCTGCGCAGCGGCGCTGACGGCGGGATCGTCCGCATCGAAGACCAGCCCGATCGACCTGGTCGCCATCGCCGCCTGCAAGGCCGGAATGATCCAGACCTGGTCGGTCAGGTGATAGATGGCGCCGACCACCGAATCGAACGCCGCTGCGGCCGGTCCGACGAAGTCCGGCACCGGCGTCTCCATCCCGTTCGCCAGCCACTGGCGCAGTTCGAGTGCCTGCGCGGCTGTCAGTTGCGCCGGCGGCACGTTGAAGGACTTCAGCTTGCGCGAGAAGGCCTGTGAGCTCATCACCGCCCGGTTGAACCAGGTGCCGATGCCGAATTCGACGTGGTTGGGCAGGACGACCGCGAGCGACAGCGTGTCCGCCACGATTGGCTGCAGGTCGTCGACCGCGCCGCACACCGGCGTGATTTCGTAGGTGAGCGTGTCGCCCGCATTGGAACCGTCGAGCCGCGCGTCCCACCACATGAATTTCTGAATGGGTGCGACATCCGACGGAAAATCCGGCGCGCCTTCAGGCGGCGGACCGGTGAACGACACGCGGTTCGGCAGCAGGCTGCTCGCCGCCGGGACTCCGGTATTCAGGTCCAGGAATCCCGGCGTGCGGCGAATCTGAAAGCCGAGAAAATCCTGCCGGGTTGCGCCATCAGGCCAGTCCATCGCGAGCAGGACCAGCGACGGCGACAGGTAGGCGCGGGCATTGACTTTGGCCATGCGGTCCTGCCGTCCAAGCAGTACCTGAAGAGCAGCGAGCGTTTTGTTTCATAATCTGCTTCGAAGTGAGAACTGAAATGAAACGACTCCTGTTGACTATCGCGCTCGTGAGCGGAGCGCCGCATCCACCTCCGCAGGACGCCACCATCACGCTCAATCCCACCGTGAAATACCAGGTGATGCAGGGGTGGGAGGGCGCGGTGCTCGCGTCAATCAACGACTACAGATCGCTGACCGACGCGCAGCTCGATGCGGCGCTCGACCTGGCCGTGACCGAGCTCGGTCTCACCCGCGCGAGGCTCGCGATTCGATCCGGGACCGAAGGCGGCGGCGCTGCATCGTTCTCGCCCGTCAATGACAACCGGAATGCGAACGTCCTCGATCTCACGAAGTTCGATTTCAGCGCGCTCGACTACGAGATCGATCGCTTCATCGCGCCGCTGAGACAGAAGCTGAAGGCCAGAGGCGAAGCGTTCTACACGGGGTTGCAATACGTCGACCACGAGGCCAACACGCGGTTCGAGCACTGGGAGAACCCGCAGGAGTACGCGGAGTTCATGCTCGGCGTGTTCACGCACATGCGCGACAAGTACGGGTTCGTCCCCGACGGGATCGACGTCGTGAACGAGCCGGACAATTTCGAGGACTGGTGGGACTCGAACGCCGTTCGAATCGGACGGGTGGCAGTCGCCGCGGCCGCGAAGCTGAAGGCCCACGGCTTCGCGGTGCCGGAGTTCATCATGCCGTCGACGGCGAACCTGGGACGTGCGCCCGCTTATGCCGATCGCGCGATGTCGGTCGCTGGCGCCGCCGCGCTCTTCCAGGAGATCAGCTATCACCGGTATGGCGGAGGGCAGGCCGAGCTCCAAGCCATCGGCGCGAAGGCGATTCAGACCGGCAAGCGCACGTCGATGCTCGAGGCCTGGGGCGATTTCGTGACCGAGAACAGCGGCGCGAACTATCGCGTGCTGCATCAGGATCTCACGTGGGCCCGCGTGTCGGCGTGGCAGCAGGGAGTCTTCGTCGATGGCGGCCGATGCGTGTCGCAGTGGGTGCGGATCGTCAAGGGCGCGGCTGAGATCTGCCCGAACTCGAGGCTGACGCGGCAATACACGAAGTTCATCCGGCCCGGCGCGCAGCGCATCGGCGCGGCGAGCACCGCGCGGCCATTCGATCCCGTCGCCTTCGTCAACCGCGACGGCACCCACGTCGTCGTCGTGAAAGCGCAGGGCGGATCGGGTGATTTCACGCTCGCGGGGCTGCCCGCCGGTACGTATGGCGTGTACCGGGCCAACGGCAACGGCTCACAACAACCGGAGACGCTGCCGGACGTGAAGGTCGCTGCCGGGCAAATCGTGAAGCTGAACCTTCCTTATGAGGGCGTACTGACGGTTCACGCGAAGGCCGCGTCTCGCGCCGTTTCCCGGCTGCGGCCGTAGCGGGCGACATCAAGAAAAAAGCCCGATGCCAGGCCTCTGGCATCGGGCTTCGGGATCCGCGTGCAGCCAGCCGTTAGCTCGCGGCGATTCTGGCGGCCAGCCTGCGCCGCCGATACACGGCGCTCGCTGCGGCAAAAAGCCCGCTGCCGAACAACGCCAGGCTGGTCGGCTCGGGAACCGGCGGATTGCAATTGGTCGTGCAAACGACGCTCTGGAAGTAGAAGTCCTCCGGACCGTCATCGGTCCCGGTGATGTTTGCCCAGAGACCGATCCGGTAGGCCGTCGGATTGGCGAAGTACGTGGCCAGGCTCACCCCGTTCAGTACGAACAGGTATCCGTCACCGCCCTGTCCCTGGTTGGTGACGGGGAAGGGGCCGGGACACGTCGGATCGTTGCCGGAGCAAGTTCCGGTCTGGAGCACCCAGCTCCCGTTATTGGCCTGGTACACGCCGATCCTGACGTCCAGCAGCGTCGTGCCCGGGTTGGCTCCGGTCTCGTTCACGTTGAAGACGAGGCCGAGATTGCTGGTGCTGGTGATGCCGGCGTCGATCAGATCCTGGAACGAGTACGTCCGCGAATGTACCCCCTGGTCCTTCACGACGCCGTCGGGATCGCCACCAGTCCCGGTGCCCGTCACTGTGTCAAAGCTGAAGTCAGTGGATCCGGTCCACCCGATGCCTCCCATCTCAGTGCCTTGTGAGTTCTGAAGCGTGAGAACGGGCAGCACCACGCCAAAGCCCGTGCCTGTGAAATCTCGCGTGCCGTCGGAGACGAGCGTGCCCTGAATTGTGATCGGGCCCGCTTCAGCGGTTGCGACCACCCCAACGCCGACAATTACAATAAAGACAAACGCGATCATCTTTCCCACAAAGGTCGAAGATGGGCCGCGTTTGCCGCCGGTTTTCAATCCCGTGATCATCCTGCCCCCCATGTCAATGAGCCTTCGTGCGGGGATACATGAGCAACGATGACGCCGGGGCCTGAGCAATGCTGTTCCGTCAAATCTGCGCCGAGTGAGCGATCCTCGATCGGCGGTCTGATCGCGAGTCAACCGCACATCTACTATTGGTCTACATATCCGTTGCGCGAACTTGCCCTGTCGGGCGGCGCGTCGTCCGTTTCAGACGTTCAAATCTTCGGGACGCTTCGACCCTTCTGGTTTGATGGAGTGCGGAACTCCCGATAAGTGGGGCATTCGGGAACTCCTCGTCGGGGTCGAGCAGAAAGCGATTGGAACGACAAAACAGTAAGAAATCTCCGCGATTCAGCGCTTCTCCGCGCGATCCTCCCAATCCACCCAATCGACAGGATGACTCGCAAGATAGGCGTTGACCGCTTCGCCGATGGTGGCGAAGAACTCGCCTTCGCCGAGTCGAGCGAACAGTCCGAAACGCTTCAGCTTGTCTTTCACCGGATCCTTCATCTCCGCAAAACACAGCGTGACGCCGGCGGCGCGCAGCATGTCGTCGAGATCGCTGACGGCGTCGGCGGCGGTGACATCGACGCTGGTGACAGGTTCTGCCGTGACGACCAGCCACTGAACCGGCGTTGGCGACGCCGCAACGGCGTCGAGGACACGATCGTGAAACAGTTCGGCGTTGGCGAAAAAGAGCGGCGCATCCCAGCGGAACAGCACGAGGCCGGGAATCAGGCGCGCGTCCGGATAGCGCGTGATGTCGTGATAGCCCTTGACCTGATCGACGCGGCCGAGCACGGCCGAGTGCGGACGCCAGCCGTCCCAGAGGAACTCGACGACGGCAATCACGATCGCGAGTGCGATGCCCGGAATCGCGCCGAACACTGCGACGCCCGCGAAGCAGGTCATCGAGAGCCAGAACTCCCACCGCTGGATGCGATAGATGCGCGCGAGGTCGGCCACTTCGATCAACCCGATGGCCGACGCGATGACGACGGCCGCCAGCGCCGTCTGCGGCAGATCCTTCAGGAGCGTGGGCGCGACGAGGAGCAGCAGCGCGATCGCGATCGCGCCGACGATGCTGGTCAGCAGCGTCTTCGCGCCGGCCGCCTCGGCCACCGGGGTGCGTGACGAGCTGCTGCTGATCGGAAATCCTTGAAAGAAACCGGCGGCGAGATTGGCGACGCCGAGCCCGGTCATTTCCTGGTTCGGATCGACCGGCGTGCGCAGCTTCGCGGCGTACGTCCGCGACAGGACGCTGGTGTCGGCAAACGCGACGAGCGCCACCGCGATGCCGCCCATGACGACCGGTCCGAGATTCTCGATCGGGATGATCGGGACCATGGGCGTCGGCAAACCCTGCGGCAACGGACCGAGAACCGCGACGCCGTACCGGCTCGCCAGATCGAAAACCGCCACGACGAGTGTGGCAGCAGTGACCGCGATCAGAATGCCCGGCACGCGCCGCCATCGCTTGAGGAACAGAATCAGGACGAGCGCGGTGCCGCCGATGCCAAGCGCGGCGAGATTCGTGTGGCCGCCGACGATCTTCTCGACGATGCCCAGGATCTGACGCAATGGACCGTTGCCCGACGCGGAAAAGCCAAGCAGTTTGGGAACCTGGCTCAGCATCACCGTCAGCGCAATCCCGTTCATGTATCCGTAGCGAATCGGCTTTGACAGGAGCTCGGTGATGAAACCGAGGCGGGCAACGCCGGCAACAACACAGACCACCCCGGCGACGATCGCCATGACCGCGGCATGCGCGACCGCCTGCTTCGGGTCGCCGCCGGAAAGCGGCAGCACGACCGCGAGAATCACGGCCGCAAGCGCCGAGTCCGGACCGAGCACCAGGATGCGGCTCGGCCCGAATACCGCGTAGACGAGCAGCGGCACGATCGTCGCGTAGAGCCCGTTGATCCCCGGAACCCCCGACGCCTGCGCGTACGCAATCCCGACCGGCACCAGCATCGTCGTCATGACGAGACCGGCGACGAGGTCGTGTCTGAGCCAGGATGATTCGTACTGCCGGAATGTCTGCAGTCCGGGGAGCCAGCGCATCAGGCCGGCTCGATTCGTCTGCGCTCCCCGTCTGTCGATCCGGCCCGGCTGGGGTGTTTGAGCTGACATCTGACGCCTTCAGGCGGTCGAGGCCGGGGCGCGTCGCCTGCGTCCCGACAGCAGCAGCGCCGCGCCGATCAGATTGGTGATGACGATCAGGCCGGTGATCTTCAGCGCAAACAGCGTGCGGCTGCCGACCGGAATGATCGGCAGGACCGAGAGTCCCACGTAAAGCGCCGTCATCAGGAAGCCTGATGCGGCGCACCCTCTGACCCACCAGGGGGGCGGATCCGCGGCACGTCTGAGGCCCACGAGGGTCACGGCGAACATCGCGAGATACGTCAGCGCGTAGAAAATCCCCGCGGAATTCCAGAGCAGCTGAAACGCTTCCTGCCGCCCGACGCCAACCAGACCGAGCGTGCTCAGGACGAACGTCGCGGCGCCGACGAAGAGAATCGAGTTCACCGGCGTGCGGTACCTGTCGCTCAACCGCGTGAACCACGACGGCAGCAGCCGATCCCAGCCCGCGACCATCGGCAGGCGCGTGCTGCCCGCGAAGTTCACGCTCGCCTGCGCGAAGCGGATCGCGAGCATCGCGCTGAGCGTCAGCGGCGCGATGGCGGCGGCCGCCCCGAGCGGCCCGAAACCCACGGTGAGCAGCTGCGGAATCGGCGCGATGAGATCGATCTGGTCCATGGGAATCATACCCAGCACCGAGCTCGTGCCGAGGACGAACATGAGGACGATGATCGGCGCGCCGATGACCGTGGCGCGCGTGATGCTGCGGACCGGGTCACGGCATTCGCCGGCGTGAATGGCGACGTACTCGAAGCCGCCGAACGCGCCGAACCCCATCTTGCCCAGCAGATTCAGACTCAGCAGCGAGATGACGGGCGTCGTCGTCTGCAGCGGATGGAATGCGGCGAGGGTACCGTTGGCGACGTTGAGCCAGGGCAGGGCGATGATCATCGCGAACGTCGCAAGCATCAGGACGCCGCCCGCGTTGTGGACCCATTTCCCGAGCTGGAGCCCGACGATCGTGATCGCGACCAGCGCGCCGACGACGATCGCCGTCATGCCGCAGATGACCCAGTTCTGCGCCGCGAATGCGGCCACGCGCGGTCCGAAGATGTATCCGAGGTACTGCGTGAACTGCAGGCCCACGTTCGTCATGTTCAGGATCGCGAACAGCCAGAGGTTCCAGGCGACGAGGAAACCGAACGATTCGTTGAAGCCGATCTTGGCCCACTGATAGAGCCCGCCCTCGAGCGGCATCGCGCGGTTGAGCCACACGGCGACGATCGCCGACGGGATGTAGAACAACGCGACCGCAATGAGCCAGAAGATGACGTGCGCCGGTCCCTGCTTCGCGGCCACGCCCACCCACTGCAGGCCGACGATGAACAGGATCTGCGCGAAGACGAGATCGCGGATCGACAGTTCTTTCAGCAGAGTCGCGCTGCGTGCTTCGACCGCGGCTTCGTCCCGGCCGAGCGACGCCGTTCCGATCCGTTCCTCCGGAGCGCGAGGTTCGCGAGCCGACATAGGGGGGGCCCATTCTAGAGCCGTTCTCACTTTCGTCCAGCCATCGGCATTCTCGAGCGCTGAACCCGGCGGGACTGTAAGGCCCGATCGGCAACCGGCCGATATGCAGGGCACCTATGAAAGCCACGTTCATCTGGACGGCGGTATTTCTCGGTCTGGGCCTCTTGAGGAACTTCACGCTGTCAATCGAGCCGTCGCGGGAATTCGTACTCGTGCAGAGGGTCTCTGGCGATACGGCCGTGGTCGTTCGTTCGAACGGGGCGACCTACTTCATCGAAAAGAGCGGCGGCTGCCAGTCGTTGTCGGAATTTGCCGCCAGGCGAGTCGTGATTGATTCCTCAGCCCGGTTCCTCGACGCCGGGTCCAAACTGCTGCTTCCAGAGGTCGATCAAAGTTGTCGCATCGTGGCGTCCAGGAGTCTCGAACCGCCGGACAGTCCGGGCTCCTGAGCAGACCGCTTAGAACGCGGTCTGAAGTTACAACTTAGAACTTCGAACTTGTTCCCGCCGACAGTTTTGTACCCAGGGCCCGCCTATAATCCCGAAGATCCCTGCGACAGGCCGACATGACCTTGGAAGCGGGCTCCAGGCTCGGCGGGTACGAGATTCTCGGCCACATCGGCGCCGGCGGGATGGGCGAGGTCTACCGGGCGCGCGACCCGCGCCTGGGGCGTGAAATCGCCATCAAGGTTCTGCCGGCGGCGCTCGCGGCCGACCCCGAGCGGCGCGAGCGGTTCGAGCGCGAGGCCCGCGCGATCGCGGCTCTGAACCACCCCCATATCGTCACGATTCATTCGGTCGAACACGAGGCCGATTTTCATTTCCTGACGATGGAGCTCGTGGAAGGGACGACGCTCGCGGATGTGATTCCGAAACAAGGGCTGCCGCTTCCGAGGCTTCTCGAGATCGCGATCGCAATCAGCGACGCGGTGGCGGCGGCGCACGACAAGGGTGTGACCCATCGCGATCTCAAACCGGCGAACGTGATGGTTCGCGCCGACGGCCGCGTCAAGCTGCTCGACTTCGGTCTCGCGAAGTTGAGGGAAACGGTTCCGGACGCCGGGGGCACGGAGCTCGCGGCCACGCAGCTCGCGACCGGGGAAGGGAAGATCGTCGGCACGGTCGCGTACATGTCGCCCGAGCAGGCCGAAGGCAAGGCCGTCGATCATCGCACGGACATCTTCTCGCTCGGCGTGATCCTGTACGAGATGGCAACGGGCGAGCGGCCGTTCAAAGGCGAGACGTCGCTGTCGGTCCTCGCCTCGATTGTGAGGGATACGCCGGCATCGGCGACCGCGCTCAGGGCCGACACGCCGAAAGAGCTCGCGCAGATCATCCGGCGCGCGCTGGTCAAGGATCCGGAGCGCCGCTATCAGTCCGCGAAAGATCTGAGAAACGAGCTCGAGGATCTGCAGCGAGAGATCCAGTCGGGTCAGGCGATCGCGCTTCCCGCGCGTGAGACTGCGGCGGTCGCGGCGAAAATCGATCGGCGCCGGGGACCATCGAGAATGGTGCTGGCAGCTGTTGCGGGCGCGATCGTGCTGGCGGTCGCAGCGGCCGCGTACTTCGGATGGTTCCGCGGCGGGTCCGCGTCCACGGCCGGGCCGGTGCTCATGAGCTCGCAGCGGCTGACCTTGCAGCAGGGGCTCGAGGCGTTTCCGAGCCTTTCTCCGG